>CAZMBE010000004.1:128451-129593 GCA_964564625.1 uncultured Syntrophaceae bacterium | reverse complement strand
TTGAGGAAAAAGATGGCCGGCAGCAGCTGATACTTCTCTAAAATTCGGATAATGTCCCCAAAGTGGGGGGGCCTCCCCCGATAGGGCTGCCGTTTCTGTTTTTCTCGGAGGAATTCGCTGATCTTACTGAAAAGCCTCTTCTTTTCCAGATAGGGCATAATTCTCCCGGTAGGGTGGAGGAACAGGGGATACAGGGGGACCGGCCTCTTTTCTTCCCTGACGACAACGCATTCCTTTCCCCGTATCGTGGAGAGCCAGCTGGCGATCTCGTCACCGTTTCCTATGGTGGCGGAGAGCAGAAGAAGGTGTATCCTGACGGGGAGATAGATCATGACCTCTTCCCACACGACCCCTCTGTCATTGTCTCCCAGAAAATGGGCCTCATCAAGGATTACGAGATCGCACCTCAGGTCCTCACCGCGGTGCATGACGTCGTAAAGCTGGTTTCTCAGAATTTCCGTCGTGCCCACAATAATCGGCGCATCGGCATTTTCTTTCGTATCACCTGTCAAGATACCGACATTCCGACTTTCGAAATGAAGGCCGAATTCGACCCATTTCGCATTGGTGAGAGCCTTCAGGGGAGAGGCATACCAGCATCGCCCCCCCTTCTCAAACACGGAGCGAATCGCCTGCTCCGCAATCCATGTTTTCCCGGACCCTGTCGGTGCAATCACAAGGCAATCGGTGTTCCCTATGGCTTTCAGGGCCTGGAGTTGAAACGCATCAGGGGTGAATGGCGTGGAAATGGGCTTCCCGATTTTCGCGAAAATCCGCTTGAGAACAGGTTCTGCGTCAGCGTGTAGTCGCGGGTGATCGTGTGATTTGTGACTTCTATTAGATTTATTTTTGGTGAACCGTTTGGGCCGATGCCGCTGCATTCTGACTAAATAAAATTCTCCATGGTATATTGAAATGATTGTAAAAAGGCCCTGCCTGAAGGGCATTTCCTATTCTTAGTTTGTATCATGAATTAAGAGCAGGGTAAAGAGTTGCCTGAAAGAATAGAAAATTAATGTCATCGAGGGAGTATTCGCCTGTGGGAAAGTGTGATAAAGAGCGCGCGATTACTATCACATGCCAATGCTAGGTTCTTTGAAGTTGAATTGCATGGGGGACATCGATCGAATCCTGAGAATTTC
>CAZMBE010000004.1:43025-128351 GCA_964564625.1 uncultured Syntrophaceae bacterium | reverse complement strand
ATTTTCAAAGTAATACCTGAGTTATGGGGATACACATCAACGTGAAGCTTACCTGCATTTCTTGTAGTAAATCCAAAAAATGAATGTATGTAGGTTGGGTAAATAACCGGATACACTGGTAGATGGCGAAGTGCTTTCACATGGCCTGTCTCTATTGCTGAACAATGATGAAAAACTTCGCGAAAAGTCATTGTTCAATGCCAGAATTCATGGTAGCTTCGCGAGCCAAAAGCCAGAGAACTGAGCTTACAAGAATATATGGATATTGGAAATATGAGAATACGTACATTTGAAGAGAAGGGCATATCAATCATTGAAGATGTAGGAAGGATCATTACAGGTTCCAGTGGTCCTGCGGAAACACTCCATAATATCGCAAAACTTATTGCCGATAAATTTTGTGTTGATGTTTGTTCTGTCTATGTATTTGACGAGGACAAGAATTGCCTGTCCCTGGTTGCAACAGTCGGTTTGCGCGAGGAGATGGTCGGTAAAATATGCATGGGTGTTCATGAGAGCTTGACGGGCCTCGTCCTTGAGGAGATGAAGCCCGTGTTGGTAAAGAATCCCGTTCTCCATCCACGATACAAGTATTTCGAGGGCAGCGGTGAAGAGAGGTACCACAGTTTTCTAGGCCTGCCTCTCGTGTATCATGGAGAAATTCTGGGAGTGTTGGTCATACAGACCTTGGATGAAACGGCCATAGATGAATCGGACATTCCGATTTTTTCCATGATTGCCTCTCAGATAGCCGGTGAGGCGGCATATGCCAATCTTCTCAGGAGTCTGAAATTAATAATGGAAAAGACAGATGAGAAAGAGCTGATATTTTCTGACTCACAGAGGAGAAAAATGGCGCAATTAGCCAAGAAGGATCTCATAAAGGGGATACCTGTATCTGCCGGATTTGGTGATGGGTATGCCCATTACCTCCGGGAGTCCGTAGGATTCTCTGAAGTATATTTTCATGAAGCCGCCGATGTGGATCATGAGATCAGCAGGTTCGAGAACGCCATAAGACGTTCTGAGGCGGAGGTAGTCAAACTCTGCGAGAATGTAAAATCTGAGCTGTCTCCTGAAAACGAGGGTATTTTCCATACGTACCTGATGTATCTCCGTGATAGTGGCCTGAGGTATAAAGTCATTTCTTATATTAAGCGAAAGTATGCCGCCGAATATGCTTTGAAGGAGGTCATCCTAAACTATGTGAGGGTGTTTTCTAGGATAGATGATCCCTATCTGCGGGAAAGGGGTTTTGATATTGAAAACGTGGGGAGAAGAATATTAAGGAATCTCCTCGGCCTCGAGGATGAGGAACACCGGGTATTCTCCAGAAAGACTATTATCATTGCCTCTAGTTTGTCTCTTGCTGAATTGATCCTCCTGAGGCAGGAGAACCTTAAAGGTATAATTCTATCGAAAGGCGGCGAAACGTCCCATGTGGCGATCCTGGCAAGATCCTTTGAAATACCTATGATCATTATTCCCAGGGTGATGCTGAAAGAGACTCAAGAGAACGATTTCGTGATTGTCGATGGTACATCGGGCCTTATTTTTCCCAACCCGTCAGAGATGATTATACAGGAATATAAAAGACTTGAAGACGAGAAAACCCGGCAGGGTGAAAGGCTGGATGCCCTCAGACCGCGAAAGCCGGAAACGCGGGATGGCTTCGAAGTAAAACTTGGTGCGAATATAAGTCTTCTCTCTGATTTTGAGATGGTGGAAAAATCCGGGGCGGACCATGTTGGTCTTTATAGAACGGAATTCCCATTTCTGGTGAGAGAGCGCTTTCCCTCTGAAGATGAGCAGGCGACTCTCTACCGGAGGGTACTGGAGGCGGCGAAGGGAAAAGAAGTCACCATACGCACCCTCGATGTAGGCGGCGATAAATTTCTCTCCTACCTGGATTATCCCAAAGAGGATAACCCCTATTTAGGATGGAGATCTATCAGGGTATCTCTTGAACTTAGAAATGTCTTCAAGGAACAGATACGAGCCATTTTGAAAGCATCGGCGTTCGGTCCATTACGAATTCTTTTTCCCATGGTTTCCTCAGTGAGGGAAATAAAGGACATCCTAACAATTTTAGAAGAGGAGAAGGCACGTTTACAAGAGAGGGAAATACCCTGTGACCGTACGATCAAAATAGGCATCCTTCTGGAGGTGCCAGCGGCCGTCGTGATTCTGGAAAAGCTGCTTAACTACGTGGATTTTATAAGTGTCGGAACAAATGATCTGGTTCAGTTTATCCTTGCTGTCGATAGAAATAACCAGAAGGTTGCCCCCATGTATAATCCGCTTCACCCGGCGGTTATTTCAACAATAGCCGGCGTTGTCTCGGCGTGTAAAAAAATGAATAAGCCTATGGTTGTCTGCGGCGAAGCGGCGGCAAATCCTAAATGTGCATATCTCTACCTGGGAATGGGCGTTGATCAGCTAAGCATGAATGCCCCCTCGGTTCCTATGATCAAACAGCTGATAAGAAACGTAACGCAGGCCGATGCGAAAAGGGCGTTGAGCAGTGTGTTGCTGATGGATGATGCTGAGGAAATAGAGGTTTTTATCGATAATATCATTTCCCGGGTATTACAGGAAATGAGGTAACTAGGGTTTGCACGACCTCTCGAAGTATAATCAGTTTTTATTTCATTGTTTCATTGCAGATATCATCTTTTTCAGCTGTGATGGCCGAAAGACGGGCAGAGACATTGAACGCCAGTTTTTCAAGGAGACTTGTATCCATGCCCGGCTGGTAGCGCAGACTTGAGAAGTCACCATAATTAATACTGCCGATTATTTCGCTGTTAAGAGTCATGGGAGCAATGGCGAGGGACTTGATAAAATATTTCTTGTTGCGTGGGAGAAGTTTATAGAAGGGTTTTAAATTATCATTAATGAGCTTTGGCATCGTGCCTTCTGCGACAAGATCGAGGAACACTTTCCGGTCTAAGATATTTATACGATCCTTGAGAATTTTAGAGGCCTTACATACCTTTATTACGTCGATTACATTACGCTCATTGAGAATGGAAATCCAGACAAACGGAATGTGAAATTCTTCTTCAATCTGCATGAGGAGTTTTTCAAAGAGATCTTTGATTGTACAGGAAGAGGGAAGAGATTCTTCTACCTTCCTGAATTTTCTGGCTATTTCTTCATTAATTTTCAGGATGTCAACGGTCTCATTCATGTTTTTCTCTCCTGTCAGAGTTTGAATTCAGCAACGAGCACGATATGGTCGGACGGTTTTTCAGCAATCCGTGTACTCATGTCAATTGTACAGCTGATAGCTTTTGTGGCTAAGGTTGATGTCGCAAGGATATGGTCTACCCGCCAGCCAAGTCCTCTTTCCACGGATTTTGGTACCCGGTAGTCATAAAAAGTATAATTACCGGTTTCGCCGGGGTGAAATCGTCGGAAAATATCGACCAGTCCCCATGATTTTACGAGATTAAACGCATCCCATACCTCCGGTGTGAAACAGACGTGGCCCAGAAGCCTTTTCGGATCATGAACATCTATGGCTTCCGGCGCTACGTTCAGATCGCCGCACCAGATCAATGGCTGGTTTGGTGAATATGATTTTTCCAGGAAGTCTCTGAGACGCTTAAACCACTCGAGCTTGTAGGTAAAGTGAGGACTTTCCCGGTCCCTTCCCTGGGGGACATAGGTGTTTATTATGTGTATTCCTGAAAATACACCCCTGATCAGACGGTCCTGATCAGGGTGGTCGCCATCATCAAGGCCGGAATTTATCATCTCCGGTTGTTCCAGTGATGCTATTGCTACACCGTTGTAACGTTTTGCTCCCTTGAAAATTACATGATAGCCCGCGTCTTTAAATTCTCCGATGGGGAATTTCCCATCTTCAACTTTGGTTTCCTGCATACAGAAAACATCAGGGCGCATCTCCTTAAGCCACGGAATAATAATGTGGAGGCGTGATCGTATGGAATTCACATTGTAAGAAGCAATTTTAATAGTTTTCATTCACCTTACTCGTAACTTTTTCAGTCGCTACTATTTCCACTTTGTCCCACGTTCTTTTCGGATTCAATGAATACGCCATTCTTTTATCCTTCTCTGCCTGTTTGCGGTTTCCCAATTTTTGATAAGCAATCCCGCGATGGTAATACGCGACAGCCAGTGTTGGATTGAGTTCAATGGCTTTCGTGCAATCCTTAATCTCCTGTTCGTAATTACCTAATTCCCCATAGGCAACACCGCGATTATTATACGCGACGGCATCTTTAGGATTGAATTGCAGGGCCTTATTACAGTCTTCGATCTGTTGTGTATGGTTTCCCATTTGCCCATAGGCAGCCCCTCTATTATTATATGCGACGGCATCTGTGGGATCAAGCTGAATGGCTTGATTAAAAGCGTGTATCGCTTCATTGTATTTGCCCTTCACTACTAATTCTACCCCTTTTTCCAGCCATCCTGAAGCCTTCACATCTGTAACTGAAAATGCAATGTCGAAAAAGCACAGAGCACTTAGAATGCATACCAGTATTTTTTTCATGGAGTCGCCCCAATAATGCATGTATGCGAATCGCCGGTACTATTTGTACAAGGGTTCAGCATAGTAATGTTTTTTTGTATTCATCAATAATATCCTGCTTCCTGATCCCGTGATCGATAAAATCCCACGGCAATATTTCCCCGGTACTTTTGTGTCGATACACATAGAAATCCGGATTCACGTTGACTTCTTTAAAGGCCTTAGGCCAGTTGCCCTTGTTTTGATGAGCTGCGAGAAGAATTTTGCCGATCTTTCTGTCACCAAGGGAAAGCAACGCCTGTATATAATTCCACTTTGGGAGGTCATGAATTACATTTACATATGTTTCTTTGCGCAGGGAACGTTCAATCTTCTGTATCCGTTTCCTGACGGTATTAATATCTTCCAGAGGATACCATTGAAAGGGCGTTGCAGGCTTTGGAATAAACTGATTAATGCTTAAAGTAATGCGTTTGAAATTTCTTCTCCCCGCAGAAGATTTTACTGCGTGGTGTTTAATCCTTCTGATTGTAGTTGTGATATCTTCGATATCTTCTTCTTGTTCCGTTGGCAAGCCAATCATAAAATAGAGCCTGATATTAACGATTCCATATTCGATGAGCAATTCTAAGGCACGCGAAATATCTTCGTCTGTGATACCTTTATGGATGAGATTCCTGAGACGTTGGTTACCTGCCTCCGGTGCCAGAGATACGGTCTCAACAGATGATTTCTTCAGCAAAGAAACCAATTCGGTGTTCAGTTTGTCCAGCCTGGATGAACCGATAGCCACTTTGCCGTTTTGGTTCGTTATATACCGGCAGAGGGAAAGAAGTTCCGGGTGATCGGAAACGGCTGTTCCTAAAAGCCCGATCTTCCGCTGTCTATGGATTCCTCTAAGAAATGACGGCTTGAGTGTCTGTAAATTCCTGAATCTCACGGGTCGATAGAGAAATCCTGCCGCGCAAAAACGACATCCACGATGGCATCCTCTGCTCACCTCCGTGAGAAACAATTCCTTGAACTCTGCGTGAGGAGTGGTAATGCATTGATCAGTCGTGAACGTGTTGATGTCTTCGACATGTCTTCTCTTTATTGTATACGGAAATGAAGATTTGAGCGGTTCCATATGTGCGATGAGATGGTTATCTTTGTAATTAACTTTGTAATATTTTGGAACATACGCTCCTTCGATTTCTTCCTGGATGGTATATAACAATTCGTTCCGATTAAAACCGAGGCCGCGGGAATCCTTAAAGAGTTTAAGGAATTCCGGCAGAATGTCTTCCCCCTCTCCCAGTAAAAAAAGGTCGAAAAAATCCGCCAACGGCTCCGGATTCAACGTTACTGAGACACCGCCACCGACAATAAGAGGCTCTGTTTCTTTCCTCTCACGAGCGGTGAGGGTAATGCCCGCCATGCTTAGCATCTTCAGTATATTGGGGTAATCGTTTTCAAAGGGTATGGAAAAAGCGATAATATCAAATTCTGTGAGTGATTTCTGCGATTCCAGACTGAAAAGAGAGTTTAATCCCATAGTGAATTCGGTTTCATCCTCGGGATCGGGGAGAAAGGTCCTTTCACAAAGGAATGATGTGTTACGGTTTATTAATGCATAAATTGTTTGAAATCCAAGATTGGACATTCCTGTCCGATAATAACTTGGGTAGGCAATACAAACCGTGAGGAGTTCTCCCCATATCTTTTTCTGATATCCCTCTTCCTCGGCCACAAGATCAAAATATTTTTTTTTAAGTTTCCAAGACATATAATCCTAAATCCTAATTTCTTAATCCTCAACAAGTTCAAAGATCATCCGTCTTGGGCGGGATATTGTTCTGATTCATTTTCCGTTACGCTCGCCTTCGGCGGGATATAATGTCTTGCTCATGTAAATTTTGATATTGTTAAGCATTCCGGATTTAGGATTTCGTGTTTCACCTTTCAGTCAGCCTGTCTTCTTAAGAAGGTGGGTATCTCAAGATCCATATTGTCTATGTCATCAACCATTCCCAGCTTTACCACATTGACATTCTCAATTGGTTTTTCCTGTCTCAGATATGCTGGCATGGAGAGATCCTCTCTTTTGTGAGAGCCCATACGAGGGATATTCTTCATGACCTGCTTGTTTTTTTCTGCTTCGAATCCTGTAGCAATGACTGTGATGCGTATTTCGTCGCCCATATTCTCATCAACGACGGTCCCGAAAATTATATTGGCATCCTCATGGGCCTCTGACTGAATCAGAGATGACGCCTCATTGATTTCATAAAGAGTCATATCGGGCCCCCCGGTAATATTGAGCAGAATGCCATGCGCGCCTTGTATGGTATTGTCTTCAAGAAGAGGAGATGATATTGCTCTTTGTGCGGCTTCCACTGCCCTGTTATCACCGCTTGAAACTCCGGTTCCCATAAGCGCCATTCCCATGTCGGACATGATAGTTTTCACATCGGCGAAGTCGAGGTTAATCAATCCCGGAACCATGATCAAATCGGAAATTCCTTTTACGGCATGGTACAGGATATCATCTGCTTTCTTGAATGCGTCCAGAAGTGAAATATTTTTACCACCCAGGCTGAGAAGCCGTTGATTGGGGACAATGATTAAGGTGTCCACAATCTTTCTCAATTCTTCAATACCCTCTTCCGCTTGCAGATTTCTTTTTTTCCCCTCAAAGAGAAAGGGTTTTGTCACGACGGCAACGGTGAGGACCTGCATTTCTTTGGAGATTTCTGCCACTATGGGTGCGCCGCCGGTACCCGTACCACCGCCCAGACCGGCAGTGATAAAGACCATATCTGCCCCCTCAAGGTTATTTTTTAATATGTCTTTTGTTTCAATGGCGGACCTTCTTCCTACATCGGGATCAGAACCGGCACCCAGTCCCTTAGTAACTTCAGCGCCGATCTGAATCTTGATAGGTGCAACGGATGCTCCCAAGGCCTGGGCGTCGGTGTTCGCCGCAATGAAATCGACACCCTGGAGGTTGCACGATATCATGGTGTTTACGGCATTACCCCCCGCTCCACCTATGCCGATTACTTTAATCTTTGCTGAATTTGTGATCGCTGGCTCCATTAATTGAAACATAACCCTCCCTCCCCATTAAAAAAATTCCAAAAACCATTTTTTTATATTATGTAATGTTTTTCCGAAAACGTTCATTTCAAACCTTTTCAAATCTTCTTTCGATACATTTTTACTTCCATAGATAACAAGCCCCACTCCTGTTGCATACATGGGAGAGTTTACAACATCCGTCAACCCTCCGATCCCTGTCGGACAGCCTCTTCTCACAGGCATATTAAAAACGTGCTCGGCTAATTCCGTGACTCCCGCCATGATGGATGTTCCTCCAGTCAATACAACCCCGGCGGCAAGTATATCTTCATATCCTGATTTTATAACTTCTTTGTAAGACATATTCAGAATCTCTTCAGTCCGGGGTTCAATAATTCTACCCAAGATCTGACGGGTAACTTCTCTCGGTTCTCGTCCTCCTACACTGGGGACCTCAATGATTTCATTTTTAGGTATCATTGGAGAAAACGCACATCCGTACTTTAATTTAATTTTTTCTGCTTCTGTAAGAGGTGTTCTCAAGCCGGTAGCAATATCGCTGGTGATAAAATTACCCCCTACAGGTATTACGGCAGTATGTTTAATGCTCCCGTCGGAAAAAACAGCAATATCCGTAGTACCGCCACCAATGTCTAAGAGAACCACTCCCAGATCTTTTTCATCGGTACTAAGAACTGCTTCACTTGATGCCAATTGTTCAAGAACGATATCGTCAATATCCAGTCCCACTCGATTCACCGATTTTACAATATTCTGTACAGATGCGGATGCCCCTGTGACAATATGAACTTTCGCTTCGAGACGAACACCGGACATCCCGATGGGATCCCTAATGCCATTCTGGTCGTCAACAACATAACTTTGGGGCAGTGTGTGTAGGATTTCTCTGTCCAGGGGTATGGCAATGGCTCTTGATGCTTCGATTGCCCGCTGGACATCATCATCATCAACCTCTCGACCCTTCACGGCCACGATACCCAGACTGTTTTGTCCCTTTATATGTCCACCGGCAATTCCCACATGCACGGAACTGATCTCGCAACCGGACATATGTTCGGCTTCATCCACAGCCTTTTTAATGGCATCTACGGTGTTCTCAATATTCACGACAACACCTTTTCTCAAGCCTTCCGAGGAATGGGACCCTATCCCGATAATGTCAATACCTGTATCTGTCATTTCCGCTACTATGGCACAGGTTTTTGTGGTGCCTATATCAAGGCCCACAATTACATGCCCTTTTTTGACCATCCTCGCCCCGCCTTTCCTCATTTATCGTGGACCATATCTGTTATTTGAATCTCACCGCAGTTTTGCTGCACAGAATCTTCGATCCATAAGGAATAATATTACCCATTCTCTTGCTTACTCCGCGGCAAGGCACAGGGAATGCGCTTGCTGCCGGATTCAATATGCTAAAATTTCTTCTCTTTACCAGAGGCCAACCGACTGAGAGTGTCATATCCTATACCCTTTCTTGGAGCCTGTCTGCATTTTAGGACCAAACACTTCTTTCTTCTGGACAGTGATTTTCGCAGGGTCATTGAGATCAATGAGGAGAAAACCCAACCTCAGATTCCGCCGTTCCAGATCGGCCATGACAGGGTTTAATCGCTTTAATTTATTTTGATAACTGTCAAAACCTAGTCTTATACAAAGGCCGCTATCGGTAAAAATAGAAAAGCCAAATACATCATGACCATGGATTTCTGAAATATTCTTTATCGTGGGGAAATCTTGTGAAGTTGAAAGGTACCGGAGAAGTTCAAGTGATTTTGCAAAAAGTTCAGAATCACTGCTCTCGGAAAACTTAACGTTGAGTACAGGAATATCGAGCTCATCATTTTTTTCAAGTTTTTTAAAGGCTACTCCATCTGTGTCCAACAGGGTAAAGCCGTTATCACGCTTGATTAATGCCACCGGCAGTCTTTCTCGTACCTCGATAATCAAGCGGTTGGGAAGTTCTCTCCCTACGTAAACTTCTTTAATCCATGGGTTTGCTTCAATCCTGTGAGCAACTTTATCAAGGTTCATTGCCAGGAGGCTTTGAGCTGGTTTAATGGCGGCGAGCGAGAGAATTTCTTTTTCTGTGAGTTCCTTGCAGCCCCGGACAGTTATCTCTTTAATATGAAAATAAGGGGAGCTTATTGTGAACATGTACCCGTAAATCAATGCGGCGGTGATAATAACAATGACGCATAGCAGCAGGACTGTTCTATAGAGTTCCTGTACAATGTTTTTTGAACGCCTCTTCAGCCTGTATTTCTGCGTTTCAAAGTTTGTTTTGAAAGGATTATTCATCCATCTTCCCCGATGATTTTGACTTCTGTTTCCAAATCAACACCACGTTCTTCCTTCACCTTTTTCTTCACCATATCGATCAAGGCAAGGATATCGCCCGCTTTTGCATTGCCACAATTCACGATAAAATTCCCGTGTTTTTCTGATATCTTTGCGCCACCTACTTGCGTGCCTTTAAGACCGATTTCATCTATTATTTGCCCGGCGGTAATCCTCCCCGGGGGGTTTTTAAATATAGAGCCGGCGTTGCAGTATTCGAGAGGGTGCTTTGCTTTGCGCATTCCCAGGATTTCCGTAATTCTGGCCTGAATTTGCTTTTTGATTCCTCTGTTTAGGAGAAATGAAGCCCCGGTAATAATAGCACTTTCCGGAAGGTCGAGATTTCTATAGGAGAACTTCAATAGATTCCTCTTATATTCTCGGGTTTCTCCCTTGCCGTTCATCAGCCTCACAGATTCTATGGTATCCTTGATTTCGGTTCCGTAGGCGCCGGCATTCATTTTCACTGCTCCTCCGATGCTGCCGGGAATACCGGCACAAAATTCCATACCCGCGAGAGATTTTTCTGCAGCCAGAAAAACTATTTCAGAAAGAGCAATACCGGCATCTGCGCATATCAATACCTCTTCGGCACCTCTTTCCAGCAAGCTCATGTTCTTGATATCCTTCAAGGAGATTACAGCTCCTCGATAACCCCCATCCTTCACTAGTAAGTTTGTTCCGTTGCCCATAGGGATAAAGGGTATTTTCAAGGATCGCATCGCACAAAAAACACCGCGCAGTTCTTCCACATTCCCCGGAAACACCAACGCATCGGCTGTCCCGCCGACACGCATTGACGTATGCCGGGACATGGGCTCATCAAAGAGGACCTTACCGCAAACAAAGTCGTATATAGTATTTCGGAGTTTCCTGTCCCTCAACATGGTTTTCTCCGATACCTTACCTATGTGAAGCTCTTTTCAGGTATTCCTCACCAACCTTCCACACATTTCCCGCCCCCTGTGTGATAATGACGTCAGAGGGCTTGGCTATGGAAAGAAGATGATTCACAATCTCATTAAAGTTACTTATAAATAGTACATCTTTGTGACCCCGATTACGGATGGCATCACAGAGGTTTCTTGCGTTTATGCCGTCTATAGGGGTTTCGCTCGCCGCGTAGATATCGGTAACAATAAGTGTGTCTGCATTGGGGAAGGCCATGAGAAATTCATCAAAGAGGGCTTTCGTCCGGGTATAACGATGGGGTTGAAACACAACGATTATTTTGTTCCCATACACCTGCTTTGCTGCTTTTAATGTTTCCCTGATTTCGGTCGGGTGATGGCCGTAATCATCCACTATGGTAATGCCATTGGTTTTTCCTTTTACCTCCAGCCGTCGCTGAACACCGATAAAACTTGTCAGCCCTTCTTTGATGGAGGAAAAATCCATATCCAGTTCTCTGGCTACTGCAATTGCTGCCAGAGAATTATACACATTGAAAAGGCCCGGAACATTCAGCGTTACGGCTCCACAGGAGTCCTCTTTATGGTGGAGGATATACCTGGAAGATGACCCGGAAAATGTTATTTCGCTTGCCCTATAGTCCGCAGTTGGTGCAAGGCCATATGTTACAGTTTTTCTTTTTATTTCCGGCAGAATTGCTTTTACGTTTTCGTCGTCGAGACAAAGTATTGTAGATCCGTAAAAGGGTACGATGTTGGCGAATTTCAAGAACGCATCTTTGATTTCTTCAAGGTTTCTGTAATGATCAAGGTGTTCGAGATCAATGTTAGTGATCACGGCTAAAGAGGGAGACAACGCAAGAAAAGAGCCGTCACTTTCATCAGCCTCTGCCACAATAACCTCCCCATCTCCAAGCCTTGCATTGCTGCCGATACTGGCCAGCTTGCCTCCAATCACCATCGTTGGATCAAGCCCTCCGGATGCGAGGACTGTGGCTATCATGGAAGTTGTCGTTGTTTTTCCATGGCTTCCTGATACGGCAATGGAAAATTTCATCTTGAGCAATTCCGCCAGCATTTCTGCCCGCGGTATGACAGGGATATTTCTCCTATGTGCTTCTAAAACCTCGGGGTTATCTGCCTTCACTGCTGTTGACGTAACGACTACATCTGCGTCAGCAAGGTGGGAAGCATCATGTCCTGAACAAATTCTGGCGCCGAGGGAGGCAAGCCTTTGTGTGATATCGGATTGACTAAGGTCCGAGCCGCTGATTGTATAACCAAGATTGAGAAGCACTTCCGCGATGCCGCTCATGCCGATGCCGCCTATTCCGACAAAGTGAATATACTTCACTTTTCTGCGCATACTGTCTCTTCTTGTGTCATTCTTCATATTCTTATTTAATAAACAGTACCTTATATTGTATGTAGCAATTTCCTATATACTATATCTTGTATTAAATCCACAAAAATTTATACTTTTTTTGAAGCGATAATTTTCATACACGCATCGACGATGTGAGCTGCTGCCTTGGGATTGCCAAGGTTAGCCGATCTTGTTTCGATCTCTTTTATTCTTTCCGGGTTGTGGTACAAATCTTTAATGGTTTCTGCTAATTTTTTACCGCTCAGGTCTTTTTCGTGTATCATTACACAAGCCCCTGCATGGAGGAGTGCCTCCGCGTTTTTTGTCTGGTGATCATTCACCGCATAGGGGAAGGGGATTAGGATAGCAGCTTTCCCACTGGCCGTTATCTCTGCAATTGATGTGGCGCCGGCTCTGCAAATGAGTAAATTCGAGGATCTATAGGTTTTGGCGATGTCCATAATAAAGGGGAGAACATCTGCATCTATCCCGCAGGATCGGTAAAATTCGGAAACGGTTTTCAGATCCTTATCACCAGTCTGATGAATGATCTTCAGCGCTGCTTTAATTTCTGACAGATAGGGGAGGGCATTGAGGATTGCCATATTTATGCTGTGGGCGCCCTGGCTTCCTCCAAAAATAAGGAGAGTGAACGTGCCACCCGCATTTTTGGGGATATGTGTCTCTGTAAAAAAACCTGATCTGATAGGATTTCCCGTAACGATAGTTTTTTTTTCAGGGAAACACTTTTTTGTTTCCGGGAAGGTGAGAAAGATCCCGTCGACAAAGTTTCCGAGAATTCTGTTAGTAACACCCGGCAGTGCATTCTGTTCGGCAATAGCCGTCTTGATACCCATGAAATGTGCCGCCATAACTGTCGGTCCCGAGGCATAGCCTCCCACGCCGATAACGATATCCGGTCCACACTCACGGATCATCTTGTAGGATTCAATCAAGCTTCCCGGAATCTTCAGTAATGCGCTGAGACTTTTATAGATACCCTTTCCCTTTATTCCTTCCACGGCAAGGGTGTGAAGAGGAAGTCCCAGGTCCCCAAGGATTCTTTTTTCCAGACCTCTCTCGGTACCAATGAAGAGGATGTTGTGTGCGCGATCCCTTTTCAAAAATTCTTCCGCAATAGCAATCCCCGGGAAAAGGTGCCCTCCTGTTCCGCCACCAGCGATTATAACATTCATATACCACCCTGATTGCTTCTACTTTTCATAGGAAGAGATATTTAATAGTATCCCTACCGTTGTGAGAGACATAATTAATGATGTCCCGCCATAACTGACAAGCGGCAGGGCAAGACCTTTGAGAGGTATTAAGCCCATAACGCCGGCGATATTGATGGATGCTTCGAGGGCGATAATCATGGTCAGTCCTGCGGCAAGAAGAGTGCTGAAAAGATCGGGAGCTTTGAAAGAAATCATAAATCCCCTTACAATGAGGATTGCGAAAAGAAAGATGACAAGAAGAACACCGATGAAACCGCTTTCTTCAGCAATAATCGAGAGAATAAAATCTGTATGTGGTTCAGGAAGGTAAAAAAGTTTCTGCATTCCATCTCCGATACCTACACCGAAAGTGCCTCCTGAACCAAAAGAAAGCAGAGACTGTATGATTTGAAATCCTGACTGCTGGGGATCCTTCCAGGGATCAAGGAAACTCATTAACCTTGCCACACGATAGCTTTTGTGAAAAATCAGCCAGATACCGACGGGTACAAAAAGGGTCACGATGCCTGCAAGATGTAAAACCCTGCATCCGGATAGATAGAACATCAACATCATAATGAGAGTGATGATGACGGCGGTCCCGAAATCCGGCTCCAGCATGATCAGACCAACAATGAGCAATACAACACTGAGAGGAACAAGAACAGCGCGCTTAAAATCAGTTATCTGGCTGCTCTTCTTAGCTAAAAAATACGCGAGAAAAAGCACAATGGAAACCTTGACCATTTCCGTTACCTGAAAAGAAAAAAAGCCCATTTTGAGCCACCGGGTGGCGCCTCCCGCTTTGATTCCGAAATGCGGTATAAGGATAGCAACAAGAAGAAGGATCGATAGACAAATACCGGGATAGGCCAGTTTTTTTAGTGCCTCATAAGGAATCTTTGTCATGAGAACCATAATTCCTAAGCCTAAAAGTACGAAGAATATTTGTTTCTTGAGAAAGAACTGACCATCGTTAAACCGCTTCATAGCCAGGATGGAACTGGAACTGTAAATCATCACCGTGCCTATAGTGACCAGTATCAGTGTCACTAAGAGAAGGATAATATCGAGTCTCTTTTCTGCCGGGGGCATTGTGAACAGTTTAGAGATTTTTGACCACATCTTTAAAAAACCTTCCTCGTTCTTTGTAGTTGGAAAACTCATCAAAGCTTGCACATCCAGGGGAAAGCAGGACAACATCACCCGGTGACGAATGCCGATATGCGATCTCTATGGCCTCTTTGAGCGTTGCTGCCTTATGAGTTTTTACTATATCGCCAATAAGATCACCTATGGTGTTTCTTGCTTCACCAAAGAGAACCAGTTCTTTTACCTTTGTGCTGACAAGGGCCGACAGGATTCCAAAATTACCCTCCTTGTCTCTTCCTCCCAGAAGCAATATGATGGGTCTGGAAAATGTTTCCAGAGCGCGTGCGACCGCGCCAACATTCGTTCCCTTGGAATCGTCATAAAACGTTACGCCATTTTTTTCATCTGTGAACTCTATTCTGTGAGCAATGCCTTTAAATTCCGTCACAGCACGGATAATGCTTTCACGGGAGCATCCGCAATATCGCGCCGCCATTATCGCGGCCATGATGTTTTCGATATTATGCAATCCAGGTATTTTGATCATATCGAGAGGATACTCTTCTTTTTCGTTCTCTATGGTATGATGGACAAGAACTTTGCCGGTGAGATGCATACCCGCTGTTCCGTGTGAAGAGGTACTGAAAAACTGTACTTTTGAGAGCATATTTTTTGACAGTTCCCAGGATCTCGGATCATCAGCATTCAGAATGGCAAGATCGGGCTTTCCTTGATTCTCAAAGACCCTTTCTTTCGCGCTACGATATGCGTCAAAGGAACCGTGATAATCGACATGGTCGCAGGTGGTATTAAGGAGGATAGCGACAGAGGGATGAAAATATTGGATCCACTGCAACTGGAAGCTGCTAACCTCCACTACCGCGAATTCGTCTTCCTGTTTTCCATCAATGTATCCGATGAGGGGGTTTCCGATGTTTCCTCCCACAAAGACTCTTTTCCCTTCTTTCGCGAGAATATTTCCTATCAGGGTGGTCGTGGTTGTTTTTCCATTCGTGCCGGTAATGGCAATCATGGGCGGTTTTAAGAATCTGCAGGCGAGTTCAATCTCGCTCACAATGGGAATCTTTTTATGGACAGCCTCTATGAGAAGAATATTGGAAGGCGGTACTCCGGGGGAGGGGATGATCAAATCTATCCTTGCGAGGATGTCCGGATCATACTTACAAAATTCCAAATTCTCGGAAAGACCTCCTATCTCAATGATCGCAGACTTCAGATCTGTCAAAGGTTTCTCATCAGTCACGAAAACCTTGGCGCCTTGTCCTATTAGGAAACGGGAAGAGGCGATTCCTGTTTTTCCCAGGCCTATGACTAATACTTTTTGTCCCGCAAGGTTCATACAGTTATTTTTTTATCTCCTGTAAAATTACAAAACCGGTTCAAGGGATCGAGATCTTTTCTAAAATTTCATTCAAATCATCGCGGTATTGAATACTGAAAATGCCGATGGCTGTTCCGGCTGTGAAACAGATTATTTTACCTCAATTTCAAGGTACTGATCGCCACTAAGGCAAGCAGTATGGAAATTATCCAAAACCGGACAATAACTTTTGGTTCCGCCCATCCCTTTAGTTCAAAATGATGATGAATAGGCGCCATTCTGAAGATGCGTTTACCGTTGGACATCTTGAACCAGCCCACCTGAAAAATGACCGAAAAAGTCTCCACGACGAAGATGCCGCCCACAATGGCTAAAAGTATCTCCTGTTTCGTAACGATGGCTAAAGTACCGAGGGCACCCCCTAAGGAAAGAGAGCCTACGTCTCCCATAAAAACCTGGGCGGGGTAGGTGTTATACCAAAGGAACCCGAGACCCGCCCCCACTGTGGCGCCGCAGATTATGGCAAGCTCTCCTGTTCCTGCAACATAGGGGATCTGCAGGTAATTGGCTATTTTTATGTTGCCGGCAAAATAAGCAAAGAGGAGGTATGTCATGAAGCACGTTATTGCCGGACCGATGGCAAGGCCGTCAAGCCCGTCTGTCAGGTTCACTGCATTGGCTGCGCCGACAATGATAAATGTGGAAAGTATGATATATCCCCATCCCAGATCGGGGAGCACTGTTTTAAAGAACGGGATCGTTACATTTGAGGTAAAATCCGGTTTGATATAAAGGATTATGCTGACAAAGAGGGCTATAGCGATTTCTCCGAGCAGCCTGACTTTTCCCGAAATACCCCGGCTGCTCTGGCTGGTAAGTTTCCTGTAATCATCTGTGAATCCTATAAGCCCAAAGCCGACGATGACCATAATTACTATCCATACATAATCGACGGTTAAGTTGGCCCAGAGAAGGGTGGAGACGACGACGGCGAAAATAATGAGGACACCTCCCATAGTCGGAGTCCCCCTTTTTGTAAGATGGCTGTCGGGACCGTCATCCCTGATACTCTGGCCGATTTGGAGGGATTGAAGTTTCCTGATCAACCATGGGCCGATGACAAAACAGATTACCAGGGCGGTAACCGCAGCGTAGATAGTCCGAAACGTAATATAGCGGAAGACATTAAAAGAAGAAAATGTTGTATGAAGCGGGTATAAAAGGTGATAAATCATTTACAATGCCTTTCCGTACTTTCTCTGGCCTTCACCCGGGCCGAACACTTCCATTATTTTCCGCACCATGTCTTCCATTTTTGTTTGTCTTGATCCCTTGATAAGGATCCAGTCACCCTTCTTTACAGTAGACAAGAGGTGGGGTATGATTTCATCAGGTGTTTCAAAAAAAACTATTTGATCCCCCGACATATTTCTTTTTAACGCCCCCGCTGCCGTCGCCGGGGAGAGCCTTCCTCTGAGGAATATGGTGCCCACCTCAGTGTCTGCCATAAGACTCCCGATACCTTCATGCATTTCCTCTGCCCGATCTCCAAGCTCAAGCATGTCCCCCATGATTACCATGCTGCGGCAATTTCCCTTTAAGTCTCTCAAGGTTTCAAGAGCGGCATGAAACGACACAGGGTTGGCATTGTACGTATCATTGATGATGAATGCTCCATTGTTCAGCTCATGGATCTCCATGCGTCCGGAGATGGGCTGAAATGCCATTAATCCCTGACAGATCGTCGGGCATTCAAGGCCCAGTGCGCAAGATGATGCAGCGGCAGCGAGGGCATTATAAATGTTATGTTTCCCAACCGTGGACAAAGTAATTTCCTGTCTGAATGTACCTATTTTAATGGTAAAAATTGTCTCTCGTTTTCCCTTTGTTTTGATGGCATCTGCCGAAACGTCGGCATTTTCGCTGAAGCCGAAGGTTACCCGTTGCCCCCTCCACTCCTTTTCCGAAATCAGTAATTTTTTATCGTCCAGGTTAATAACAGCAACCCCGGTTTGTGACATATGGCGGAAAAGGTCGCATTTTTCCTGCCGTACAGCATCAAGGGTTTTTAGACCTTCCATGTGAGCGGCACCGATGTTGGTAATCAACCCGATGTCCGGTTCGGCGATGAGGGTAAGCCTGCCAATTTCTCCTGGCGTATTCGTACCCATCTCCATAACAGCAATTTCATGTCCATCCTCTATCTGGAGGATGGATAGCGGAAGGCCGATCAGGTTATTATAATTCCCCCTGGCTTTGATTACCTTTTTGGTCAGTCCGGCAATGGTCGCGATCATTTCCTTCGTAGTCGTTTTTCCGGTACTTCCCGTGATGGCCACAACTTTCGCCTTACATTTCTTCCGCCAGAAATGGGCTATATCTCCAAGCGCCGTTAAGGTGTTCCCGACACTGATGATAATTGTTTCCTCATTCGGCTGTTGCAGCTTATTTTCCGAGCCCTGTTGGATCAGGAAACCGACAGCACCGGCTCTCAATGCATCGGCAATAAAATCGTGACCGTCAAATTTCTCCCCTTTCAAGGGTATAAAGAGGTTCCCCTTGACTATCTGACGGGAATCTGTAGAGATGCCTTCGAATAAATCCTCCATGTTCCCGGAGATTCTCGTTCCCCCTGTGGCATGTAAAATATCAATCCCGGAGAAAACGGGTAATGTCGTTTCTTCCCTCAACGCGTTTCCCTGCACTCTTTATTAATCAAGGCTTCTTTCGCGACCTGTCTATCGTCAAAAGGGAACAGCTCGCTTCCGATTATCTGGTAATTTTCATGTCCTTTCCCGGCAATAAGTACGATGTCAGATGCGCCGGCGAGACAAACAGCCCTTTCGATGGCTTTTCTCCGATCGGGTATTACAACATACCCTTTCTCATTCATATCGTTACCGATCTCTCCGGGAGAAAACTTTTTCACCGAACTTTTGCAAATCCCTGCTTCTATTTGACTGATTATAGAGAGCGGGTCTTCTGTTCTGGGGTTGTCTGAAGTTAGAATTGTCAAGTCACTCCATGTTGTCGCCGCATTCCCCATGAGGGGTCTTTTCCCGCGATCCCTGTCACCGCCGCATCCAAACACGGTGATGATTTTTTCCTTTTTGAAGGTAGATAAGTTCTGCAATACCCTGAGAAGCGCGTCTTCTGTGTGTGCGTAATCGACGAAAACGTCAGGTTTCCCGGGAATGCTTATTTTTTCCAGACGCCCTGGTATATTGTGTAAATTCTCAACACCCGCTTGAATGAATTCATCCGGAGTATTGAGAGCGCGAGATGCGGCAACAGCTGCCAGTATATTATACAGGTTAAATTTTCCAATCAGGGGAGAGGATAGGGCAAAGGACCGTTCTTTCGTCGTTACATCAGCCTTTATCCCCTCGACAGTGAGTGTATAACGATCAACGGCAATATCACATGCGCTTTCAATGCCGAATGTCACTAACGGCGCATCTGCTGCGGCTTCTTTCAAGAGTCTCTGCCCCCAGGGGTCATCTCCGTTGATGATCATTGCGTGTCCATACGCATTTTTACCGGAGGGAAGTATTTCGTCAAAGAAGCGTTTCTTCGCCTGAAAATAATTTTCCAAAGTCTTATGGTAATCGAGATGATCCTGTGAGAAGTTTGTGAAAACTCCCACGTCAAAGGAACAATCATCGACCCTTCTTAAGTCAACTGCATGTGAAGACACTTCCATAACTACATGGGTAATACCCTGATCGACCATTTCTCTTAATATTTTTTGCAACTCATATGACTCTGGCGTCGTATTTGGGGCGGGCAGAACCTTGCCATTAAACCGGTAGTTGACTGTTCCCAGTACCCCGACGCGGAATCTGGCCTCTTTAAGAATGGACTCCAGCAGGTAGGTTACCGTTGTCTTTCCGTTTGTTCCCGTGACCCCTATGAGACAAAGATGGGAAGAAGGGTCACTATAAAAATTTTTGCCGAGGAGACCAAGTATTCTCCGGCTATCGGGAACCCTTATAGATACAACTCCATGGGGGGGAGTGTAGTCATTTTCATGGATAATGAATTTCGCGCCCCTGGCAATTGCTTCCGGGATATAACAATGACCGTCGAACTTTAATCCGCGAACGGCCACAAACAGACTGTTTTTCTCACAGTTTTTTGAATTATAACAGATGGCTGAGACGTCTCCCTCCATGTTTCCGGAGATCTGAAAGGTTTCAATGTCCTTTATCACAGCCCGTATTTGCACATTGGTTCCTCAATGACCTGCGCTGAAAGAGACAGCACAAGACCGATGGCGATGAATTGAAACACCGGCTTTTGGCACCTGGCTTACAGCCCAGCCGCTTCCCGTTACTTTAATGTCAATACCTTTTTCCCGTGCTTTCTTCAGCGCGTCTTTTATGGTCATTCCCCTGAAATCCGGCATGAAAGGCTCATCCGCGCCTTTTTCCGTATCAACCTGAGTGCTTATTATTTGGGGTGCCGATACGAGCTTTAATTTCACACTTTCCTTTTTTTCCTCTTCCGGAACGAGAAAAGGGTTCTCTTTAATATCAGTTTTGAAACATGTCAAGATCTGTTCACCGATATTTTTAAATACGGGTGCTGCCGCAACACCGCCCCATTTATCCCTCTGCGGTTCATCTAGTGTAACAAGAATTGCAATTTCAGGATTCTCGGCAGGGAAGAATCCCATAAAGGAGGTACGGACTTTTTCAGAAGAATACGCCTTTCTCGCAAAATCAAACTTTTGAGATGTTCCTGTTTTCCCGGCTACGTCAACATTGACAATCTGCGCTTTTTTACCCGTTCCATCATCATCTCCCACCACGTCCTTCAGCATGGCAGTGAGCCTTTTTGCTGTCTTCGGAGATATGACTTGCCTTACAGGAGTGGTTTCAAATTTTTTTATTATTCTTCCTTGTTTGTCAACTACTGCACGTACTATGTGAGGCTTCATGAGCAGACCGTTATTTGCTATGGCGGAGAGGGCGGTAATTAACTGAATAGCCGTAACGGATACACCCTGACCGAAGGCAATTGTCGATGCGTCAACCCTTGTCCAGTTTTGCGGTGCCCTCAAAAGCCCACTGACTTCACCGGGAAGATCGATTCCTGTTTTTGAGCCAAATCCGAATTGTGTAATATAGTGATAGAATTTTTCTTTTTTAAGCCTTTCGGAAACCTTGATGCATCCAATATTGCTCGAATATTTCAGAATGTCATGGAACGTAAGAGTACCGTACTTTTTCCTGTTGGCCTCGTGAAATACCCTGTCGGACACTCTGTACGTTCCGTCTTCACAATAAAACCTGTCGGTTTCCTTCACGATACCTTCTTCAAGTGCCGCCGCGGCGAGAAAAGGTTTAAATGTTGAACCAGGATCGAAACAGTCCGTAATTGCCTTGTTCTTTCCTTTGCCAATATTGTAACTGGAAAATTTGTTTGGATCAAATCCTGGCTGATCCGCCAGAGCAAGGATTTCACCGGTTTTGGGGTCCATGACAATCACAAAACCGCCTTTTGCACCTTTGGCCTTTACGGCTTCCGTTAAATTTGATTCCACGATATGCTGGATGCGGCTGTCGATTGTTAAAATGAGATTATATCCCTCCTCCTGTTGCGTGACGGCTTTTTCAACCCGTGGGTACAATCGGCTACCTCTGGCATCCCGTGCCCAGGTCAATTTTTCCGGTGTTGCTTTGAGGTAGTTGTCATATTTAAGTTCCAGCCCCTCTAATCCTGTATAGTCTAACCCTACAAATCCCAGAAGACGGCCCGCCAGTTCCCCGTTCGGATAGAAGCGCTTTGGTTCTTTGATCAAAAAGACACTGTCCATATTCAAAGCTTCGATTTTGCTCGCCTGCTCAGGGGGTATTTTCCTCGCTAACCAGCAGAAGTATTTTGATCCTGAAACTTTTCTCACGACCGTGTTCCTGTCAATGTTCAGAATCGGAGCGACTTTGTTAGCGACTTCCATGGGGTTACTTATTTTTGATGGATCGGCATAGACGGAGTGTGCCATGACGCTCGCGGCGAGTTTTTCACCATTACGATCAAATATGATGCCTCTTTCCGGTTCAATCTGCAGTGTCTTTATGTGTTGTTTTTCAGCGAGAGTTTTCAACATTTTTCCGGAAAGTACCTGAATCTGGAACGCCCTTGATATAAGGGCAATAAAAAGCACTAAAAAAAATATCAGCAGTGTAGCAATTCTGAATTTTAACCACTTTTTAGGTTCGCCGGTCATGGCACTATTCTCTGATTATGTACAACCCGGTTAATTACTTTTTGCCGCATAATCCTCAGTGGTAAGGATTATAATTTGGTCTCTTTCTGGATACGACATGTGTAATTTGTCTTTCGCAATTGCCTCAATTCGTTGAGGTGATTTCAAAGTCGCGATTTCAACTTTTAATTTTCTCTGCTCTTCTAAAAGAGCTTCTTTTATGCTCATTTCCTCAGCAACCATGTATTCCAGCTCTGTCATGCGGATATGAGACCACACGTACACGAGAGCGACTGCCATAAGAACTAAAGTAACAATGATAAATGGAGAATATTTTAAGTCGGCGGATACCTTCTCTTCAACACGTGCATTTCCGTGGATGACTTCTCCTGACTGCATGTATCAAATCCTTTCGGCCGTTCTTAGTTTGGCGCTCCTCGCTCTCGGATTGGCTTCTATTTCTGAGGTCTGAGGGATTACAGGCCTTTTAGTCACTATTTTAAGCTTGGCTTTTCTCTGACATATGCACATGGGAAAATTTGTGGGGCAAAGGCACCCCTTTTGCCATGAACGAAAGTTGTTTTTTACAATCCGGTCTTCCAGTGAATGAAACGATATGATGGATAGGCGTCCCGATGGTTTGAGCATATCAACGCCGCGGTTTATCGCCTCATAGAGGTTTAATAATTCATTATTGACATAAATTCTGATTGCCTGGAAAGTTCTTGTCGCGGGGTGAATTTTTTGAGACCTGAAACGGGAAGGCAATGCCTTGACAACAACAGCGGCAAGTTCAGCCGTTGTTGTAATGGGGGATGCTTTTCTTCGTGCTGAGATCATCTTCACAATCCTGTCTGCCATTATCTCTTCACCGTAATCTCGAATGATCCTCTCCAGATCTTTTTCCGGAAACGTGTTAACAATGTCGTACGCACAGGGACCATGGCTCTGGTCCATCCGCATGTCCAAGGCAGCATCTAAAGAGAAGCTGAAACCCCTGTCCGCTGTTGTAAGTTGATGAGAAGAAACTCCCAAATCAAGGAGGATGCCGTCAACCTCCTTAATGTTCAAATTATCTAATATTATATGGATGTCTGCAAAATTACCCTTGACCAGTATCTTCCTGTTACCAAAGGGCTTTAATAGTTCTTCCGACGCTCGGAGTGCATCATCATCGACGTCGATACCAATCAAGACGCCGTCAGGAGCGGTTATGCGAAGAATCTCGCAGGCATGTCCTCCACCCCCGACGGTTCCATCCACATAAATGCCTCCGGGCCGGCAGCGTAGAGACTCAATAACCTCTCTCTGCATGACGGGTATATGGTAGGGATGCATGCCATTAGCCTTTGCTATATTCCCAGATCCGCCATATATTTGCTGAAGCCGTCTATGTCGCCTGCTGTTTTCTTCATCTCTTCATCAAAGCGTTCTTTACTCCATATCTCTATGACTTTAATCATCCCCGCCAGAACGATGTCTTTCTCCAGTGCTGCATACTCTCTCAGGTTAGGTGGAATGAGAACCCGGCCCTGGTTATCGAAGGAGCAGTCTACGGAGGGAGAAATGAAAAAACGTTGAAAAGCTCTGACTTCCCTGCGCAGGAGAGACTGATGACTTACCTTCTCCTCGAGGATCAGCCATTCATCATAGGGAAAGACCATCAGGTAACTATCCCAGTTTGTAATAACCAGTCTGTTGTCGTATTTCTCGGCGAATACTTCCCGCAACCTTGCCGGAAAGATGATCCGGCCTTTGTCATCAATGGAATGATAGTACTGACCTCTGAATACGGACACGGGATTTCCCTCCACAACAAACCACTTTGCTCCACTGGGTCAACTATAAGGAGGGGAAATGTGTTTGTCAAGAAAAAAATTACTCTTTTTTTCTTTTAATTTGATATTTTAAGACCGCGTTGTTATGAGAGGAAAGATTGGATGAAAACTGGTGGGAACCATCATTATTGGATACAAAATATAGATAATTTACATGGGCAGGATAGAGGGCCGCCTGTAATGAATCGATGGCCGGGTTGGCGATGGGGCCGGGAGGCAGTCCATCGATACGGTATGTGTTATAAGGTGTGTTTCTCATCAGATGTTTTTTTGTTATGGTTCCGGTGAAATATTTTAGATCGTAGACAGCGGTAGGATCGCATTGCAACTTCATTCTTTTTTTTAATCGGTTGTGAAAGACCGCTGAAACGAAAGGCTTTTCATCTTTATTTCCCGATTCTTTTCCGATTAAGGATGCGAGTGTTAAAATCTGGGGTATTGTCATACCCAATTCAGCTGTCCTTTTTTGCATTTCCGGGGTAAATATTTTCCAGAATTGATTTACCATAATCTTCATAATATCCTTTGCGCTCATCGATTTATCCAGGAAATATGTATCCGGATACAGATATCCTTCTGCACGACCGCCTTGTATACCTAAAGAGGCTAAAAAATTGACGTCTGAAGAGAGGGAAAGAAACACCTCTTCCTCTACCAGATTTAAAGAGGCCAACCGGGAGGCGATTTCATGTACTGTGAAGTCCTCAGGAATGGTAACCGGATAAAAAATAATGTCACCCATGACTAATTTATCAATGATTTCCATCGGTGACATAGAGGTTGCCAGTTCATATTCACCCGCCTTAATATGGCATTGAGCGTTTTTGAAAATTGCCAATGGATAAAATAGGTACTTGTACTTTATTAACCCTGCTTCTTCAAGAATGTTCACTGATCGGAGAAAACTGGTACCCTTCGGTATCGTGACCGTTGCGACGTGATTTTTATTATCTACAGGGTTTATGGCATAGTATATTGTTATGAAAGAGAGAAGAAAAAAAACAACCGCAATAGAGACAACAAGGATTTTCATTTTGTTATATTTGCTTGTATGCCATTTCATGAAATAGTTTTCCTAAACACTACAAGGACTATACCATACGTTTCCGGGAGTCCAGGTATCCCTGAAGAATCAGGGCGGCCGCAAGCTTATCAACCACTTGTTTCCTTTTATCCCTACGCATATTTGCCTGTATCAGGATACCTTCTGCCTCTTTCGTGGTAAGGGTTTCATCCCATGTAATCACAGGTATGCAAAATTTCGCCTCCAGAAGTTTTACAAACTTTCTGATTTTTTCACACTGGATGCCCTCGGTGCCGTCAAGTTTTATCGGATAGCCGATGACAATTTTTTCGACACTGTATGTTTTGATCCACTTGGCGATCTCTTCGATTGCCTGCTTTTGATTTTTCCTGATGATGGTAGTCAGCCCCTGAGCAGTAATACCCAACTCGTCAGACATGGCGACCCCAATCCTTTTGCTGCCGTAATCAAGACCCAGTATCCTTATAGACATAACAGTCCTTGTAAAGTCCGGTATGCTACCAAATTTCAGCGTATTATTTCAAGGGAAGATTTACATACAATGTTCATTCAGTGAAAGCATTTAATTGCGTGTAAATCCGGTAGAGACTTCATTCCCCTTAGTTTACTGCGGGGTAAGCGAGTGAATGGGAATAGTATATTGCATTGTGGAGTGAAGGTTTTCCGCAGTTTACCAAGGAGAGCTTCAATTGAACGCAGGATTTTTGTTATTGTGAAATGATGGTTAGTTTGTTATTTAGATCACATGAAACACATAATCATTGGTACAGCCGGACATGTTGATCACGGAAAAACTGCCCTTATTAAGGCCCTTACCGGTATCGATACGGATAGGCTTAAAGAAGAAAAAGAACGAGGGATCAGCATTGAGCTGGGTTTTGCTTCTCTGGCACTGCCGAGTGGCCAGACCTTCGGCATAGTGGACGTCCCCGGCCATGAGAGATTCATAAAAAATATGGTGTCCGGGGCGGCAGGGATCGATATGGTCATCCTGGTTATCGCTGCGGATGAAGGTGTCATGCCGCAGACACGGGAACATCTCAATATTTGCTCATTGTTAGGTATTAAAAGGGGTGTTGTTGCTCTCACCAAAATTGACATGGTGGAGGAGGAATGGCTCTATTTGGTCAATGAAGATATTCATGAATTCCTGAAAGGGACTTTCCTGGAAAAAGCTCCTGTTGTCCCCGTTTCTTCATTGACAGGTTCAGGCCTGAAGGAATTGTTGGATTGTCTCGGCAAAGTTGCATCAGACATAAAAGAAGAAACGGATGCAGGTCTTTTTCGGTTGCCTGTGGACAGGGTATTTACCATGAAAGGTTTTGGGACGGTTATCACAGGAACTCTGATCTCCGGGGACATAAAAATTGGTGACGAAGTTGAGATATTGCCCCAGGGAGTTACCGCAAAGGTCCGGGGCATTCAAGTCCATAATCAGAGTGCAACTGTTGCTGAGGCTGGACAGAGAACAGCCATAAATCTACAGGGAGTCGAAAAAGCCACAATTGCAAGGGGTGATGTTTTGTCTCGCCCGCATATGCTTAAGCCATCGAGTCGGCTGGACGTATGTATTGAGTATTTATCACACAACGACAGAAAATTGAAGAACAGAAGCCTGGTAAGGCTTCATGTGGGGACTAATGAAGTCATTGGCCGGATAATACTCCTCGATCAGGAAGAAGTGGAACCGGGAGGCAGGGGCTACGCACAGGTTATTCCAAAATCTCCGATTGTTGCTATGGCCAGAGACAGATTTGTCATCAGAAGTTATTCACCTGTTACTACAGTTGGAGGAGGTATAATAATAGATCCCCTTTCCAAAAAACATAAAAGAAATTCTGAAAAGGCACTTTTTGAATTTGATCAGCTATATAGTGGTACTGATGTAGAGAGAGTTGCTCTTATTATTGAGCGATCGGGAATTGAAGGTATTGATCTACTCGAACTTGTCATAAGGACAGGGATTCATCAAAACAGCCTGAAGAAAATTCTCAAATCTATGGCTTCTGAACGCAAGGTCGTTATTTTAGAGATTGATGAATCCAGATTTATATTTTTTCCTGTGTTTCAGAATTTCAAAATGAAGATTATGCAGGAGTTGAGGGCATACCACGAACGGCATCCCCTGAAAGAGGGGATTTTAAAAGAGGAGTTGCGCAGCATTACAGGTCGGTTTGTAAATCCAAGGCTTTTCAATATGGCAGTGAAAGATTTGGAAAGCAAAGGAGAGATGGTCATTGAGAGGGAAAACCTTCGTATCGCCGGGCATCGTGTAGATTTAAAGGGCGATCTGGATGAGCTCCACACTACAATGGAAGGAATCTATCTTGAAGCAGGGCTTACCCCTCCCACCATCAAGGAGGTTATGGAAAAATTTGTTCACCAGAAAAACCTGGCAGAGAGCGTTCTCAATGTAATGCTCAAGGAAGGAACTCTCGTTAAAATAAATGAAGATCTTTATTTTCATAAACAAATCTTGGTCAAACTCAGAGAAAATTATAAAAACCTCCTTATAAAAGATGCAAAAGCCACACCGGCAAGCTTTAAGGAGTTGACCGGCCTATCCAGAAAATTCATTATACCGTTGATGGAATACTTTGATATAACAAAACTCACGATTAGAGCAGGTGATCACCGTATTTTGAGAGAGAAGTAGAGAAATGGCGATAAAGGCGGATATCGAAAGATTTGATATTCATCAATACAAAAATGGTTGTTTCGTGAAAACATCTGCAGATGTAATTAAAGAGGTACCCCTCGAGATATTTCTCAATGGGCAAAAGATCATTACTATTGCCTGCAACGGCAATCATAGAGAAGATCTCTCAGTAGGCTTTCTCAGGTCGGAGGGAATCATTCGGGAAGCGACAGATCTGCAGCGACTGGAAGTCTCACATGAGCAAAGTAGTGTCTATGTCTATACAAAAGGCGGGACACAAGTGCCTTTAAATGGAAGGAATGCAGGTAAGACCATAGCCTCAAGCGGCGCCCTTAGCTGGGTACGAAAAGATTTTGCGTGTACGCCGATGAGTTTATTGGAGAACCGTATCCATGTTTCTCCTCAAATTGTATTCACCCTTGTGGGCAAACTTATTGATTCTTCGTGCTTTCATAAGATTACGGGCGGTACCCATTCCTCCGCGTTGGCTCAAGGTGAAAATATAATTATTGTACGCGAAGATATCGGGAGGCACAACACTATTGATATGCTGGGCGGCTATGCCTTCCTCCATGAAATTGATTGCTCGGATAAGATAATCGTAAGAACGGGGAGGGTTTCTTTAGAAATAATTCACAAGGTTTGGAATCTTGGGATACCGGTGATCATATCACTTTCGGTTCCGACGTCCACTGCCATTCATACATCCATGGAGGCGGGAATAACCCTTATCGGATCTGTAAGAGACGGGAAAATGAATGTGTATAGTCATGAATGGCGGGTGGGCATATGAAAGCGAAAGTTGTTTATATCAAGGATGTTAAGCCGGGCGAGAGAGTGAATGAATCATTTCTTGTAACTGAGAAAAATATGGCTTTCTCTCAAAAGGGAACTCCATATCTGAATATTCGCCTTAAGGATAAAACTGGAGAGGCTGATGGAAAAATATGGGAAAACGCGATCGAGTGGAACAAGGTGTTTAAAAAAGGAGATGTAATTCAGGCCAAGGGAGGGGTAGTCAGTTTTAAAAACACCATTCAAATTACCATCACAGGCCTTCGGAAGATTGAAGATTCAGACGTCGATCTTGCCGAATATTTGCCAGTGGCAAAAGGAAACATCAATATGATGTACGCAGACCTCATGGCCTATATCGAGAACATACAAACCCCATGTCTGAAGTCATTATTGTACGGGTTTTTCCATGACGAGGAGATAACAACTCTTTTTAAAAAGGCCCCTGCAGCAAAAGGTTTTCATCATGTATACATTGGCGGTCTCCTCGAACACACCCTCTCGGTCGTTCGCCTTCTAGATCAGGTAACACAACACTACCAGGGCATTAACAGAGACCTCCTGATAACGGGCGGGATTCTTCATGACGTAGGGAAGATTTATGAATATTCTTATAACAGTATCTTCGACTATAGCGATCAGGGCAGGCTGGTCGGACATATTGTAATCGGCATAGAGATGCTGGATACGAAAATTGCCGCGACACAAGATTTTCCGGTGCAACTGGCCATGGAGCTCCGGCATTTGATACTGAGCCATCATGGCACGTATGAATTTGGTTCACCGAAACGTCCAAAAACCCTGGAGGCGTTGATCGTCCATCATATTGACGATCTCGATGCAAAGGTGAATGCCTTTCAGGAATTCATCGAAGATTCCAGTAATGATGATTCACACTGGACTCCCTTTCATAAATTGTTCGAAAGATTTATTTACAAGAGTTGACGGCATTGCTTTTATGCATTACTGTCTTCCTCTCTTTTTCGGTCAAGAGGCATCCGGTGAGACAGTTGCCGAAGCAATTACCGTCGCATGGTTCGGTATGAACCGTGACGCTTGTAGAGGGAAATTGATGTTCAATACTTCTGGATAACTGATCGGTGATCTTATGAGATTCCTCGACTGACATGCAAGGCTCAACCTTGATATGGAACTCGACAAAGCGGGAATTTCCTGCCTTGCGTGTGCGCAATTGATGAAAACCATGTATGACAGGCTGGTGTGTCATAATCAGGTTACGTATCCATGCCTCTTCTTCCGCGGGAAGCTTCACATCCAACAAGTCCCTGGCTGATTGAAGTGTCAATCTATAGGCGGCGCCTACTATCATTAACGCAACAACGATCGCAGCTGCCGGGTCAAGCCAGTGAATATCGTAATCAGGTATAATTAGATGGCCTATCCAAATCAGTGCAAGGCTTACCATGACACCGAGAGAGGTATACACATCGGTTCGCAAGTGCCAGGCATCAGCTTCCAACGCTATGGAATCAGTTTCTTTTGCCACCTTGAAGAGCAATTTGGATACGAATATATTCACCACAGTGGATATTAACATCACGCCAACACCCCAACCTACATATTCAATTGGCTCAGGATTAAGAAGCTTCTTAATCGCTTCGTAGATAATCCACAGAGCGGCGAGAAAAATCAGCAGTGCTTCGATGGCGCCAGAAATATTTTCTACCTTCCCGTGACCGAAGGGGTGTTTTGTATCGGCAGGTATACTTGATTTGCTGACAGAAAACGTGGCGATAAGAGAAGCCAGAAGGTCTACGCCGGAATGGATTGCCTCAGAGATTATGGACACTGAGCCAATAACCAGGCCGACAGCAAGCTTCATAACCATAAGAGTGGTGTTTGACAGTACCGAAAGCCATGCAACATTTAATTTTCGTCTCTGCAAATCCATACGGAGAATTCACTAAGAAAACAGCCGCCGCTATTCCTCTTTGGTTAAGGGAAGGCGTATCAGGTCAACGTTATTCATATCTGACTGGCGCGCTCAAGGTATGAGGCATTGTTCTAGAGATGTTGTGGACCCGTTTTAGTAACGAAATACAGCTACTACTGGCGCATCATCCGGCATTTTTTCTGAAGGAAGCGAAAATACAATACCACCATTCAAGAAAGTCTGTATCACAGAAAAATCCAAAAGTCCCTCGCTGCCGGGTTTCATTTTATCGTGCAACTCTACTTCATTACTTTCCGCGTTAAAAAATCCCCATTGTTGATGACCAGTGGTTATAAAAAGCGACGCTACCCGTCCATGATATGCGGCCCGGACAATTTCTTTTATATCACTGGATGTCAATCCTGTACCTGAAGATTGCCTGTATTGGGCGATTGCATCATTTTCAGATTTTTGAAAATAAGGCCTTACAATTTCCAGGGCCTGTTTATGCAATTGTTCCGTACTTATTCCCTTGGGGTTTCCTGTAACGCCTTGTTCCATGAGGTGAGGGTACGTGTTTGCTTCTCTGTAGATGGGGAAGAGGTAATCCACCCCCGCCAGTACGAGAGGTATCCGTTCATCTTTCAGCAGGTCATGTAATCCTCTATCGATCTGCCTGAAATATTTTAATATGTTTTCTTTTGCATCATCCAACTCAGCTCCACCACCTGAAAGCATTGATCCACGTTCTCCACCCCTTGCCGCCCCCCTGTGAAAACGGATTTGTTTTTCCAAATCATCATACTGAAGTGCCTCAGCAAGACTTTTGGGTATAGCTTCAAGTTCAATTTCTCTGATGCTCTGTTTTGTACCTTCATAAAGATGGCTTCCCTTTTGACTGAGGGTTAAAATGTAGAAACGTCCTTCTCCACTTAACGCAGGCAACAGAGGCTTTACATGAAAATGGTCAGCTACGATAATGAATTCATCAAAATTAATCGGTAAACAGTAGTAGCTCACTACATCGGCAGATAGAAATACGGCAAGACCGTCACTCTGTTGCCGCCAGAAAATTGCATTACCCAAGAGTCCCTGAGCAGGTTCAAGCAGCTTTTTTACCTCGCTCGCACGGAGTCCATTGGCAAGTAATTCTTCTTCAGCTTGACGAAGAAGATTTCTGAGTCTGATTTGATTTTGCTGAATTTCAGCACCAGTACGGAAGGTGGGCATAAATAATGAAATACAAGGTGGGTTTTGTGTGCTCATCAGAGCTTTGAGCTCATCTTTCGATATTGATTTCATAGGTATAATCTCCTTTTATACAATGGTATAAGTTTATAGTGAAATCTCTTTGTGAGGAGATTCCTCAAATTATGTCTTGGTAACGCTACCATCCGCCCTCAAAGCTTGTTCCCACGTAGCCGATGAGAGTCATTGTTGAACAGGCTTCTCTCCCGGCTTAGGTTGGGGATGCAAGAATGCTGCGCTATTTGTTTTTTTGATTCTTTTTTTCCTTAAGAAGGGCGTCACTGGCCGATCTAATTAATTCTTCTGCGTGATCGTGATAATCACACTGAACAATACCCGCATGCATGGTGATGTTCTCCATTCTTGCTTTCCGGATTTGTTTTTCAATGCTTTGGGCTATATTATCGGCATGATGTACGTTTACTTCTGGTAGTATTATGGCAAATTTGTTTTCTCGATAACGGAAGGCGAGGTCAATATCATACCTGATACAAGAGCTTATGATGTCTGATGTCATCTTCAGAATCTCTTCCTCATCAGGATTTTCAGTTATAGTATCTGATTTTTTTACACGTCCGAGTTCCAGCATAATGAAAGACAATTGTTTATTGTAATGTTTCGCCCTGGCCATTTCTTCATCGAGCCTGAGATGAAGATATCTGTCGTTGTAAAGTCCCGTGATATCGTCAATAATGGGGTGATTTACAATGTTTTCCCTTTTTCTTCTGAATTCCTCCCTTCTCACCTGCTCCATTATATCATGCATCATCTCAGAATATCCCATTTCATTTCCTCACAGCGTATATTATTTATTATTACTCATTCCGATTTTTTATGCAATGTCTAATAAATAAACAAGCACCATTTCTTATGTATGACCTGGTTGAATATAAGTATCAGGTTTGAGGGTTCTTATTTGTAATAATTACTATTTGGTGTTATAAAATTTCAAAATAGAAAAACCTTGAAATTATAAGTGCAGATGAAATCAATACACAGCAATGTTTCTGCCAAATTGTGGGCTTGTGTGTCGTCGAAAGACTGGTACGACTGGCAATGGCAGTATAAGAATCGTATACGGACCGTTCCTCAATTTGCCAGAGTTCTCCGCATGAATCCGGCTGTTCTAAAAGAATATACAAAAGTGGTGAGGTATTATCCCCTTTGTATTACCCCGTTTTATTTTTCCTTGGTGAATATGGCAGATGAAAATGATCCCATTGCACTTCAGTGTTTCCTTGATCGTAGGGAAATAGAATTTTCACGCGGCGGGGTAGATGACCCTTTGGAGGAGGTTCGGGACATGCCCGTTCCGGGGCTGATACACCGGTATCCTGATCGTTGTGTCGTGATCATTACGAACACATGTGCAACATACTGTCGGCATTGTAATCGCAAACGTATGTGGAAGAAAAAAATAGCAGGGGATAACGCAGCATATCTCATGCGAATGATCGATTACGTGTCCAAGACGCCGGACATTCGGGAAGTTATTGTTTCCGGAGGTGATCCTTTAACCGTAGATGAAGCTACCCTTGACTGGTTTCTTGGATCTTTGCGTGCTATTTCCCATGTAGAGGTACTGCGTGTAGGAAGCCGTGTCCCTGTAACAATGCCCATGAGAATTACCAGGCAACTGTGTTTCATATTGCATAAACACCGCCCGCTCTGGTTCAATACCCAATTCAATCATCCCCATGAGATTACCCCGGAGGCGGCAAGGGCCTGTGAAATGCTGCTTGAGGCGGGAATTCCCGTTTCAAACCAGTCTGTGTTGCTTCGAGGTGTCAATGATAATTTTGAGACGATGCGTGATCTTTATTATGGTTTGCAAAGGATATCTGTAAGGCCTTATTATTTATTCCAATGTGATCCGGTAAAAGGTGCAGATCATTTCCGCACTGATATGCAGTCGGGGGTAAAAATAATGGATAAACTGTGGAGAAATGTATCAGGACTGTGCTTGCCACAGTATGTATGTGACGTACCGGGGGGTAAGGGGAAGTGTCCCCTCTATCCGTTTTCTGATTTTTTAGCAAAAAGCCTTACGACAAATGAATATTTTTTTGACAAGAAGAGAGATGTGAATTAAGGAACCCGGGGATACGAACCGTGAGAATCTGTCAGGATGAAAGGAGAACGAAAGCAGCATGTATAGTGCAAGTGATTTGAAGAAAGGCTTAAGGATCAAGATTGACAATGAACCGTATATCATAACGGAATTTAACTTTGTAAAACCAGGAAAGGGACAGGCGCTGTACCGGTCTAAGCTGCGTAATATGATCACGGGAGCTCAGTTTGAGCGGACGTTCCGTTCCGTGGATACCTTCGAACCCGCAGACCTCCAGGAAAAAAAGATGCAATACCTCTACAAAGAAGAAGGAAAATACTGTTTTATGGATAATGAAAGTTATGAGCAGGTATTTCTCACCGAAGAACAGGTAGGGGAAGCAAAAAATTTTTTTATTGACAACCTGGAAGTAGAAATCCTTTTTTTTGAAGACAGGCCCCTGGGAGTTACACCGCCAAATTTTGTTGACCTAATCGTTGTAAAAGCCGAGCCGTGGGCCAAGGGAGATTCTGTATCGGGTAAAACAAAGCCGGTAACCCTGCAGACAGGTTATCAGATTCAGGTGCCTCCTTTTATCGAAGAGGGGGAAAAAATCAGAGTTGATACACGCAGCGGTGAATATCTTACAAGGGTCAAGGGATAAGCTCCCCATGAGAGATAATTGGAGGCTGACGAAAAACCAGGCCGCATTACACATACGTGCCAGAATGATTTGTGCCATACGGGATTTCTTTATCAGCAAGGGTTATTTGGAAGTAGAAACCCCTTCTATGATTACGGCACCAATTCCGGAGCCTCATATTGATGCCATCCCGTGTGGTGATTTGTTTTTGCATACATCGCCGGAACTCCACATGAAGAGACTTCTTGCTGCTGGCTATCCAAAAATATTCCAAATCTGTAAGTGTTTCCGTGCAGGTGAACGAGGTGCGTTCCACCTCCCTGAGTTTACAATGCTGGAGTGGTATTGCCATGGTATGGACTATCGTCTGTTAATGAAGGAATGTGAGAATTTGATTATTTCAATTGTCCATAATCTTGGGTACGGAAATGAGATTCATTACCAGAACAAGACATTGAATGTAAAGAAGCCATGGGAGACGATATCGGTCCGAGACGCCTTTACCTGCTTTGCACCCATACAAATGGATGAAGCGGTAAAAGAAGACTTGTTCGATGAGATTATGGTCAGCCATATCGAACCTCACTTAGGGATAGAGCACCCTACCTTTATCTATGACTATCCTGTTTCGGGGGCAACCCTCGCAAAGGCTAAAGAAGGAGAGCCGGATATAGCCGAACGATTCGAACTGTATATGGGAGGAATAGAAATAGCAAATGCATGTTCAGAACTTACGGATATGAAGGAACATCAGGTAAGGATAGAAAAGGTACAGCAATATCGGTATTCCATGAATAAGCCGATGTATCCTCTATCAGATTATTTTCTGCACGACATTGCTCATATGCCGGAAGCGGCGGGTATTGCCCTTGGTGTGGATAGATTAGCGATGATTTTTAATAACACGTCTGTAATTGATGACGTTGTTGCGTTTACTCCAGAGCGTGGGTGATATCTGCTGTGTTTTTTTAATTTTGGGTCGGACAGGACGCTCGGGAACTTGATTAGTTTTGGAAAACCTGTCGTAAGGGCACATTGGCCAAATCTGTTGACAAAGATATTGTTTTCCATTACAGGTAGTGCCGTTAAAAAATTGCTTGAGGAGAAAATGAAGTGAAAGAGATTTCGTCTGTTACCGCCGCAAGCCTTGGAGGACAGTTCCATGGCAGTCTTTTTAACATGATCCTTAGTGCAGGAGTAATGGTACAGTTTGTTTTACTGTTACTTCTTATCTTTTCAGTTGTATCGTGGGCCATTATTTTCATGAAATATAGGAGCATTAAAAAAGTAAAGAAAGAAAATGATCTTTTTTTAGACGTCTATATGAAAAGTAATAAACTCTCTGATATTTTTCCCGAGTCGAAAAAATATAAGCATTCGAATATTGCCGAAGTATTTCAGGCAGGCTATGCTGAACTGGTCAAGATTACCAAGGTTATTAGAGGGGCAACCCCTGTGAAAGAAACCGATGAATCAGCGCTTCCGACCTTTGAGATGAAAGGCATCGATAATATCGAGAGGGCTTTAAACAGGGCGTGCAGCGCTGAAGCAACAAAGCTTGAAAGCACCCTTAGTTTTCTGGCAACCACCGGAAGTGCTTCACCGTTTATCGGTCTGTTTGGAACTGTATGGGGTATCATGGATACTTTCAGGAGTATCGGTACACGGGGTTCAGCAACCCTCGCTGTTGTGGCACCCGGTATTTCAGAGGCACTTATTGCTACAGCAGCAGGCCTTGCCGCCGCCATTCCTGCTGTCATTTTTTATAATTATTACCTCAATAAGGTCAAGGATATGTCTGGGGAAATGGATAACTTCGCTTCCGAAGTCTTAAATATTATTGAACGCTACTATGTAAAAAAATAGAGGGTTGTATGAGGTCTGTTAAAAAACGTAATAGTGGAAGTCGGCTTTTAGCTGAAATCAATGTCACCCCTCTTGTCGATGTCGTTCTGGTGTTATTAATAATCTTCATGGTGACGGCCCCAATGCTTCAGATGGGTATAGATGTGAACCTTCCTCGTGTTAAATCAAAAAGCATAGATGTGACTGAGGAAAAACTTGTTCTGACTATTAACGGTGGGAAAGAGATATTCATTAACAAGAATAAGACTTCTATTGCCGACCTTGGTGCAAAGCTGGAAAGCATATTTGCGCACAGGATAGACAGAGAGATTTTCATGCGGGCTGACAAGAATGTTCCTTATGGGTTTGTGGTTGAAGTGATGTCTGCGGTGAGAAAAGCCGGTGTTGACAAGCTCGGAATGATCACAGAACCACCAGAGGAATCAAGATGACATTTCGCAGGATGACGCGGGATTATGACAACAGCCTCAATAAAATGATATATGTTTCGCTGTTGCTTCATGCCTTTGTACTGGTGATCATTTTTTCTTTACCCCTCCTCCCCTCTCCAAGATGGACATTCGGTCCTGTCTACACAGTATCTCTTGTCAGTTCTTCTATGGAATTTCAGGGAAAGAAAACGACATCAGCGATTGCACAAGAAATACAACAAACTATTCCCAGCGACCGTTTTTTAAGGAAACACACAGAAGCATCTGTTCCCATAAGGAGAATAGATAGGCCACAACAGCAGATCACCAGTGTGGATAAAGCAATCGAAGATATTAGGAAAAGGACGGATACCTCGACGTCAACATCGGGACAGGCGGGTGAGCAGGAATCCAGCGCGAAGATAAATGCGTATTATGCGTTAATCTGGTCCAGGATAAAAGGGCAATGGGCGCTCCCGCCGGGCATTTTACCGAGGGGAAATATTGAAGCAATTATACATACAAGGATATTAAAAAATGGTACAGTTACAAATGTGAGCTTTGAAAAACATTCCGGTAATAGATATTTTGATGAGTCCGCCATGAAGGCTATCAAAAAGGCGAGCCCGTTCCCTCCCTTGCCGGCATGGATGAGAGACAGCAGTATCGAAGTGGGCATCAGGTTTCATTCTGCGGAACTTAGGTAACGCACTTGCCTCGGGCGTGATAGGGGGTTAGTCATAATGAAGTATTGTAAAATGAGATCATTAAAATTACTCTTATGCATAGTATGTGCGATGCTCATTGTTTCTCAGGAATATTGTGCCTACGGCAAGGTATATATAGATATAGATTCCCCCACGTTTCACAAATTCCCCATTGCCATAACAGATTTTAAAAAGATGAGCGGGGCCAGCTCTCATGGAGATCTGTCCAACTGGTTTTCCGATACCCTGGGAAAATATTTAGAAATTACGGGATTCTTTAACGTGATTAGTAAAAAAGCATTTCTCGAAGATTCAAAACAGACAGGTGTGTCTCCAGGGAGCATCAGATTTGCTGACTGGACGGTCATCGGCGCGGATTACTTGGTAAAGGGGACATTTCAGGATAGGGGTGGGGAACTTATCACGGATTTTTATCTATTTGATGTTGTCAAGGGAGATGTCATTTCTGCAAAACGATACACAGGAAAAATGGAAGATAAAAACGTGATGGTGCGCAAGTTTGCCAATGAAATTCTCTATGCCCTGACAGGGGATGAAGGAGTATTTAATACTAAAATCGCGTTTGCCCTGAAGAAGGGTCGAGGGTCCGATATCTATACGATTAACTTCGACGGCACTGATCTCGCCAGAATAACCAAGCATCAGGCCATTACCTTATCACCCCGCTGGTCACCGGACGGTAAATATATTTCATTTACCTCCTATAAGGACGGGAAACCTGATTTATATATAAAGGCCGTGAATGCCGCCACAGCGGTAAAGATGGCAAATTTTGAAGGGATAAACTTGGCCGGCTCCTGGTCACGGGACAGCAAGAGGCTATTGCTTACCCTGAGCAAGGATGGAAGCGAAAACCTCTACATGATGGACATTAATAGCAGAAATATTACACGTCTTACCAATAGTTATGCTATCGACATTTCCCCTTCCTGGTCGCCAGATAATCAAAAAATAGCTTTTGTTTCGAACCGTTCCGGATCCCCGCAAATTTACATCATGGATACTGATGGAAGTAATATAAGAAGACTCACGTATGAAGGAAATTATAATACTTCCCCTTCCTGGTCTCCAAAGGGTAACAGAATTGCGTACGAAGGTTTGGCCAATGGCCGTTTCCAGATATTTTCCATCGATGAGGATGGCCGCAATGTTGTGAAACATACTGCCGATAATGCGGATCATGAAACTCCGTCCTGGTCTCCGGACGGTAGATACCTTGTCTTTAGTTCCAGGGGACACGGCAAAAGCAGAATCTCTGTGATCAATGCGAATGGGTCAAACTTAAGAATATTGTATGAAACTATCAATGGATGTATGAGTACTTCCTGGTCTCCGCGTTTAAAATGACTTAAACGATTAGGTAGATAACAGAGAGTGAGTTGTATCGGATGGTGTACTGAAGAAAAGGATAAGAACACCGATGCTGATGAGTAGACTGAACTTTAAGTAATTATATTTATGTTGCAACCATAAAGATTCTAATTTTTATAGTTGACTTTCCATGGGTTTGGGTTTAGAAAACCAGTAATTATTCCCATCAAATAATTTTAAACAACTGAAGGAGGAGGGTATAGGATGAAAAAGAGTTTTGTATTAATAGGTATCATCGGATTGATTTTATGCTTTTCGATTATGATGACGACCGGGTGTGCAAAAAAGTCGGTAGTTAAAGAACAACCGGTTGCGGGTGAACAAAAAGCGGCAGTGGCTGAGACCACAAAAGAAGTGCTGAAGGAATCTCCCAGGCAAGAAGTGGCGAAAGTAGAGGAGGGGGCAGTACGAGAGAAGGCTGCTCCGGCAGAAATGTTCAAGGATATTAATTTTGATTTTGATAAATTCAACCTCAAACCGGAAGCAAGAGAAATCCTTAAACAGCATGCAGATTATCTCGCCAAAAATGCGGATAAGAATGTAACAATTGAAGGGCACTGTGATGAAAGGGGAACATCGGAATACAACCTCGCCCTGGGCGAAAGACGCGCAAAAGGGGCAATGAAGTATCTCAAAGGACTCGGTATTAGTGAGAAAAGGATGAAAACCGTAAGCTACGGTGAAGAAAAACCCTTGGATCCGGGGCAGAATGAAGAAGCATGGGCAAAAAACAGGAGAGATCACTTTGTCGTCACGCCTTAACACGGGTGTTATGACCGGGAGAAGTAACAATTGAAAAAAATTATCCCCTTGCTATTACTTGCGTGTTTCCTATTCACAGTAGGCTGTGCCACCAGCGGTGATCTGCGTCGTACCCAGGGGGCACTTGACAGAAAAATTCTGGCGTTGAAAGAAGAAAACACAAGTCTTCGAAGGGATATTGATAAACTGAACGAAGCTCTCGCAGCTACACAAAAAAGTCAGGCTGAAGCGCGAGCGGATATTACGGAAATAAGGGACAATATACAGAGTCAGAAAGGGGCTGTTGATGGGTTAAAGAAGGACGTCGCAGCGCGGTCAAATCAGGATAAAGAAAAGCTGGACAATCTGTCATTTAAGATAAATTATATAGAAAACTTTCTTGGCATCGGTAAAAAAGAAAATCACGCAGAGGGAGAAAAGACAAAGGCATCCTCTAAAAATGGCCAGAAGGGAAAGATAGACAAGGAATCAGCGTATGCATCGGCATACGAAGCTTTTAAAGAGGGAAAGTATGAAAAGGCGAGGACGGAGTTTCAAAGCTTCCTGAAGCTGTATCCCGATTCGGAATATTCCGATAATGCCCAATTTTGGGTTGGGGAGAGCTATTACTTTGAGAATAAATATGAACAGGCAATCCTCGAATATGAAAAGGTAGTGAAAAACTTTCCTAAGGGAAATAAGGTTCCGTACGCCTTGCTGAAACAGGGGCTTTCCTTTTTGAATCTTGGTGACAAAGCAAGCGCGCGTCTCATTCTTCAACAGATCATAAAAAAATATCCCAACACGAACCAGGCGAGAATAGCAAGGGCGAAATTGGTCGAAATCAAGTAAAAGAAATTATTTGCAAGTTTGTGATGATATAAAAAGCCCCGGAACATTTCGTTCACGGGGCTTTTTTATCATATACGTGGACCATTTAGTGCGAATGGTGATTTTGTGTGACGATTTCGATAAAAAAAGTGGCGATCCTTTTTCATGCGCCACCACTTTTTAGAGAAACGTTCGCGAAATTTGGTTGTGCAAATAGTAAGCATAATGGTGCTGAATTGGTAAGAATGAAATTCGGGAAATTATCACGATATCAGAAATGGTTTAGTCTAAATAGATTGTGGTAACGTTGAGAGGGGGTTGTAAATCAAATGACCCTGCATCGGCTCCCGTTGCTATCTGCGTATCCGAGTACCTGATAATGATGTATGGATTCGCATCATCGCTGGAGGCGAACGTAATTTTCTCGGGGATAGTAAAGTTTTCTATCATGGTATGCCCCAAAAACTTTATACTATATCGCAGGCTGTTATCGTTATCAAACAGATTGACTCTCACAAGTTTGCTATTTTCATTATCTATTAAGAGAGACTGGATTTTTCTTTGTTCAGAAAGTATATCCAAACGATAAAAACCATCTTCAGGTGAATCCTTCAGAGTAAGAGATTTTTCTTTTATTTCAGGATGTGCGCCGAACAAGAGGGAGGTTATGTCTTCTATCAAAAGCCCCTCTATAGAGAAGGGGAAAAAATGTCCTAAATTTTTTCCTAAAGCCTGCCCGATATAGAATTCTCCTTTCTGTGGCAGAAACACCTTCAAGATATTTTGATGAACGGACAAGATCAGTTCTGGCGGGCCTATGAGAGGCAATACCTCTAATCTTAACGAAGAGGGCCTCTTGACCATGACCGCCGCTTTCAGAGGGTACCTGCCTTTAATAGTGTTCACTTCAATATGAGCAATAGCCTTTAGCGCGCCAGGAGACTGATGGTTTCGGTCAATCTTTTCCAGCATCTCCTGGGGAGGGAGGAAGGTACGTTTATCAATATGATTGACTGTGGGTCCCTTGAGTGTTGCACATCCGGGGAATATAAAAACGAGAGAAAGAATAAAAAAAAGAGTGGATAGTCGCTTCGGCATCAGTTCCTTTTTTCTTTGAGGAGTCCATCAATCTTTTTTTGCAGATCCTTATTACCAGGGCTCAATTGCAATGCCCTTCTGTAAATTTCTATCGCCTCGCTGATCCTGCCCGCCTTTGCGTAGGCATCTCCTAAATGCTCGGCGATGGTTGCATCGTTCGGCAAGGCATCCAAAGCCTCTTTCAGGTATTTGATGGCCATATCCACTCTGCCTTGTCGGAAATGCACCCAACCTAAGCTGTCAATCATATATGCATTTCCTGGTTTCAGATCGAGGGCTTTGTTGATCATTTTCTCAGCTTCATCAAGTCGTACACCCCTGTCAGCATATGTATACCCTATGAAGTTAAGAGCCTCTGCATTGTCCGGGTCAATTTTCAAGACTGCCTCCATTTCGTGTATACTTTCCTGAAAACGGTTTGTTTTTTCATAGAGGACACCAAGGCTATAATGAAGCTCAATGCTCTGCGGCGATAATGCAAGTCCTTCTTTTAATATTTCCTCTGCTGCGGATAGTTTTTTGTTTTCCTCGTGAAGAGAGGATAGATACACATAAAACCCCGGTATTTTGTTGTTATTTTTGATAGCATTTTTTAATACTGCGATGGCATCATCAATCTTCCCCTGCTTTTTCAGTATCATCCCGATTTGAATCTGAGCATTCTCATAAAGTTCCGTATGTACGTGGATCTTCTTGAATTCTTCGATGGCCTGACCGTGAGACTTCTTTTCTTGGTATGTCAAGGCAAGTAAGTATCTTGCTCTATGCTCGTTGGGATTCCCATGTAGTAAAATGGATAATTCATTAATAGCCTGTTCATACTGTTTCTTTTCCAGGTAAAGAAAACCGAGATGTAATCTCGCTTCTCTGTTGCCGTTATCTATATTCAGGACTTCTTTAAATTCTCTTTCTGCGTCGAGAGATTTGTTTTCCCTGAGAAAGATTTCTCCCAGCTTTATCCTCACATTCATTGCGGTAGGGTGGCGCTTAATAAAACTTTTATATGTTTCAATGGCTTGGTCTGCCTTTTTTTTCTTTTCATAGAGAATTCCTAAATCGATCACTGCAGGTTCAAACGCAGGTTTTATCACCAGTGTTTTTTTGAAGCCTTGTTCCGCTTCATCATAACGTTTCATCTCGGTTAATACCTTGGCATGATAATATTGACCCATCAGATGATCGGGATGCATACTTATCAAATTTGTAAATGTATCGAGGGCCTTTTCATAGTTCCTGATTTCCGCGTAGATAGTGCCCAGGTAGAGATAGGGAACAGGATTTTTCGGATTCAATTCCGTTACTTTCATATACTCTCTTATGGCATCGTTATATTCTTTCATGTTCAGGTGAAGTCCCGCTAAAAGGAGACGGACATTTATATTGCCAGGATTATCAATCAGTGTTTTCTCGGAAAGAATGATGGCTTTTTTTATGTCACCTTTTTCAATATAGAGAGATATAAGTTCAGATGATAAATGCGGTGATTGTGGATCAAAGATAAGGGCTTGTTCATATTCCTTTATCGCTTCATCGAGATTTTCATCGAGAATATTCAGCACACCCAGAGAATAATGATACATTGAGTTAAACGAAGGCCTTTCTTTGCCTGCAGTAGTATCTATGTCTTTTCTGTTCGCAGATGTGATCGCACAGCCCGTCAGGCATAATAACAAAATAACAACAAAGTATTTTTTCTTTTTATTATCTTGCATGGGAATGTATCTTAAAAATTATTTATTCCAATAAAAGTTCTATTCATATAGAGAATAGCCCCCAGCTTTATATGACATTGCCGCTGGATTGCTGATCGTTCACGCTGGCAAAGATGGCATCTCTTCCCATTCTTCAGCAAAGGCGAAGAAAAAGCTCACGGTTGAATGTATTCTTTGTCCTCATCGCGCATTGCCACCCTCATGTATCCTAAATGCTAACTTTTCAAATTCTTCTTCATAATATCCCAGCTCTTGATGATATCTATCGCGCTCTTTAATTGATTATCCTGGCTTAAAGGGTCCTTATCTTTTTTCAATGATTCTTCTCTGTGTGAATTATTTTCCTTTTTCGGCTCTATATGACCCCTAAGATCCCGTTCCCTGACGAAATCATCTGTTGATTCCTTATCCTCAGCGGGTCTTATATGTTTCACGATAATATCCGGCGCTATCCCCTCAGCCTGGATTGATCGTCCATTTGGCGTGTAATACTTAGCTGTGGTTAACTTCAAGGCCGCTCCACCCTCAAGAGGGATTACCGTTTGTACGGACCCCTTCCCGAAGGTTTGTGTTCCGACTACCAATGCTCTCCTGTTATCTTGAAGAGCGCCTGACACAATCTCAGCGGCACTGGCGGTGCCTTCATTGACCAGAGCGACAATGGGGCATGTTGGCTCATCACCATCGTTCTTTGCCATCGACTTGGTTTCCATGCTTTTTGTTCTTCCCTTTGTGGATACGATAATACCTGATTTCAGAAAGACATCGGCAACTCCTACTGCCTGATTTAATAATCCGCCGGGGTTGTTCCTTAAATCTATGATCAAGCCTTTGAGGACTCCGTTTTTCACTGTGATATTTTTTAGTTCTTTCTTCAAGTCATCTGAAGTTCTCTCCTGGAACGAAGCGACCCTTATATATCCTATATGATCATCATAGACCTTTGATTTAATGCTTCTTATCTTTATGACATCCCTTGTAATCGTGTAATCTTTCGGCTTAGGCATTTTTTCCCGCATAATCGTTATGGTAACCTTTGTGTCCTTCGGCCCTCGCAATTTTTTTACTGCTTCCATTATCGTAATATCTTTGGTGGATTTTCCGTCAATCTGTATAATCTGATCACCGGCTTTTATGCCTGCGAGGAATGCAGGGGTATCCTCGATGGGTGAAACAACGGTCAAGACATCTTTCTTAATGGTTATTTCAATACCTATACCCCCAAAACTTCCCCGTGTTTCCACCTCCAGTTCTTTGTACATATCTGAAGTCATGTAAGTACTGTGGGGATCCAGTGACTTCATCATTCCATTGATCGCTCCTTCGATAAGTTTTTTTGATTCTACCTGCTCGACGTAGTTTTTCTGTACCATATCAAGCACTTCATTAAATGTTTTGAGATTGTTGTAGATGCTCCTGTCCAGTGCCGCCGATACCTGGGAATCTGCCTGAAGGCTGAGTAGGAACACACAGGTAATGAAGCACAATAATAAGAGCACTTTCGTATGTAAGAAATTTTTCATTTAAACCTCCAAATACATTGAGACCTTATACAAGGTCTCGGTTCAACGGGAGTCCGGGGAAACTTCACTCCTGAAAAAGACCTTATGAAAAGGTCTCTTTTATTACGATACCACTATTTGTATTTAGTTTACCATAATTTTTTAACTATAATGATGATAGAGAACATCTGTCAAATCAGCATTGAACAGATACAATAGAAAAACATCACAGCGTGCTGGCAATAGTATGAAGATTCTTCTTTTGAGATAGGTTAGATTTTCCAATCAAGGGGGGCTGTTGGGAAGACTTTCTGAAGAGATAAATTTAACACTTCCATTTAAACGTCCTCCTTCATCTATAATTAACTTGCAACACCTAATCTGACTTTTCACGTCCGCTGTCTTTACGATTGTTAATGTATCAGCAACCTCAATGTCTCCTTGAAAAAATCCGGCTATTGTGAGGGAAGTTGCTTTTATGTTCGCCGTAACCCGACTATCTCTTTCTGTAAAAACGGTTTCCGCAAGGATTGTTCCTTCTATGGCGCCTTCAATGATAAGATGCCCTTTAAAATTCAGCATCCCTTCAATCTTGCTGGTGCTGTTTATTATAGAAATATTATCTTTTCTGTTACTCAATGGTTAGTGCTCCCTTATTTACCACCTGAATCAATTTTTCAAGCTGAATTTTTTTCCAGTATACGTTTACCGTCATTGGAAAAAACAAATATTGAAGCAGAATCATAAATATGCTGCGTAGAAATATCTTTGGTTATGACTTTATGTTTAGTGATGGAAAAAGGATCACCATCTTTAAAGTTTTGCGGCACTCCGTTGGTGAGAGTAGTTTGCGGCTCCGGCAGCCACTGGTCCGGCCCAAGGCCCTCTGATTTCAGGATAACGAAGATGTAACCCGAAGTCGTGGCATTTTTTGAATCTTTGTTTCTTATCAGAAATGAGTAGCGGAATAATTTTCTTCTAAAGTCAAAATGTGATCTGAAATCTTCTATAAAGAGGTTGTAAGAATTTACGGCAGCAATGCTGATTTCATTGTCATGATTTTTTGTTTCGGGTGGTTTGTCTTGGGTTTCGGTCTTGATTATAAGTTCTTCTTTGTTTGAATTATTCGTTTTGTTATGAAGCAGAATTGTCGCAGAGAAGAGAATTATCACACCGATAACTGCAAAAGGCATATTTTAAAAAAGTTCACAGGAAACTTGAAGGAACACAACAGTCTCTCGTCCTGAATTATGATAACGGTGAATTTTTTTTGTTGTTTATTCACATTCATTGAAAATTTGAAAAAAGTGTGTCTTGCCACGAGTGCTTCATCTAATTATTTGATACACTTACAGCATATCATTATAATTACTTATTGAGATTGTCAAGGTAAATGCGAATGAGGTTAATGAGACTCAAAGATTTAGGAGATAGACTCCTTTTTACATGTCCTCATTGAGCATACAGAAAAGACGTTGCTTGCCGAGATGAAATCATGTATTAGCGCAATATTGGAGTAGTTTATTATGGGGTATCATTGATAAAGGAAACACACATGAAAAAAATGATCACTCTTATGCGCGGAATAGTGATATCTCTCATGATGATAATGTATTTCCATGTGACTGACATCGTGTTATACGGTTCTCACAATGTTTATGTGCCTATAGAGAGTTTATTCGCACAAACCGGGTCCACAGGTGCAGAATCCGTAAAGGATGAAGTGAAAGCTCCTTCGGATCACGAAACCGGCCTTATGAAGAATCTTCAGGAAAGGAAACAACAACTTGATACACGCGAGAAAGCGCTTAAAGAAGAAGAGAGAAAGATTGATACCTTAAAAATGGAAGTTACGGAGGATATGGAGGCGCTTAGGGCTCTGGAGGAAAAAATGTCACCTCCCCTGGAGGTTCGAAAAGTGGAGATGGATAACAAATACAAAGCACTGGCAAAAATGTACGAAGCCACTCCTCCCGAAAAAGCGGCGATTATATTTGAAAAAATGGATAGAAAAATGGCTGCCGAGATTATGCTGCGCATGAATAGTAAAAAAGCTGGGGCTATATGGGCTCACATCAATCGTGATGTTGGCCTGGGAATTGTCAGAGAGATAACCTCTTCTCAAAGTGTTGATGCCGTAAGCGCCACAAGGATTGCGAAAGAGATTAGCGGAGAAGAATTACTTAAACCGGATACATTGCAAAAAATTGATACGGAGAACATCGCCGGAACGGGTAAAGAAATCCCAAAGGCAGAACCGACTAAACCGGATATTTCCGGTAAAGAAGTCCCGAAGGCAAAACTGACTAAACCGGAGACTTTCGGAAGTGCAGAGAGAAAAGTTTCTCCGGTTACATTGAAAAGAAATGCCGGATTTAAACAGGAAAAATCAAAAAATGTTCGGTTTGGGGTACAGAAACCATTTGCGATACAGGTCAAATTGATTCGGAACCTTGAAATGGCGAAAGAGTATACAAAAATGCTCAGAGAAGAAGGCATCGATGCCCATTGGTCTGAGATGAATCTAAAGGGTAAAGAAACTCTGTATAGAATATTAATAGGTCATTTCACGAGCCGTGAAGATGCTCTGAAGTATATGCAGAACAATGATATTGATAGAAATTATCCGGGAAGTTTCATTTACAAGAGTAATCAGGTGTTTCCTAAGAAGAAGAAAAAGCGGAAATAAGGGGTCTTTGAAAAAGATCTTTTTGAAGTGATATGTGAGAAGATGGACTCTGTGAAGGTTGCGGACGAGCGACGTCTTCCTTGTCCTCCACCATTATAGGATACTGATGAAGCAGTTAACTATTTCTTTATCAAACTGACGATGAATGTTTCTTTTTAACTCGTCGAGAGCCTCCTTTATCTCCATTGCCTTTCTGTATGGGCGGTTATTGGTCATGGCATCATAGGAATCCACGGCAGTCAGAATTCTGGAAAGAAAAGGGATTTCAGATCCACAGAGTCCATCAGGGTAGCCTTTGCCGTCCCACCGCTCATGATGATGCCGGATTATTAACCGTTCTGTGTCTAAGATCGGAAGCGGCTTCAGAATATTTTCTCCGATGACGGCATGATTCTTAATAATATCGAACTCTTCGTCTGTGAGTCTGCCTGGTTTCAGCAGTATGTTATCCGGTATTGCGATCTTTCCTACATCATGCAGAGTTGAGGCTATACGCAAAGATTCTATTTCTCCGGAAGTGCAATCCATGGCTTCTGCGATTTTGACGGCAAGATTCATAACTCTTACGGAGTGCTCTTCGGTATAGTGATCGCGTGCCTGGATCGATTTAGCGAGGGATTGAAAGGTTCTTAAGAGATTCGTATACAAGCTTTCATAGAGAAGCCTGTTTTCAATATTAAGGGATCCCCTGTTCGCGATACTCTGAACATAATAAAGATCCCTTTCTGTATAAACATTTTCGTTACTTTTTCCTGAAAGAACGATAACACCGAAAACCTGTCCTCTCATTTTTAATGGGGCGCAGATAACAGATGAAAATACTGCATTATCGATAAGATTCATGAGCAAAGGTTCTTTCCTGCGAACAGTTTCTTTAAGGAAAGAGTAAAGCGATGGTATCATTATATTTTTGAAAAAAGCCTGCGATACCCCCTTTACAACAATGGGAGCAAATTCCTGATTATCTTTGTCATGAAGCAGGATAGAACACATCTCCCCACCGATAACCTTGATGGCCAAGTTGACCATTTCCTGAAAGATTTCGTCATTGTTTTTTGTGTGCTCAATAGTGTCATAGATATAATTTCGAGTTGATAGGTCATTTATTTTATTGCTTAAAGCTGAGGATTGAAGTTGGTTACCGTCTTCAACCATCATGGCTTTTGCCCTTAAATAAACATCTACTTTGTATATAAGGTCATCAATATTAAATGGTTTCGATAGAAAATCTACGGCGCCTGTCTTCATTGCTGAGACGGTGAGATCAATAGTTGGATACGCAGTAATGAGAATTGCGTACGTTGTCGGATCAATTTCTCTGATTCTGTCGAGAAGATCCATGCCATTCATACCAGGCATCATAACGTCGCATATAACAAGGTCGAAACAATTTTCACTGATCTTTTTGAGCCCTTCGACACCATCACATGCCTCAGTTACCGTGTAATTTCCAGACTGTCCTATCGCATCGACCACAAGTGATCTTGTGGCTGAATCATCATCGACGACCAGTATGGATTGTTTTTTCGCGATAATAGTATTGATTGGTTGCAGACTTACCTGATCGTGTGCATTATCTATAGAATAGGACATGGGATATGACTCTTAGACATCATTTTTTTTGGTTTTGGTAAGAATATCCATCAGGCTGTAGGAAATTTTGTCATACACGGCCGTTTTCTCTGTTGTGTCGATTGTAACGACGTCGACATACTTTTCTCCCTGTAGAGGGTCCATTTGCAGTGATGTTGAGGGCTTGACCTTGTTCTGTTTACTATATGCCTTCAGTATATTGTCGATCTGATATGATGAGATCGTCATAGTTCAACTCCATAATACCTTTATTAACCTTCTTCATTTAATTTATCGGATAAAAATTGCATAACTTTAACTGTTTTTTCCTAAAATAATGTTCATATTTTACGCAAAAGTTTCAAATATTTTGATTGACTATTGGCGAATTTTTTGTTCATATTCACCCCAATTAACAAACTCTATTTATTATATCGTCTTAAAAGAGTGGTGTCTTAAAGAATAATTTATGAAAAATCCCAAAATATTATTGGCTGAGGACCATGAATTAAGCAGGGAGAATCTTGCCGAATTACTGAGAAATTGTGGCTATGAGGTAAGGGCAGTTGAAGATGGCAGGCAGGCTAGGGATGCCTTTATTGAAGACAAATATGACCTGGTCGTTACCGATTTAAAGATGCCAAATGTGGATGGTCTCCAGCTTTTAGAGTTTATCCGAGAAATTAATCCTGAAAGTATTGTTATTCTTACTACTGGTTACGGTACCATCAATACAGCCGTAGCAGCTATGAAACTTGGTGCTTTTGACTTCATCACAAAGCCACTGAAGGATGATCTTGTCACGCTGACAATCGAAAGGGCACTATCCTATGCGAAACTCAGAAATGAAAATATTGCCCTCAAGAAAAATTTGAAAAGAAAATTCGATTTCGACAAAATGATCGGTTACAGTGATGGCATGAAAAAGATCTTTGATACAATCGAAAAGGTCGCTTCTTCAGATAGCACGGTCATGATATTCGGAGAAAGTGGTACAGGCAAAGAACTTGTTGCCAGGGCGATACATTTCAACAGCGAGAGAAACAATGCTCCTCTTGTTGCGGTAAACTGCGGGGCTATTCCGGGAGAACTTCTCGAAAGTGAATTGTTCGGTCATGAAAAAGGTGCGTTTACGGGTGCGATCCGCACAAGAATCGGCAGATTTGAATTGGCCAATGGTGGGACGATATTTCTTGATGAAATCGGGGATATGAGTCCTGCCTTGCAGGTGAAGGTCTTAAGGGTATTGCAGGAAAAAGAATTTGAGCGCATCGGGGGTGTCAAGACCCTGCAGGTTGATGTAAGAATTATTGCTGCAACAAACCAGGATTTGCAAAAAGCGATAGAAGAGAAGAGATTTCGGGAAGATCTTTTTTACCGCATTAATGTCATACCTGTCCATCTCCCCCCTCTGAGGGAGAGAAAGGTTGATATTCCGATTTTGGCTAACCATTTCTTGAGAAAGTTTAATAAATCAAAGAGAAAGACAGTGGATAGAATAGTTCCTGAAGCAATGGAATATCTGCTGAAGTATCCCTGGCCAGGAAATGTGAGAGAGTTAGAGAATCTGATAGAAATGATTGTCGTATTGAAGGAAGAGGGGAATATAGAAGTTGCAGACCTTCCTGATAAAATAGCAATATCTTCTCCTAAGCTACATGAAATTAACGGTATAGAAATAACGGATGACGGCCTTGACTTAAATGCCCTCATTGACAGCTTCGAAAAGGACTTGCTTGCTAGGGCTCTGGAAAAAGCCGGGGGAGCAAAAAACAAAGCTGCAAAACTACTTAATATAAACAGAACAACCTTTGTTGAAAAATTAAAGAGATTTAAAATTGGCCAATAAATATTCATGATATAACAGGTCATCAACTTTTTTTGTTTTTTATCTAACCGTCCCAATCTTATATAATCTAGAAAATCAAAGCCTTTACCGACACACACAGAGTGCTTTCTTGATTTGTTTTCCAGCATGTCCGGTCAAAGTATTTGTATCCGCAAAATACTATGTTCTGCTGGTCAAAAAATTGGCTTGAATGATAGCTATTTGACGTGAATGATGTTTTTACATTGTCTGTCAGAGAAGGATAACATCTTGTATTCTGCTGTAATTAAAAGGGATAGACTGTTTTTGACAGATGGTATGTAAATTGCTCATGCTTGTTGCTGATATGCTATTTATCTCGAATACACTGTGTAGATTTTAATGTATGAAGAAATTTGTAATCTTACCCTTGCTAATATTGATTCTGATATGCCGATTAAGCGGATTCACTGAAGGCGGCGATAATAAGGAATATACGAAGAATAAAGGTTCCTCGGAGCATATCGCAGCTGATCAGTACACTAAATCTGATAACCGTTTATTTGATCAAGCCATGGTGGATTATCAATCAGGGGTATATGAGGATGCTTTGGAAAAATTTAAATCGCTTGTGAAGAATGAACCTGATGAGTCTCCTGACAAGGAAAGGTTTCTGCGCTATATAGCAGACTGTCATTATTTTCTTGGTTTAAAAGGAGAGAAAAAAAATCTCCATACCGCATCCGATCTATATAAAAATATCATGCAGAAATACCCGAGTTCTCGTGATGAAAATGCGATTGCTTTATACAGGGTGGCCGATAGTTATGCAGTATTGAATTTCTATTATGAAGCAATACGGGAATTTGATAATTTCTGTGTAGCCAATCCCGATTCTCCTCACGTTCCGGAGGCTGTATTCAGAATGGGCGATATGTTCTACAAAATGAAGAAATTTGATGAAGCTGCACTAAAGTATGAAGAATATGTGCGTAAATTTCCTGCAGGAGAATATGCAAAAAAGGCGTATTTTAGCCTGGGTGATTGTTACTCTCAGGGTCATAAGGAAGATGTGGCAGAAAGATGGTATCGGGATGCCTTGGATAAATGGCCTGACTTGGAAAATATTCCCGAAGATGTCCTGTTGAATCTTGGCTTTCATTACTTCCGGAGTATGAAATATCGCGATGCCCTGAGAATCTTTTTCTTTTATAGTAATGCCTTCACGGACAGTGAAAACTGCAAAAGAGGTCTCTTCTACGCTGCCCGATCACTAGTGGAGCTTGATCAACTTCACCTTGCCCTCAAGATGTTCAGTCTCGTCATAGAAAGATATCCCAACAGCAGTGAAGCAATGGAAAGCGCTATTATGATGGCGAACACAGGTGTGAAGAAACCGGGAATGAAGGTGCCTCAGTATTTCCAAGGGATGCAGAATTACATCGATCCGCTCCAGACATATAAGGATATGCTCGCTAAATTTCCAACTGGCAAATATGCGGAGGATTTACTGTTTCAAAAAGGATTCATTTTGTTTAAAAACAACAGATATAAAGAGAGCTTTGATGCGTACAGACAATTGCTCTCTCAGTTTTCCCAAGGCAAATACAAGGCAGAAGCCATAAAATATATTATTATGACTACTGACCGCCTTGTAGAAGAGAATTATGCAAAAGGGGATTATCTGGCACTGGCTGATATATATTTTAAGTCCCGCGATAAAGGTCTTATCACAGGAGATAATTTTAAAATGTCTTACCTAATGGGTGACAGTCTGAAAAGGCTGAGACTTCATAATGAAGCGATGGAAGTGTTTGAAAAGCTATTGAAGACCTCCTGCAGCATTATTGATAGAAATAAGATTTTGCTGGCTATCGCTGACACTGAATGTGAAAGGGGAAATTATGATAATATCGAAAGAGTGTTACAGCAATTGTCGGCGATTTCCTCAGAAGCAGAGCGAAAATCGATATCCCATAACTGTAAAAACAGATCTAAGGGAACAGTAAAATCTTATGTACCCGAAAACCCTATGCATAAGCAAATGAGCAGAATTCTTGGGAACGTCTACTTTAAAAAAGGTCAGTTTGAAAAGTCTGCGCTCTATTATTCTAAGCTTTTGTCCTCTGGCGAAAGTATGGAAGGTATGGCGTTGGTCTATCTGAATTACGCTGAATGCATGAAAGCAATTAAATCACTGCCATTGGCTATAAGCAGTTATCAAAAGGCTATAGAAATCTATAACAAGGAAAGTCAAAAATATCCTGTAGAAGTTATTATTGATTCATATAGAGGCCTGGGAGACTGTTTGTTTGAGGGTGGGAGATATGGCGAAGCGATATCTATATATAAACAATCTCTGGTTAAGCATGAAAGACATGAAAACCTATGGACAATCTACAGTATGGGGCGGGGATATGCAGAATTGAGAGAATCAGACATGGCAGACAAAAAATTTTCGGAGTTAAAAACCAAGGGCGGTGAAGGCTTCTGGTCAAATATTGCTGATCACGCATTAAGAGAATACAGCTGGCATGATAAGTATGCGTTAATACAACAATGACGTACAAAAATGCAGGGATTAACGGGATAATTATGAATGAATCTGAAATAGCAGGTGACCATTACCATTTTCTGCAAAAGTCATTCAATGAATTTAATCAAGCGACTGTCAGGCTTCAGCATGCCTTTACAAATCTCGAGCAGAAGTTTGAAGAGATCAATAGGGAATTGGAATATAAAAATCAGGAACTCAAGCGAACAATAACGGAGAAAGAGGAAGTAAAAAATTACCTGCGAAATATACTGGAAAGTCTAACCACCGGGGTGGTTGTTACTGATCTTACCGGAAGCATCACAACGCTCAACAGGTGTGCCGAAACTTTTTTTGGAGTTACTCAGAATCAGGTTACAGGGAAACATTTTAAGAGTTTATTTGATGACCTGAGCGGTTTCGAACGAATGGTTTTGCCTTGTACCGAAAATAATGAGAACACATGGAAAAAAGTCAATCTGAAGGACAGGATCATTGATGTTTTTGACTCTCCCATGAAGGATGAAAAAGGTAAAATCATAGGAACTATCTTTATCCTGCGAGATATTACCAGGATTGAAAAACTGGAGGAGATGGCAAAGCGAACAGAAAAACTTGCGGCGATGGGTGATATGGCCGCGAATATCGCTCATGAAATAAGAAACCCACTAGGCAGTATAGAGCTATTCGCTTCATTGCTAATGAAGGATATGAAAAATGAAAAATACCAGGGAAGATTGTCACATATTATTACTTCTGTAAAGAATATGGACAATAAAATTTCCAACCTCCTGTTGTTCACCACTCAGAGGAATCCCGTCATGAGAAATATTAACATTCACGATGTTGTAAGGGAAGTGCTTCAATTTTCTGAGGCGGTTATCAAACAGGAAAGTATAACATTATCAGTGCGGTATGCCGATGTTGAGCCCTCCATCAGAGGGGACGCGGAGATGCTTAAGCAGGTTTTTCTCAATATTTTATTAAATTCCATACAAGCCATGACGGATGGCGGGTGTCTTTCTATTGAAACAAGTGTGTCTCATGATCATGAAGGGAGCAGTAATGGTAATGTTGAGGTCAGGGTATCCGATACAGGAGTCGGTATTCCGAGGGATAACTTAAAAAAAATATTTGATCCTTTTTTCAGCACTAGAGAAAGAGGATCGGGTCTTGGCCTTGCTATTGTCCATAACATCATCCATATGCATGGAGGTGCAATCGATGTGGAGAGCAGGGAAAAAGAAGGAACAGTATTCAGTATCATGTTCCCTATGACACAGTGGATCCGGAATACTGAAACTGTGGAGGGACTTGGTATCTTAGGTGATGGATATGAATAGGAAGCCTGTTTTAGTTGTTGATGATGACCCTTCCATGCGGATGGCATTATCCGAATCTTTGCTGAGTTGCGGGTATGAAGTAGACAACGCCGTGGATGGTGCAGATGCCCTCAGGAAATTTAGTAAGGGAAAGTACGATCTGGTTATCACGGATATGCGCATGCCGAAGGTGGGCGGTATGGAAGTACTTCGCGGTGTCAAAAAGATTTCGTCTGAAACGCATGTTATTGTTATTACTGCGTATGGGACTGTGAATACCGCTGTTTCAGCGATGAAGGAAGGGGCTTCAGATTTTATCATGAAACCTTTTTCCCTGGAAGATCTTGAGTCTGTTGTAAAGAATGTATTTTCAAGTAATGGTGAAGGCCGGGGTAAAGAGAAGGTTAAGGAAGAAGTACTATCTTCCTTTAAAGAGATCATCACCTGTGACAAAAAAATGATTTCACTTCTTGAACTACTCAAGTGTGTGTCAAAGAGCAAATCCAGCGTCCTGATTCAAGGTGAGAGTGGTACAGGAAAGGAGTTGTTCGCACGGTACATTCATCGTTATAGCAATAGATCCCATATGCCCTTTATTGCAGTGAATTGTGCAGCTGTTCCGCATACACTGCTGGAAAGTGAAATGTTTGGGTATGAGAAGGGTGCTTTTACCGGTGCGTTGCAGAAACGACCGGGAAAATTCGAGCTGGCCGACGGGGGGACTTTATTACTGGATGAAATCAGTGAAATGGATATTCAGCTTCAGGCGAAGCTTCTCCGGGCTATCCAGGAGGGTGAAATTGACAGATTGGGAGGGAGAGAAACCATCCCTGTTGACGTGAGAATAATTGCCACGACAAATTCGGATTTGAAAAAAGACATTTCTGAAAAAAAGTTCAGGGAGGATTTGTATTACCGGCTGAATGTCATCCCGGTTCACATACCTCCACTCAGGAACAGAATGAGCGATATCCTGTTACTTGGTGATTATTTTTTGAAGAAATACAGCGGAATTACGGGACGAAAATGTCCTGTCGTATCTGAAGGGGCAATGAGTTTATTAAAGAATTATGCATGGCCGGGGAACGTCAGAGAATTCGAGAATATTATTGAGAGGGCAGTGTTGATAGTAAACGGGGATGAAATTAGAGAGGAACATCTGCACCTGGAGGTGGGGGAAGAAGAACATTTAGAAGCTGCTTCAGCAGATATTTCTTTTAAAGGATCCACATTGTGGGAGGTTGAAAAAAATCTGATTTTTGAAACGCTCAAAGAAGTTGACGGGAATAAGACAAAAGCTTCAAAAATTTTAGGTATTAGTGTTCGTACCATGCGCAATAAGTTGAATGAGTATAAAATGACAGATTTATGAACATGCTCGTCAAAAAAATGCCCCGTTGCTGAACCGGAAAAATTTTCCCGGTTGGTTGCTATACATTATGAATCCGAAACATACACTAAGGACAAGTACTCACTATTAAATCCTAAACACTGAATAATAATAAAAGGCTAATGTCGAAAAAAGTTTAAAATTTAGTTATTTCGATTATGGATTAGCGGATGATTGAGAAATGAGGGTTAAAAGTTTGTAGATCCCGAAACAGCATTTGCTCTGGTACGTGCTTTGCAAGTATTTTGATGTAACTTTTCACAAATATTTTACACGAGCAGACGAAAAAAGGAGTTTTTAAGTGGAATTTTTGTTCGGAAAAACAATCAAAATCTTGACTTCCATGATGGATTTCCGATCCCAGAAGCATCAGTTAATTAGTTCAAATATCGCAAATATCGATACACCTGAATACACATCAAAGGATTTACAATTCAAAGGTCTCATTGGGGAGGCAATGCAAAAACAACTGACGAAGACGGACAAAAAGCACATCTCCGGCCAGTTTGTAAATGCTGGTTTAATAGAGGGTGATTTTGTTGATTCTGAAGAAAGAGTTAATGTCGAAAAAGAAATGGCAAATCTTGCGGAAAATCACCTGATGTATAACCTGTCTGTTGAACTGTTAAGCAGAAAATTGAGAAGTATCAAGACTGTTTTAAATGAGGTGAAGTGATATGGAATTTTATACACCCTTCAAGATCTGTGGAGACGGGCTCGCGGCCCAGCGAGCGAAGATGGATGTTATTGTCAGCAACATTGCGAACGTCAACACGACACGAACGCCAGAGGGAGGACCTTACAAGAGAAAGGTAGTGGTCTTTTCTGCTGATTCTGTCGACAACAGTTTTGATTCGCAGCTTAAGGATGCCGTAAAAACGGTGAAAGTAGACGGTATTGAAGAAGCTGCCGCAGACGAAAGCGTCAAAATGATACATAATCCTGGTCATCCAGATGCGGATGCCAGGGGTTTCGTAGCCATACCTAACATTAATGTCGTGACGGAAATGGTGGATATGATGCTGACCAACAGGGCATATGAAGCGTGTGTGACGGCTTTCGATGCCTCGAAGAATATGGCAATCAAGACCTTGGATATAGGAAAGTAGGGTGTAAGAAAAAGAGAGATGCGTGCCGAGATACACAGGAGGTAATTTGAGCATGAGTGATTTATCGATTAGAAATAATCCATTACAGTCCTCAACCACAGCCGGTAAATTACAGGAAGGCGGCCAAGAGGGCAAAGCAGAGTTCAGCACCATCCTTAAAAACAAGTTGAATGAAATCAACCAGCTTCAATTGGATGCGGATCAGGCTATTACAAACGTTGAACTGGGAAATTCTGGAAGCATTCATGAAGCGGTAGTCGCTCTGGAAAAGGCGGATCTTTCATTCAGAACAATGATGCAGGTGCGCAATAAGATTATAGAAGCCTATCAGGAAATTATGAGAATGCAAGTGTGATATATTTAAAATTTTACGGTGGGTAATATGGAATCATTCATTAATTTTTTCAGCCAGATTTGGAAAGGCTTCACTACATTAGAACTTTCGAAAAAGCTGTCTATTCTTGCGATTGCAGCGGTTACGTGTATTGGAATAGGGGCAATGGTCTATTGGACCAGTCAACCTGAATATCGTGTACTATTTTCCAATCTCAGTACGGAGGATGCGGGAAATATTGTCTCGAGATTGCAGGAAAAGAAGGTGCCCTATAAGCTGTCCGCAACCGGTGATTCTATCCTTGTTCCCTCTGAAAAGATTTCCGAACTTAGACTGGAACTGGCGTCTTCCGGGTTACCCCAGGGCGGAGGAGTCGGGTTTGAGATATTTGACAATAAATCTTTTGGTACCACGGAATTCGTACAGCAGTTAAATTACCAACGGGCTCTTCAAGGAGAGCTTTCCCGAACTATTAACGGGTTGGATGAAATACAACAGAGCAGGGTCCATCTAGTGATACCCAGAAAGTCTCTTTTTGTAGAAGATCAGAAAAAATCTACAGCGTCTGTTATTCTTAAATTAAAGTCGGGCAGAACCTTACGTCCGCCGCAAATTGATGGGATAGTTCACTTAGTGGCAAGCTCTGTGGAGGGAATGAATCCTTCCGATGTGATGGTCGTTGATAACAGCGGCAAGGTATTGTCTACGATACGGGATGAATCAAAACTGGCGAGGATGTCAAATTCCCAGGTAGAGTTTCAGAGAAACATAGAGAAAGATCTTACGAACAGAGTCCAAACCATGCTTGAAAGAGTAGTAGGTGAGGGAAAAGTGGTGGTGAGGGCGACGGCGGACCTTGATTTCCGGATCACAGAAAAAACGGAGGAAAAATATGATCCTGAAGAGCCTGTAGTAAGAAGCATGCAGCGGCAGTCACAAAAATCAGGCACAGGGGCAATAGTGGCGGGGGGGCAGTCAACAATTGCGCCCGTCGGAGGTAAGCAGACGAGCACAACAGCAACAAAACAGGGGCCGGGCAGTGAGCGCCTTGATGAAGTGGTGAATTATGAGATAAATAAAGTTGTGAGCAAAACCGTCATGCCTGTAGGGGAGATCAAAAAACTGTCAGTAGCCGTGCTGGTAGACGGGCTTTATGTAAAAAATGATAAGGGAGTAGAAGAATTCCAGCCGAGATCAAAGAAGGAACTGACGGATCTTGAAGAACTGGTAAAGAAGGCGTCAGGATTTGACACCAAAAGGGGTGATCAGGTTGTCATCACCAATGTTCCTTTCAATAAGGGTGATTTCGATGCAGCAAGTGGGGTAAAAGGATCATGGCAGGAAAAGGTACCCGTGTTTTATCCTGTAATTAAGTATCTCGTTATGCTGGCGGTGCTTGCATTATTGGTTCTCTTTGTACTGCAGCCACTCATCAAGATGTTATTGGTAAAGGCAAAGACACCTTCGTTTGTCGCACGTGAAGGTCAACTGCCTCAGCCTGGTGAACTGGAAGGGATAGCCAGTCCTTTGGCTATTGGAGATAAATCAATGGTGGCCTTGACCGAAACAGAGTTAGTCAGACAGATGGCCAACGCCGATACAAGGCGATTTGCTGAATTGCTGAGACTTTGGTTACGGTAGAGCAACTGGATCAATGCATTATGAATGAAGAGAAAATAGCCGTATTATTGTTATCCCTGGATGAGGAACTTGCCGCAAAGGTAATGAAAAATTTCAGCCCCTCAGAGATTGAACTCATTGGAAAGCAGATGAGCCGACTCAACAACGTGTCCTTGGAAGATGTAAATAATGTGGCCAAAGAGTTTTGTACACTGGCAAGACAAAAGGGAGGGGTCCTTCCCGTCCATGGTGATGCGTTACGGAACCTCATTGTAAAAGCTGCAGGCGAGGAAACAGCACATGACATTTTATCAAGCATTGAAAGAACTACGGGGTCAGGGAATCATTATCGTAATCCTTTGATTCAGAAATTGCAGGAAATAGATCCACAGGTATTGATTGATTTCACAAGAACTGAGCATCCACAGACAATTGCTCTCATCCTCTCATATGTGGGAGCCGAACAGGCAGCAAGTATTCTGGAGACACTTTCACCTGAAATTCAGTGTGACATTGTGAAGAGGATGGCGACCTTAAAGAGTGTTCCCCATGAAGTTATAGAAGACATTGCTAAAACCCTGGAAAAAGAGATTATTATAGGAGGTGTTAGTGACCTGCAACCCGGCGGTATTGCAATGGTGGCTGAGGTTATGAACAGGATGAATCGAAACACAGAAAATGCCGTGATGAAATCACTTGATGATACTGTTCCTGAGATTGCCTCAGAAATACGAAAGAAAATGTTTACATTTGAAGATATCCTGAAACTCGATGATAGGAGTATTCAGGAATTATTGAGAGAAGTTACCACGGAAGACTTAGGCCGAGCTTTGAAGTTGGTCGATGAGGAGATGAGGGCAGTAATTTTCAGAAATATGTCAAAACGTGGTGCCGATATGCTGAAAGAAGATATAGAGATGATGCCCCCCATTAGGTTGTCTGAAATAGAAAAATGTCAGAGAATTATTATCGATGCAACGAAAAAATTAGAAGCAGAAGGAAAACTTGTCATTGCTCGCGGTGAGGGGGGTGACCAATTTGTCTGACAAGGTCATCAAATCTGAAAACATAGAGCTGGTAAATCCGGCCATATGTAAGGCTTCGGAGTTTGTGCGGTTATATTCCAGAGGGAAGAAAGATGTCCGTACAAGCGTTGGGGAAAAGGAACCGTCAGGAAATGATCCGGCGGGAACTGAAAGTGTATTACACATAGAGAACACGAAGAAGGAAGCGTATGAGAAAGGATATAAAGAAGGGATAAGGAAGGGTACGGAAGATGAGAAGAAAAGATTATTTCAGGCCACAGAGTCCCTTGTGAACACACTAAGAGAAATGGATAAGCTGAAAAAGGAAATTCTGGAGAACAATGAAGATAAGATATTAAACCTTGTTTTTTCTATTTCTGAAAAGGTCATCAGCCAGGAGGTTTCCACAAACAGAGATATCATTCATAGTGTTCTCAAAAGTGCAATACAACAGGTACTTGATAAGGAAGGTATCAGGATTAGGCTTAACCCTGAGGATTATCGGTATATTATAGAGGTAAATCCAGGATTTATTGACAGTTTTGATGATATCAGAAATATGACTATTGTCGAAGACAATGCCATAAGAATGGGTGGGGTCGTGATAGAAACATCATCCGGCGAGGTAGATGCACGATTGGAGCAGCAACTTGACGAGATCAAAAAAGCCGTATCGGGCACGCGGTGAGTTCTATGCGGAATAACCATGGATGAGGCAAGAGCCAGAAACATGTTTGATTTTGAAAGATGCCACCGGCTGATTGAACAGGTAAGGCCCATCAAAATTTATGGGAAAGTGAACCAGATAATCGGCCTGGTTGTGGAGGGTCAAGGCCCCTGTTCTTCTATTGGAGAAATGTGTGAAATATACGCCAACGGAAACGGCGAAACACTCAGTGCGGAGGTTGTAGGCTTCAAAGCAGGCAAGGTTCTCATGATGCCTCTTGAAGGCAGCCGTGGTGTAGGACCAGGCTGTAAAATTGTTTCGCTTGGGAAAAAGGCAGATATCAAAGTAGGCCGAGGTTTACTGGGGCGTGTGATCGACGGGATGGGAAATCCCATTGACGGTAAAGGGCCTGTTGAATACCATACAGAATATCCCATATATTTCAGTCCTATTAATCCTTTACGGAGAAAGAGGGTAACGGAGGTAATGGATCTGGGTATAAGGGTTATCAATGCGTTGCTCACCTGCGGTAAAGGGCAGAAAATGGGGGTTTTCTCCGGTTCCGGTGTGGGCAAAAGTGTTCTCCTGGGTATGATAGCAAAAAACACCCAGGCCGATGTAAATGTTATAGGTCTCATCGGTGAGAGGGGTCGGGAAGTCCGCGAATTCCTCGAAAAGAATCTCGGTAAAAAGGGGTTGGAAAGATCCGTTGTTGTTGTTGCCACCTCAGATACTCATCCCATCATAAGGATGAGAGCGGCATATGTTGCAACATCTATTGCAGAGTATTTCCGGGATCAGGGCAATGATGTGCTCCTTATGGTAGATTCTCTGACGAGGTTTGCCATGGCGCAGCGGGAAGTCGGTCTTTCCGTTGGAGAGCCGCCGACGACAAAGGGATATACACCCTCGGTTTTCAGCTTGATGCCGAAACTTCTTGAAAGAGTTGGCGCCGTAGAGGGCAAGGGAAGCATTACGGGTCTTTACACAATCCTCGTTGAGGGCGATGACTTTGATGAGCCCATCGCAGATGCAGCAAGATCTATTCTCGATGGTCATGTCGTTCTTTCCCGCCTCTTGGCGGCAAAGAATCATTATCCGGCAGTGGATGTCCTGAAAAGCATCAGCAGGGTTATGATTGATGTTGTGGATGACGAACACAAAGGGAAAGCCGGGCATATATCAAATATTCTGGCAACCTACAGAAAAACGGAAGACCTTATAAATATAGGCGCCTATGTGAAGGGTAGTAATCCGGAAGTGGATTTAGCCATTGATATGATCGGCAAGGTAAATGCCTTTTTAACGCAGGGTATTGATGATAAAGTGAGTTTTGAAGAAAGCAAACGAGACATGTTCGGCCTGTTTGAATAGGAATGTACACGTGTTCAAATTTGATATGGAAGCAGTTCTAGATTACAGGGTGCAAATAGAAGAGCAGTGTCAGCTTGCATTCTCAAATGCAGTAAAATGTCTGCAGTCGGCCAGGATCGTTTTGGTTGAATTACAGAAAGAAAGGAATGAACTGATCCGTAATTTCACAAAAATTCAGGGGAAAGCCTTACGTGCTGATGTGATACAGCGGCATTATGCCTTCATTGAATACCTGAAAGGGAAAGAAGAAAAACAGATGACCGTCATTCGCACAATGGAAGAAGAGGCAAATGAAAAAAGACTTTTGCTCCTGGATGCCATGAAAAAAAGAAAAGTCATGGATACATTGCGAGAAAAAAAAATGGTTACATATCTCGAAGACATGGCTGCGAAAGACCGCAAAGAACAGGACGATCTTGCAATAATGAAATTTGGTAATGGTGTGAAATAATGAAGAAAGTAATTATTGTTTTTGAGGTTCTTTTTGTATTCATAGTTATAGTGAAACTCTTTGTCATAGGTGAAATTGTAAAACAGTCGGAAAATTCTGGTTCTTCATCCTGGTTTGCTGACCATGCCCTGGCTGAACCATCTCCACAAAGAACCGATGGCACCAAGGTAAGAGATGTGTTTGAAGATGCTTTGAGTGATGAAAGGAGTCTGATGATTTCTCTGGAAGATAGACGGAAGCAGATTGAAAACAGAGAAAATTATGTTAAATACGAAGAACAAAAAATTAATTCTCTGAAAAAGGAAATAACTGCCAAAGTGGCAAAGCTTCGGAGCCTGGAAGAAAATATACCCGCTCCTCAAGAATCGGACGTCAAGGAAGATAAGAAAAAATTCAAGGATCTGGCCAAGGCGTACGAAGCTACTCCCCCCGAGAAAGTGGGTGACCTGTTCAATAAGATGGATAATAAGACGGCAGCCACAATCATCATGCAGATGAATAACAAGAAAGCAGGCATTCTATGGGGTTACCTTGATCCCGTAAAAGCCGTGGAAATCGCGAAGACCATTATCAGAATGTAAGGAGGAACTGTCACGGAATAGCTATTACCTTCATGCATCTCATCTTCAGGCCATCTTTGCCAGATCCTCAATTGCAAAATCCTCAAAATAGCGCTGCTATTCCCACGGTTTTGCTCAATCAGATCAGCCAAATTTGACCCCAATCTGAGCGCCTTAACGCAATAGCTACTCCGTGACAGCTCCTCACTAATTCTTGTTGAACACGTACCAAAAACACATATAGTCAATCATCAAACTCAGCATGCACTGAATATCTTGCTTCATCTGTTGATTTATTCAATGTTTCCATCTGGGCAACCTTGTGTCGCTCTGGAATGACGTTGATTTCAGGAAACATGTTGAGTTATGACGAAAGGCGGATATCGAAAAGAATGATTCTTGTTCATTTCTCCCTATCTTCCTGAACTATTGTTTTTTGCCATTTCCTTCAGAATGCAATGTTTCAAATGCAACTTAGCGATGTGGGGCAAACTGTGGGATGGAATTTCCTCCCTTGACTGTCCATACCAATAAGAGTATATTTTACAACATAATTTTGTTATCTATCATTAATCTCACAACCTGACATCTATCCTTTTGGTGTGAAGTATGAGGACGAGCTTCCGAAAGGTACCACTATAAGGCCTCTACGGGGATATCTTGTTCCCGGGAGGCTTTTTCGCTAATACAACAATAGGTAAAAAAACCAGGTGAGGGGAAACCTTGAATATGACCAATGGGAGCCTGCCATATATTCAAATAAGGAGGGTGTCATGGGAGTTGTAAGTCAAAATATAACAAATCGGTATGTAAAGAATCTTCTTTATTGGAGCCTTGTAATAGCCGTAAGCGGGCTTCTTCAAGTCATTCTTACTCCCCCCTTGGGTGCGCAAAAAGCTCCCGCTGCGAACCAAGTTGCCGTGTACGAGCATATCAACTACGTGGGAGATCAGTTGATTTACACGCTCGAGCCGGGTATGCGCCAGAAGATTGTACGCTTTATCCCTAATCCTCTGGCGGGAAAAATCTCATCGATCCAGGTAGGGGCAAATGTAGGTGTGGCATTTTGGAATAGTTATGATTTCTATGGTGACGGGAACGCAACCTTCCAATCCATAAATAATCTATCTGTAATGCCCACATATCACGACAAAATAATGTCTCTCATTATCTTCCCCAAAGAGTGGAAATATCCGATGGGCGTCTTGATTATAGGAAAATATTTGCTCGACTCATGGGATGGAAAAAAAATTGAGGTGCCATTAGGAAAGTTCTACCCGGCACCAGAGAAAATGACGGATCGAGTTGCCCCTTTCCCCGATATCGGGTACGAATTTATAAACAATAATACCGATGCCCATGTGAGGCCGGATTCTTTGCATCCCGTTTTCAAGCAAGTATCTGTCAAACTCTGCGAACAGAAGAATTTCGGCGGTAAGTGTATCACCATCCCCGGTCCGGGAGGCGGCATCATACAAGATTTTAAGCTCTCCGATTATCAATTCGAAAATAAAGTAGCATCGCTCCAGGTTATTCACACCCCTGTGACTGTGAGTATAAAGCAGCCCACCACCGTTGTTAAACCGGTTCCCCCTGCACGTACACAGGTGCAGAAAGCCCCTCCACCTATCGCTGTGAACGAAGTTGCTCTTTGGGAGAATGTCAACTACGGGGGGAATAAAGCGAGTTACAAGCTTGAGCCGGGCATGCGTCAGAAACTTGTCTACGAGGTACCTGACACCCTCATAAACAAGACATTATCAATCCAAGTGGGGGCAAATGTTGGTGTGGCGTTTTGGACTTATTACAAGTTTTATATCGACAAGGGTGGAAAGAGTTACGTGACCCTCCAATCCATAAATAATTTATCTTCAATATTCAAATATAACGACAAAGCACGGTCTCTCATCATCTTTCCCAAAGAGTGGAAATTTCCGGTGGGCGCCCTACTTGAGGATACAAGCGATATGGGTTTTGCACGCTTCTTCCCACAACATGAGTTGATGGCAGTACGAAAAAACTCGTTCTGGGGGATCGAGTATAAAGCATTAGACAACGCTGCCGATGTCATCCATATCTGGCCAGATAATTTGAATCATCCCATTCACAACCAAGTAGTGGTCAGAATCTGTGAAAACCAAAAGTTTACCGGTAAGTGCATTACCCTCCCGGGAGGCAGCTCCTCACACACTTTTCAGCTATCAAATTATCAACTCGAAAATAAAGTTTCATCGATCGAAATCATTGACAATTCCCCTATTAAAATGCTACCCACCCCCTCTCGTACACCGACACAAACTCCTACTGTACGTATGCCGGTGCAGAGGCGATGATTGAAATTAAAGGCAGATAGTAGACTTACAAAATAAGAATGGACACAGAAAGGCAGAGTCAAATTGATTCTGCCTTTTCATGCATATTTCTACCAGTAATTCTTAAGTTTTGTACTAAGTGTTATTATTTAGTAAGAGGTGAACTGTGCGAAATCTGAGATCTTGTTGGTTAAGAACAAATGTGTTGAGTATTGGGGGCTAATCTTTGATCTTGAAAATTTAAGCTAACAATTGCCAATTGAGCATTACCGGCGGTTGGAGTTTGTTCTCCAATCGCCTTTTTTTTTAAGGTGCCCTGCGGTTGTGGACTGGTAGGTGCATGTCTGCTGAGTGCTGGAAGAAAAAAGACACAGGTATTTTTTATCAGATTCATTTTGATACAGGCGGCAATATTTGCCTCTTTGAGATCCTCGTAAATTCCTTTTCTTTGTAACCTATGGAAAAATAATGCGTTTTAATTTGCAAATCCCGTGGCATGTCTCTTGCTCTTACCCATGTAAAAAAATCGCGGAGAATGGAATGGACCATTCATTAACAAAATTGATTTTAAGCGATGCGGTTCAAGATACGTCGCCGTCCAAGGGTGTGGCCAAAACTATCAAAAAACGGACAAAAGGGAAAAACATTCTCGATCTTATGGGAGGACTGGGTTCATTTGCCACTGTACTGGAAAAAAGCGGGACGATTCTATCAACTGGGAAAAAAGGTGAAGGAAAATCGGGTTCCGTACTCAACAAGGGGAGATTGCCCAGCGTGAAAAATGAAGTGGAAAAAGTATTGCTGGGGAACACGAGCATTAAAGCCGGGAAAAACAATGTGATAAAGAAGGAAGAAAAAATCGCCGGTAATGAGGCTGTGACGCTTGCAAAGGATTTTCCTCTTGACAAAACAGAGAAGAAATCTGCCGAAGTCACATCATTGAAAGTTGTCCTGGATGAAAAAACACAAAAGAAAATCTTTCTTGGTAAATTGGGAAACTCTCAGGTTTTGGAGAGTGAACGAAGTGTTGATAAGGAGCGTACAAAGGATCTCACGAAGGCGATGCATGGTCAGCGCAGCGATTCTGCTCACAATGAATCCGCGTCAGAACCTGGTGAAACAGTATCATTATTAAAGGATATTCCTGCGGCAATAGGTATGAAAAAAGCAGTCTCCAGGGAGTCAATCCCCATAGAGAATGAAACTCAACCCGATGTAAATCCTACCATAGACGATGGTGTCAAGGAGATTATCAACGGCAAAATGGATATACCGGATGATATGAAACAGAATCGCGATGGTAATAGAGGCGAAGACCGAAGGTCTCAGGGTGATATGGGCCTTTCCAAAGGGTTCGAGATCAAGGGAGTGATGGCTCACAAGGCTTCATCAAATATAAAAGAACATGAAATGGTAACAAAAAGTAGTTCACTTAAGCCGGAAAGCGGAAGAGAAAGCACAATTACAACGAATACGGTAAACCAAGAAGATGAAAAAATGCATGTACATAAAACCTTTTTCTCAGATGGGCCGCAAACAGAGAAGTCTGTAGAGAGAAGTCTGAATGATATCTTGGTATCGAAATCTGATACTTCGCAGTGGACGGCTCAGGCTGATTTCTCAGGCCTGAAAGGTATTGCGAATTTTGGTTCAGGGGTAAATACGGATGGAGGTATTGTCACTCCTCTTCTGTTCCAGGATATTATGGATCAGATTGAGGACGGTACCGCAAAGATGTTGAAGCAGGGTCCTGGCAGGATTGTGATCAAACTGGAACCCCCCAACCTCGGGACGCTGAACGTGGATGTCAAAGTTCATAACGACATGGTCCGGCTGGTACTGATAGCGGATAATCATGATGTGAAGCAGGTATTACATTCTAATCTCGACCAATTGAAGACAGCCCTCCAGAACCAGGGGCTGAATATGGACCGTTTTGATGTTCTCGTCCAGCAAAAATCATCCGAAAATCCAGGATTTCATCAGTGGGGGGGCGCTCTATTCGAGGATGGGCGAGGACGAAGGGAAAATACAAAAGAGGAAATCCTGCTCCAGCAACCAGTGCCGGGCCATGGTAATGAGGTGAATGAACCGTATCTGGGGATTATCAGTTTGTTTGCGTGAATGAACTCAACCGCATTTGGCGGGAGGGGATAAAATTAATTTCACAAAGAAGTAGGCGGGGTGATTAAGAGGGAACCTCTCAAAGCCCCTTACAGGAGGTGAAAAAAATGGCCGCAGTATCAAGTATAACTAATGGGGCTGCCAGTTCCAGTCAGACGCAGAAAACCGTGCTGGGGAAGGATGATTTCCTGAAGATGCTCATCGCCCAACTCAAGAACCAGGATCCTCTCAATCCCCTTGACGGAACGGCATTTGTCGCCCAGTTGGCGCAGTTCTCCAGCCTTGAACAATTACAGAACATGAATACACAGATGAGCTCTCTGAGTTCTTCCTTCACATCCATCAATAATGTACAGGTGGCGAATCTTATTGGCAATGAGGTATCTGCCAAAGGAAATACTTCCATAGTCGATGGATCAACAAACACCCTCTACTATAATCTCCCGAGCGATGTGAAACAGGGAAGTGTGAATATTTACAATGCCCAGGGTGCTTTAGTGAAAACGCAGACCTTCGGATCCCAAAGTGCCGGGACTAATTCGCTGACCTGGAGTTGTGCAAATCTTCCCGCAGGCACTTACACCTTTGAGGTAACTGCGACGGATACGAGCGGAAAAGAAATAACTCCCACAACATTGGTAACGGGAAAGGTTACGGGCGCTACAATCAAAAACGGTGTACCTTACCTTACGATAAACGGGCAGGATATCACATTTGCCGATATTGTCTCCATCAGGAAGCCGGCGAGTTAAGATGTATTGTAGAGAACTAAAAAACTATATGACAATAACTATAAGGAGGACATAACAATGGGAAGTGCATTATGGGCAGGGATTTCAGGCTTAAATTCCAGTTCAAAACAGATGGACGTCATAGCGAATAATATCGCGAACGTAAATACAATAGGGTATAAGGCGGGTAAAATATTCTTCGCGGATGTCTTAAGCCAGAGCATCTCCGGTGGTTCGTCAGGTTCCATGCAGGTAGGGCGTGGTGTTGAGGTAACGGAAGTCGGTACACTGTTCGGTCCCGGTTCTTTCGAGACAACAGGTAATGCCACCGATGTGGCGATTGACGGGGACGGTTTTTTCATGGTGAACGACCAGGACGGTGCTACATTTTACACACGGGCAGGGGCATTTCACCTGGACAGCAGCGGCAATCTTGTCGATACAAACGGTTACAAGCTTCAGGGGTACAACTTTTTCGGTTCCTCCACAGGAATGATTACGGATATTTCTCTTAGAAATGTCCAGTCCGCACCGGCAACGACGACGGAGTACTCTGTGGGTGTGAATCTGAACTCCGACACAGTGGCAACTGATACCTACACGACCACACAGACCGTGTATGACTCGCTGGGAGATCGACACAGCCTTGGTATTACCTTCACTAAGACCGCAACAAATGGTGAATGGGACTTTCAGGTTACCTTGGATGGAGTGAATGCGGCATGCCCGTACACAGGGCTCCAGTTTGATTCCGATGGGGATCTTGTGAACGTGTATAATGGAGCCGCATGGGTTGCACCGGTTGACCTGGCCGTTACTTTTGCAGCACTTCCCAACGGAGCGACAATTGGCACGGGGAATGTGCTCACCTGGGATCTTGTCGGTACCACTTCGTTATCAATGACTCAATATGCGAGTACATCCGTCATTAAATCTCTCACTAATGACGGCTACGCCTCCGGTCTCTTAAAAAGCCTTTCCATCACAGGCGATGGAACCATAAGCGGTTTCTTCACGAACGGGCAGACGTCGGACCTGGCCCAGATTGTTCTTGCTGATTTCGATAATACCTGGGGTTTGAGAAAGATGGGTGCCAATCTGTTCGCTGAAACGATAACTTCCGGGCCAGCCATCAGAAACATTCCCGGCGCCTCCGGAATGGGTGATGTGTCATCAAACAGTCTGGAGATGTCGAACACTGATGTGGCCACCGAGTTTATCAACATGATCACGGCCCAGAAAGCGTATTCGGCGAGTGCGAGAGTCATCACCACACAGGATCAGATGATGACGGAGCTGATGAACATTAAGAGATAGAGACATTTGCTAACTCTCACTCTTTAATGGGATATTTTGCAAAAACCTGAATGTGTAGTATACTACTTCATGGTAGGGGCTGAGCCATCAGCCCTTACCATTCTTGTCAAATTTCTGACTATTTGTCAAAAAGCTCCCTTGTTGAAATGGCTGCAAGGGCGTTCAATGTTCTCAATCCCACCGGTCATATTTTTCAAGAAAATTTCTTTATAAAAAATCACGCTTTCAACGGATTTTTTGAAACTATTAATTTGATGAAGAAATCTACGGAAAGATGACACGAAATCTCCTCAAAGGGGTTTTTTTTTGCAGGAGTCTCGGACAATTCTGAACTCCCTTGCCCGTGAATCAGAGTTCCCCGTTCTGTACGACATCCTCCGGCCCGTGTGTATTTCTCTGGTATGTTATTTGCTATCACAAGTGTTGTAGAACAAGAAATCATAGTAAAATTCATGAAGATTGAGAGGAGAAAATGGCAAGAGAAGAAAAAGAAGAGAAAGTGGTGGAAGAGGTCCCGCAAAAGAAAAAATTGCCTCTCAAAAAACTGATCATTATAGGTGTCGCCGTACTGGTCGTGGTGGCGGGAGGTGTTATCGGGACCATGTATTATAAAAATGCTTTCGGTAAAAAGGAACAACAACAGCAGCAGGCGCCGGTAGCAGCAATATGGCCTATGGATCCTTTCATCGTCAACATACAGGATCCTGGAGGTTCTGACCGTTACCTGAAGATTATGATCGAACTGGACATCTCAGACAAAAATTGTATCGCGGAATTGAACCAGTTGAAACCGAAACTGAGAGATAACGTTCTGGATCTCCTCTCATCAAAGTCTTACAAAGATATCATGGATATTTCCGGGAAACAGCGTCTGCGGGAAGAGATCATGATGCGGTTGAACAGCTTTATAACTGGTGGAAAGATTCTTAAGGTTTACTTCACAGACTTTGTGGTCCAGTAGCAGGTATTTTTAAAGTATTTATCGCTGCCGAGATTGGACGGCCCAGTCAGACTAATGCGTTACTAAGATAAGGTGTTTTCATGTCTCAAATATTAACACAGGAAGAAGTTGATGCCCTTTTAAAGGGAATATCGGATGGTGAAGTCGAGACAGAATCTCACAAGGAAGAAGATCCTTCAGTTGCCATACGGTATGATTTGAGCAGTCAGGATCGGATTATCAGGGGGAGAATGCCTACCCTCGAGATGACCAACGAGAAGTTTGCCAGAATGTTCCGAGCTACTCTTTCCTCAATGCTAAGAAAGGTTGTCAGTGTAACCGCCCTGTCCATTGATACAATAAAGTACGGTGACTTTCTTAAGACATTGCCCGTTCCCACCAGTATGCATCTCTTCCGTATAGATCCCCTAAGAGGTAACGCGGTCATTGTTGTGGAGTCAAAAGTTATTTTTAGTCTTGTAGATATAGTCTTTGGAGGTTCCGGCAAGGATTCATATAAGGTAGAAGGGAGAGAATTCACTGCAATTGAAAATAATCTTATCAAAAAAGTTGTGTTAAGCGCCTTGCTTGATCTGGAAAGAGCGTGGAAGACTTTGTTGGATGTAAGAATGGCCTATCAAAGATCTGAAGTGAACCCTCAATTCGCACATATTGTCCCTTTAACAGATGTTGTTGTGGTGATTAATTTCGAGATGGAAATGGATTATTCCTCCGGTATTATTTCTTTATGTATTCCTTACTCAACCCTGGAACCAATCAGGGAAAAATTAAGAGCTGGATTTCAGAGTGACCAGCTTGAGGTTGATAAGGAATGGGAGAAACGTTTGAAAGAAGAACTGATGTCCTCTGGACTTGAGTTGGTAGCTCAATTGGGGCGTACACACCTTTTAACCCGTGAAGTACGGGATCTCAAAATAGGAGATATAATTCTCCTGGATCAATATGCTTCGGATCCCATAGATGTCTACGTGGAAGGCATGAGAAAATTTAAAGGATTCCCGGGTATATGCAGGGGGAACAAGGCCTTGCAGATTCGGAATCTCATTACTAAGAAAGAGGTTATTCAATATGGAGCAGAGTGAAATAGACAACCTTATGAAGGGAACGGATTCCGGGGACAAGAGTGACGAGGCTCTCTCATGGGACGATGTTCAGGAGGAAATGGAGGCATCAAAGAAAAAACCTAAGACTGCCGTAAGCACCGCGAATTTTGAAGAACTTCAAAAAACTGAACAAAAAAATAGCGCAGCTATAGATATAGATTTTATTCTTGATATTCCCCTTACCGTAACCGTTGAATTGGGCAGAAGCAAGATGTTGATAGGAGAGCTTCTTCAATTGGGACAGGGATCAGTTGTTGAACTGGTCAAGTTCGCCGGTGAGCCGATGGATGTATTCATTAATCAGAAATTGATTGCCAAGGGTGAAGTAGTAGTAGTCAATGAAAAATTTGGCGTGCGTCTGACGGATATTGTTTCTCCGGCAGAAAGAGTCAGCAAGCTTAAATAGGAGGATTACAGTGGGTGGAGTAGATTTTTTTTCTTCTCTGGTTACAATGGTGTCGGCTCTTGCCGTCGTGTTGGGGATTATGATTGCAGCCATGTATTTCCTGAAGAAGTTTATCAAGGGTGGGGGGGCCGGAATCGATGATGGTAAGTTCATTAAAATTATCTCAACCAGATATATAGGACCAAAATGCAGCATTATGCTTATGGATGTTCTCAGCAATATTATCGTCGTGGGAATTGCAAACAATCAGATTACCATGTTGACAACGATTTCTGACCCCAAATCTCTGGAGCATTTGAAAGAAGTTGAGATAGGAAAAAAAGGTCCTGTGTCCGTTTTTGATAATCTGGCATTGTACAGAAATAAGTTGATGCTCTCGGGCAGGACAAGAAAGGGGCCAAGAGAAAATGAGTAAGCAGGCCCTTAAAAATATGAAGAAATATACGGCTTGTGTGCTGATTGTCATCTGTTTTTTTTCCTTGAGCATCACATCAGTGTGTGCTGAACCACTCCCTATTCCGACCGTCAATCTGAACCTTGGTGGATCCGGGGAATCGGATCAGGTATCGACGGTACTTAAACTCCTCATGCTGCTTACGGTATTGGCTCTTGCTCCTTCCATACTTATCATGTTGACTTCGTTTACGAGAATTGTCGTGGTATTTTCTCTTCTCAGACATGCTCTTGGAACACAACAGCTGCCTCCTAATCAGGTAATTATAGGCCTGTCGCTTTTTCTGACGTTTTTTATTATGACGCCTGTCTGGGAAAGGGTAAATACCCAGGCTCTCCAACCCTATTTCAACAAACAAATATCGGGGGAGAAGGCCTTTGAACTCAGCTCCCAGCCGATTAGAGATTTTATGCTTAAGCAGACAAGGGAAAAAGATCTCGCCCTTTTTGTAAAAATTTCCAAGGCGAAAAGACCCGAATCACCCGCAGATATATCCCTTTCCGTGTTAATTCCTTCCTTTGTGATAAGTGAATTGAGAACCGCTTTTCAGATCGGGTTCTTAATATATATGCCCTTTCTCGTGTTAGATATGGTGATTGCCAGTGTGCTTCTTTCCATGGGAATGCTTATGCTCCCCCCTATTATGGTGAGTCTTCCCTTTAAATTACTCCTGTTCGTCCTGGTTGATGGTTGGTATCTAATTGTTGGATCACTGGTTCAAAGTTTTGGAACTTTATAAATTGGTTATAGATGCGTATTCACACCCGTAAATGCCTGTATGTGCGCAAAAAAGAGAGGGGATTCTGTGAATGTCTACTGATTTCGTAATGGGTATCGCCGTTGAGACGATTAAAGTAACGCTTCTGGTCTCGGCACCTATGCTGCTTATTGGTTTGGCCGTCGGGCTCGCGATCAGCATCTTCCAGGCCGTAACGCAGATTCAGGAAATGACGTTGGTCTTTGTTCCTAAAATAGTGGCCGTGTTAATTGCGCTCATTGTGGCATTACCGTGGATGCTTAATATAATGATATCGTATACCCATTCTATATTTTCCAATTTTTCGTCGTATGTCAGGTAGAAGGTCTCTCAAGGGTTCAAGGGCTCGAGTGAAGTGCTAGGAAAAATTGTCGAGCATGTGAACTCCTGGCCTTTTTTTTCAACACACCGGCAGGGGAACCATGAATCGGGATTTTCAATTTGAAATATGCCCTACATAACAACCGAACAGGCAGAAATATTCATTCTCATTCTACTCCGGGTGAGTGCCATGATTATTACGATCCCCATATTGGGAGACAGGATCGTTCCCTTCAGGATTAAGGCAGGACTATCTCTTCTCATTACGTTACTTATGTTTCCGTCAGTGCAGGCAGCTGCATGGAGACTCAGTGCCGATATTTTTTCCCTCGTGTTCAGGATGGCGGGGGAGATTATGATTGGCGTCATGATAGGTTTCATCGGAAGGCTGATATTCGACGGAATTCAGCTTGCCGGACAGCTCATAGGGTTTCAAATGGGCTTTGCAATTGTGAATGTGATTGATCCCGTCAATAATGAACAGGTTTCCATCATCGCTCAGTTTCAGTATCTTATTGCAATGCTGGTATTCCTGATTTTGAATGGCCACCACATTTTTTTATACTCCATCGCAGAGAGTTTCCGGATAATTCCCCCCTTAGGGTTTCATTTTTCTGGTGAGTTGATACAAGTCATAGTTGTTTTTGTGAAGAATATGCTGGAAGTTGCCATCAAAACGGGTGCCCCCATAATAGCAGTGTTGTTATTTACCAGTGTCGGTATGGGCCTGATCGCAAGGACAGTCCCCCAGATTAACATATTTATCGTCGGGTTTCCTCTGCAGATAGCAATAGGGCTTATCAGTGTAGGAATTACATTGCCAGTATTTTTTAGAGTCTTGGGAAGTTACTTTACCAATCTTGAGGGGGAAATTATCTCACTTCTCAGACTCATGTGAAGACAGTTTTTTGACTACAGCGTCATTAATTCTGCCTGCATTACTCAATTGATGGGGTGATTGTAAGGTAGTTTTTTTCATACAGACTGAAGAAGGCAAGCAACTATAGATTCATGGCAGAAAACGATAAAGATCAGGAAAAAACAGAGCAAGCGACGCCGAAGCGGCGTGAAGAGGCACGAAAGAAAGGGCAGGTTGCCAGAAGCCAGGAGGTAGCCTCCGTTACGATACTGTTAGCCTCTTTAATATATTTTTATTTTGACTCCGGTCGCCTGGTCAAAAAGATGATGGGTCTGCTAAGTGGTTTTCTAAAAGATTCAGGAACATTACTCATCGATAACAACAACATTCAGACTCTCGCCGTGGGCTGGTTATATGAGTTTTTTATTCTTATCGCGCCACTTCTCCTGACAGTTCTTGTGGCAGGTCTTTTTGCCAACCTTATCCAGGTGGGTTTTGTAGTTTCTGCGGAATCACTGGAACCAAAATTTTCTAAGATAAATCCGATCAAGGGATTTACGAGATTATTTTCCATCAAGTCATTTGCGGAGTTGGCAAAGAACACCCTTAAGCTATGCATTGTGGGCTATGTTGCCTATGTGACGGTGGCAAGTGAATTGGAAAATCTTCCCTCCCTGATGGATAAAAGTGTCGGAGAAATAATGGTGTATATTGGGCGGATTTCTTTCAATATTATCCTGAGAACTTCATGGGTTTTAATTGTTCTTGCTGTTCTTGATTATGCATATCAGCGCTGGGAACATGAAAAAGGACTCAAAATGTCCAAGCAGGAGATAAAGGATGAATATAAGCAAACAGATGGAGATCCCCTTATCAAGGCAAGAGTCAGACGTATTCAGAGAGAAATGGCGAGAAAGAGGATGATGGCCCAGGTTCCCAAGGCGGATGTGGTGATTACAAACCCTGATCATATTGCGGTGGCGTTGCAGTATGACCAAAGAAAGATGTTTGCACCTGTTGTTGTTGCCAAGGGTGCCGGGTTTGTTGCGGAGAGAATAAGAGAGATTGCCAGAGAAAACAATGTGCGCGTTATTGAGAATAAACCTTTGGCACGCGTATTGTATAAGATGGTAAAGGTAGACGAGGCAATACCGAAAAATTTATATAAGGCCGTTGCTGAAGTACTGGCATATGTGTATGGCCTGAAAGAAAAATAGTAACGGTATAGAGGAAACATGACAACGTACGTGAATACAGAATCTCTTCGCGGATGGGAAAAAAGCGGGACGGCAATCCTGGCTGTCGGCGTGATTGGTGTACTTATCATCATGATCGTACCGCTCCCGACGTTCTTGCTGGACTTGCTGCTTTCTTTCAACATTACTATTTCCATCGTCATTCTACTCATGTCCATGTATGTGATGAGACCTTTGGATTTATCTGTGTTTCCTTCCATTCTGCTCACGGTAACCCTCCTTCGGTTATCTCTGAATGTAGCGTCTACACGACTGATTCTGCTTCATGGAAATGAAGGGACCGCTGCTGCCGGCCAGGTTATCAAGGCATTTGGAACATTTGTTGTCGGTGGGAATTATATTGTCGGTTTGATTGTATTCTTTGTTCTAACCCTGATTAATTTTGTTGTTATTACCAAGGGCGCTACAAGAATCGCGGAAGTCGCCGCTCGGTTTACTCTGGATGCCATGCCGGGTAAACAGATGAGCATTGACGCAGATCTCAATGCAGGTCTGATTACAGAAGCGGATGCCCGCAGGAGGAGGTCAGAGATTGAAAGAGAAGCCGACTTCTATGGGGCAATGGATGGGGCAAGCAAATTTGTCAGGGGTGATGCTATCGCCGGTATTGTGATCATACTGATCAATGTTGTGGGTGGGTTGATCATCGGTGTTCTGCAGCAGGGCATGCAGGTTGCGGATGCAGCCTGTAATTATACTCTCCTTAGCATCGGTGACGGGCTTGTTACCCAGGTTCCTGCCTTGATTGTATCAACCGCCGCCGGTATGCTTGTGACGAGGTCCACTTCATCCTCTAATCTCGGCGCCGATCTTACGGGGCAGCTTTTCGTTCAGCCGAAAGCGATTGCCACGGCGTCAGTCATGCTTTTCATATTCGGTATGATCCCAGGTATGCCGAAGGTTCCTTTCATCATTATTTCTCTAATCAGTGGTGCATTGGCGTATAATCTTTTTAAGTTTGCAAAGAAGAAAGAAGAGATAAAAGGGGAGGCGCCCGCTGTTGTGCCGAAAGAGTCCGTAGAAAAACTTTTGGCCCTTGATTTAATGGAACTTGAGGTTGGTTATGGTCTTATACCCCTTGTCGATGCAACACAAGGCGGTGAACTGCTCCAGAGAATTAAGTCATTGCGGAAGCAACTGGCTACGGACATGGGTTTTATTATACCGGCCATTCATATCAGGGACAATCTCCAATTGAAGCCTAACGAATATTTGTTGTTGCTGAAAGGTGTAGAAATAACAAGGGGTGAGCTGATGCCAGGCTACTGGCTTGCCATAACTCCCGAGGAAAAGGGAGTTGTCATAAAGGGAATGCCGACGAAAGAACCAGCCTTTGGCTTGCCTGCGGTCTGGGTTAACGAGAAAGAAAAAGAAAATATTCAGGCAAGGGGAGTCGTTGTTGTTGACTGTGCAACCATTATTACCACTCATTTGACAGAAATAATCAAGTCACATGCCGACGAGTTGTTGGGCAGGGATGAAGTCCGCTCGCTATTGGACAATTTAGCGATTAGCTATCCGAAAGTAGTTGAGGAACTCGTTCCCAGCGTCATCCAGATCGGAACTCTTCAGAAGGTATTGCAACGACTCTTGAAGGAGCGCGTTTCCGTGCGAGATCTCCTGACCATACTGGAAACTCTGGCGGACTATGTACCAATCACTAAAAATGTCGATCTGTTAACGAGTTATGTAAGACAAGCATTGGCACGCACAATATCAAAACAGTACAAGGATGACAGGGGGAACATTTCTGTCGTGATGCTCTCACCGGAGATTGAAGATCGTATAAGCGGTGCCATCCAGCATACCGACCATGAGTCGTACCTTATCGCGGATCCCAACTTGATACAGAAGATTATAGGCAATCTTCAGAAATTTGTCGGAACTTTCACGACAAGAGGACTTCAGCCAATCGTCCTCTGTTCTCCGAAAATAAGAATTCATGTAAAAAAAATATTGGAAAGGTTCTTCCCTAATATTATTGTCCTTTCTCATAATGAGATTACACATGATGTAAATATTAGTTCATTGGGTATGGTGGAGTTATAACATGCAGATTAAAAGATATGAGGTAAGAAGCACTCAGGAGGCGCTGACGAAGATTAAAAACGATCTTGGTGACGATGCGGTTATCCTGTCTACAAAAAGGTTGAAAGGGGGTAAACTGCCGCTCCTCGAGGTAACGGCTGCCAGAGATGAAGATGAAAAAAAAATAAGTATACGTCAAGCGGGTGAAAAACAAAAAAGCGAGATCACTTTAAGTTCTGATTTTGATGTCATCAGAGGCGAACTTCAGGATATGAAATCTCTTATCCTTGATTTAAGGAAAGAAGAACCGATGCGGAACGAATTAAGACAGTTGAAAGATTACCTGGCTAACTTCGCAGATGTCCTCGGCACATGGGAAAAAAATCTTTATCCCGGAGCCCCGTCGAAAATCTATTATCGCTTAGTAGCAAACGGGGTATCTCGGGAACGAGCTTATAGACTGGTGAACACAATAGATAGAATAGATAGTTTCGATACTACGGTAAAAATATTGGAGGATACGATCACAAAGGCTATTCCTGTCACGAGTAAGAAAAAGAGAAAAGGGATAATTGCGTTTGTTGGTCCTACAGGGGTAGGTAAAACGACGACACTGGCCAAGCTTGCGGCGCATTATTCAATGAGTGAGAAATTAGGTGTGGGTCTTATATCGGCAGATACCTATAGAATAGCCGCGGCTGAACAATTAAAGACCTATGCGAGAATTATGGGACTTCCAATAAAGGTAGTTTCAGAAAAAGAAGAGTTCAAGAAGGCTCTTAACCTATTTTCCGATAAAGAGCTGGTGCTGGTTGATACACCGGGAAAGAGTCGTAATGATAATGGTTATACAGAGAAGCTTCGTGATTTTCTGAACGTTGGCGTTCCTGTGGAAACCAACCTTCTCCTGAGCGTGACAACAAGTCGGGAAAATATGCTGGATACGGCATCGAGATTCGGAATTGTAAATTATGATAACATCATATTTACCAAGGTGGATGAGACAACAGGCTACGGTTCCATGTATGATGTCATAGATCACGTTGGAAAACCGGTTTCTTACCTGACAAACGGGCAGAACGTGCCAAGTGATATAGAAGAGGCAAATCCTCACAGGATTGCCAAACTCATCATGTATCAGTCGTAACTTATGGAGGCTAAAGTGGATCAGGCAGCAGTTCTTAGAATAATGAACGGAACAAATAAAGGGGTTCGTGCAATGGGTGCAAAGGTTGAACAGCGGGATAAGATTGTCGGCGACAAGAAAAAAGAAAATATCAGGGTGATTGCAATTACCAGCGGAAAGGGTGGTGTCGGGAAAACGCATATAACCGCTAATCTTGCCTATATTCTTTCCCGAATGAGGAGAAAGGCTTTGATATTTGACGCAGATATGGGGCTGGCAAACATTGACGTCATCCTCGGATTATCCCCCAAATACAACATGCACCATGTTCTCTTAGGCGAGAAGTCTCTGCAGGAAGTGATGGTTTCCGGACCCGGTGGTATCAAGATTTTGCCTGCTGCCTCCGGGATTCAAGAAATGGCGGAATTATCCAAAGGTCAGAAGCTTTCCCTGATGGATGAACTGAATGATTTAAACGACGGTTTTGATTTTATGTTCATCGACACGGCGGCAGGCATAACAGGTAATGTACTTTATTTCAACATGGCGGCAAAGGAAATAATAGTTGTTGTGTCACCGGAACCTACTTCCCTGACAGATGCATATGCCCTGATTAAAATACTCTATAACGGCCATGGCGAAAAAAGAATTATGCTTATTGTAAATATGGTGAAAAATTCGCAAGAAGCCGGAGAGGTATTTATGAAACTGAGCAAAGCAACTGAACACTTTCTGGACCTTTCAGTTGAATATTTGGGCTTCATCATGCACGATGAAAAAGTGTCAGATGCCGTGAGGCAGCAAAAGATATTTGCAGAAATTTACCCTAACTCACCGGCAAGTAAATGTCTGTCCTCAATAGCCAGGAAGATATGTCGTGACAAACCCGAGAAGTATAATTTAGGAAGCATGAAATTTTTCTCACGAGCCATTATCGGAGCGGATCATGGATAAAAAGAAACGTGATGGGGTCGTCACTGATAAAAAGAAACGCGATGAACTCATCATGAAGTATGCCCCCCTGGTAAAAAATATTGTCGAAAGGATTGCTTCACGGCTGCCCTCCCATTTGCAAGTTAAAGAAGATTTGATAAATGTGGGTATAATCGGATTGATTTCTGCGCTCGAAAAATTTGATAAAAAAAGGAATGTAAAGTTTGAAACATATGCCAGTATAAGAATAAGAGGTGCCATACTTGATGAACTGAGGGCACGGGACTGGATGCCCCGTTCAACAAGAAATAAATACTCAAAGTTAGAGGACACCTTTTCTTCCCTGCAGAGGATGCTGGGCAGGTCACCTGACGAGGAAGAAATGAGCCGCTATCTTAACGTTCCCCTCGATAAATACCATAAAATTCTTGATGAGGCAAAAGGGGTGACGCTCTTATGCAGTGAAGACCTTCCCCCCGATTATCATGAAAGTCATGCAAATCATTTTTTTGAAGAGTCGGACCAAAATAATCCTTTTACATCTATCGCTACAAATGAGTTAAAGGGTGTAGTAAAAAAAGCCATAGAGACTCTTCCAGATAAAGAGAGAATAATACTATCACTTTATTATTATGAAGAACTGACGATGAAAGAGATAGGCAAAGTGGTGAGTCTGACAGAGTCAAGGGTTTGTCAGCTCCACACCCAGGCTATACTGAGATTACGAGGCAACCTGAAGACACTCAGAGGGGTGCACTGCTGAATCTTCCTTGATCGGAACCTTAAGAATCTTGTTAAAGTAGTAAAATAAGCCCTTTTTCCACAGGGCTCATTGACATAAGTAAAGGATTTGTACTATGGTGAGAAAAGTTGAACTTGATTTATTGGAGGAAACGGATGTCCATATTCCAGAGGTGCTGAGTGACGAAAATGAACCGGCGAAAAAAGGAAGGCTTGAGGGCTTCCTCACAGGGATGTCACGGAAAAAAATTATAGGCGCAGCCATCCTTTTTTCCGTTTCAGGTATTTTGGGGATCTCTCTTTTGATGTTTTCGGCAGGGCAAAAATCACCTATCGACCTTAGCTCGTCGCTCATAGAAGCTAAGGTAATACGCAATATTGAAAATCTGGACAGTTTCGTTATCGACCTGAGCGACGAAAATGGTCAATACAGGGTGCTTGTGTGTGACATCGCAGTTGAAATGAACGTAGACAAAAGGATATCAGACAACAAGGTAGAGGTAAGAAAAAGGATGTATACTGCACTGAAAAGCAAGAGTAATTATATGCTTAAGGCAGCAAATTATAATACAATAAAAAAAGAAATGCGTAATGAGTTGGACAAAATCCTGGGTGGTGGAGTTAAAGAAGTCTATTTTACGAAATATATCTTATTGTGAAAAGGGTCCATTGAAAAACGCCCGCATGCGGCAATGCGATGCAGTCTGAGTCATTCAACGTAAGTCTATAAACGTTTCAAGACCGTTCTGAAAGGATACAAGTACAAGAATGATGATGGAGCAACAATCGGGAAGGAAAATACGATGAGTAGGTATTTCTTTCTGGCAATAATCTTTTTTATTAGTGTTGGCTTTTCAAATTATTGCTGTGCCTTGACGCCTGAGCAGGTCATGCAATTGAAAAAAGCAGGTGTAAGTGACAAAACAATTCAAATGATGCTTCAGCAGGAAAAGGATGCCAAAGACACCAATCCTCATGAACAGATGGGTGTGAGAGAGATCAAGGATAACGAAGGCAATATTGTCACAATATACTCTACGGGCAGTTCAACAAAAGAATCTTCCGTCAGTTCTGAAGAAGAAAATGTAGAAAAAGCATGGAAAATGTTGCAGAACATAATAGTCGATAAGAGGAAATAATGTATGACTTGTGATCAAAGTGATGTTCGAACAGTGGGAGCTACGGCGCAAGAAAACGAAGATATGAAATATCAACATATGCGCAGTGTATTAGAAAAAAAATTCCAGAGCGCATTTATTGAAGAACTTATTCCCGGAATCATTCACAACTTTGCGAATCCTTTAAATGGGATTATGGGACGCTCCAAGTTATTGCAGAGAAAATTAACGGAAATCATAAAGAAACTTGACGCCGGCAACAACGCATCTAACCTTGAAGACAACAAAAAGCTCGTCAATGATGTTGAATCCATTTCTCGCGAAGCCGATAGACTTTCCGATATGCTGCAGTATGTGACGGGGAAAATTTGTACTATCAGTGATGATACCATTCAGAAATTTAGCGTATCTGATCTTATCGAACGTGAAATGAAGTTCTTCGATTTTTATCTGGAATTCAAGCACAGTATCAAAAAGGCCGTGTATCTGGAAAGAGATCTTCCAATGATTGAAGGAATTCCCGCTGATTATTCCCTGGCACTGTCAGCATTAATGAGACATTCCATGGAAGCTTCGAAAGAGAGCGTTTTGAAAGAATTCAGCATCTCAACGCACTATGAAAATGGCCAGATATGCATAAAAATACAGGATCGGGGGATGCCTATTTCCGACGACCAGAAAAAACAATTATTTGAAGACTCACAGGCAGTAACTTCTTTTCTGGATCGGCAACAGGATTGGGTAGTATGGTGTGCGTTTGAGCTGTTGAGAAGATGGGGGGTGCGGTTCGAAATAAACAGCGACTCTCATTTGAATACGATTGCTGTATTCATACCTGCGCATGAGGCAAAAGCTGTTTAGATGATTTAAGTTCCTATTGCATTATGCCGATTAGTTATTCGGATACCTTTATATCTATGCATGAGAAAAGAGGGTCTGAAAAGTAATGCTTAGAGCAACTGATATACAGCAGATATTGATACAGTCCAATTCCGTAGAGCGTGTTCAACAAGCGCAGCAGCAGCACTCCGACATGCAGCAGAGATACTTCAGTGTGCAATTAAGTGAAGAAAGAAAGCAGCTAAAGGAGACTGTGAAGACTGCAGAAGAGGCGGAAAAATCTAGAATAAAAAGTAAAGAAGAAGAGGAGAGGCGCCAGAAGAAAGCGAACGCTGAAGCGGAACATACGGGTAAAATGGATATGAACCATGATGAAGGCGCGGCTGATGAAGTTGAACAGGGCGGACTAATTGATATAAAGGTATAATGAGCACACAACTACTACTTACCTGCCTGTTGATTGCGGATGTGATACTATGTGTTGCGATTGTTATTCTGATCGTTATAGTCAATAGGGAAGTGAAAAAAAGACGAAGCGGGCTGGATGAAAAAGCACTGCAGGAATTTAGAAATTTACTGGACGAGTCCCAATCCTCTACAAATCACCTTTTGGAAGTGATGAATGAGAGCAGAAAGGCACTGAAAGAGATTGCCTATGTCTTGGATAAGAAAGAAGGAACGTTAAGATCATTAATTGAAGAATCAAGGATTGAATGTGAGAAAATACAAGGGAATGCCCCTCATGCTGAGAGCACCACATTGGATAGAAAGAATGAAGTTGTGGTTGCAATGATCACACAGGGATTGTCTAAAAAGGAGATATCCCAGAGACTGGACATGACGGAGGGGGAGATAGATTTAATCATCGACTTGGACAGGACGAGACACAGGTCGCAAGATGAGAGTGTCTGATGTCTTTTATTGTTATTCCCACAATCAACAACCATAAATTACATCACACGCAATTCCATAATACAACATCCGCAACTCTCTCCGGTATATCAATTGGTGAAATCTTAGAAGCCAGAGTCATTGAGAAACTCAGTGATCGGAATATACTGATAGCACTCAAAGGAATCAAAATGCCCGCAGCTTCCGACGTGATTCTGAACAAGGGTGACAAGATCAGAGTAAAAGTAGAAAACCTTCATCCCCAGGTGGTTCTGCGTATTATAGAGGGGGCGAATACAGAAGAATCCAGAGTGGCGGATTATTTGAGATGGCATAGAGCAAATCCCAATGCCTTGTCACAAATGATAACAGAAGCTTTCTCACTATTCAATGAAGGAAATCTTGGGAAAATTTTGCACTATCTTCCTGAGGAAGATCTGCAGCGGATATCCAGGATGTTCAAATTGCTGATTCTGTCCCCGGCGACAAAGGGCGGAAATTTTGTAAAAGATTATCTCAGCAACCTCGGTATGCTGACAGAGAGTCAATTGAGGAAAATTACGGAAGGAGTCCCCGTTATCAATGAGGGTGATTTTAAGCCTCAGAGCCTGAAGGGCCTTTTAATGAAATTATCTGAAGAAATTCAGAATCTGCTGATGAAAAGGGGGACTCTTGACCATGATGTGGTCATAACGCTGACCAAATTATCTGAATTCGTGGATTCTTCGCTGAAGACGATCGAGTCACAGCAGATTATGAATTTCATCTTGCAGGAGGCTGAGAACAGGTATTTATTTCAGATTCCTATTCTCTTTCCGGACAGTGTCAGGAAGGGTGATATTTTCGTGGAGTATGACCGGGACAAGAGAAATGAGGGACACAAAGGTCGATATCGCGTACTGGTCTTTCTTAGTATGGATATCCTTGGCGACATGATCATCGAGGCAAAGTTGGAAGGTGCTACAATAGGGTGTCTCATCAAATGTAAGGATCAGGAGATATGCGATTTTGTATCATCATATTTGGAAGAACTTCGCAATGCTCTCTTAGCAGCAGGGTGCGAAGTCAACGCAATGGCATGTGTTGCCGGGGGCGATCTGGCGGGAGAAAAGATTGAGTATTACCAGGACCGTATATTATATGCCAGGGAGGTAGTAGATATCTTTGTATAGGTCCCAAAGCGTATGCGATAGTCTTGTGAGTTGATTTGTAGTAAGAAATGACGAGATTATCAGATTTCAAGGGATAATGGTCACGGTGAGAGTTCTCTTGAATTCTTTTTGAGAGCAGGCAACTGGCAAACTGATAATGTAACCTACAGGAAAAGCGTATGGCAAAGCAAAATGAAAAGTCACGCCTGGCGGCGGCATTAAAGTATGACCCCAAAAAAAATGACGCTCCTCTATTGACTGCGAAAGGTCGTGGCGTCATTGCAGAAAAAATTATAAGCCTTGCCCGTAAAAACGGGATACCGATTAAAGAAGATCCCTGCCTGGTACAAATTTTAAGCAAACTGGATATTGATGAACAGATTCCCCCTGTGCTGTACAAGGCTGTTGCTGAAGTGCTCGCGTTCGTCTATGCCCTCAATGAAAGACGGCGAAGGGAAAATTTTTCCTGAAGATAAAAAATTTACCCACCCCCTAGAAATTCTCGGACTCTACTATTAAGACGCACACATTTGAATTTTCACCGCCCATTTCAATCATGAAATCGTAATTAATATTTATCAACATATTCAATATGTTAAACACTACATTTTCTATAGAGAAGGTGTGCATGGTCACCGGTTGTGTATGTTTCATATAGTGTCCGCTTTAAAGGAGATTTCATCCTGCTGGCATGTAGATTGCAAATTAGAGACGTAAAAAAAATTGAGGAACAGAATAATGATTTACAGCATTGGCGGGGTGGCAAATGTTTATATCGACAGGGTTGACCAGCTTGATTACGTTACGAACAACATTGCCAACGTGAATACGACCGGCTATAAGTCGGTAAAATTATTTCATAACACATTAGATACGGCGACACTCACGTACCTGCCTGAGGTGGTTACCGATTATTCCCCCGGCACAATGTACAGGACAAACA
>CAZMBE010000004.1:0-42925 GCA_964564625.1 uncultured Syntrophaceae bacterium | reverse complement strand
TACCTGCCTGAGGTGGTTACCGATTATTCCCCCGGCACAATGTACAGGACAAACAATACCCTGGATTTAGCCATAAGCGGTGAGGGGTTTTTTGCTATTCAGTCAGGTGAAGAAACTGCCTATACAAGGCAAGGTAATTTCACCCTTGATAAAGATGGCAACCTGGTTACTGCGGAAGGGAATTATGTTCTTAACAAAGCCGGAAAGAAAATCAAACTTCCCGATGGTACAATACAGATCAACGAAAATGGCGATATTACCGTGGATGAAAACCAGATAGACACATTAAAAATCGTGAGTTTCAAAAATCCCCAAGCGCTCAATAAAGCGGAGGGGTGCCTTTTTAAAGATGGGGGTAACGCGGGCCTGGTGGAGAAGAGTGATCCTCTGGTGAGACAGCATCACATTGAATTGTCGAATGTCCAAGTAGTAAAAGAAATGTCGGATATGATCGATATTCATCGTTCTGTGGAAGTCTACCAGAAAGTCATCCAGACTATCGCGGATCAGGACAAGTTAGCAACAAGCCAAATAGGAAGATTAGCATAATAAGATCATGCAGGTCATGATTATAGGAGGTTTCGTATGTTAAGATCGTTATGGACAGCAGCGACAGGAATGGAAGCTCAACAGATTAACCTGGACGTTGTGGCAAATAACCTGGCCAACGTGAACACTGTTGGCTTTAAAAAATCAAAGGCTGAGTTTCAGGATTTACTCTATCAGGCAGGCAAGAAAGCCGGAGCGGAAACATCATCGGGGGCTCAGATACCGGTCGGTGTGGAAGTTGGTATGGGTTCCAGAATAACGGCAACGAAAAAGATGTTCACACAGGGAGATTTCAAGCAAACGGAAAGTCCTTATGACTGGGTTATTGAGGGTGACGGTTTTTTCCAGCTCGACGACAATGGGCGGACGGTATATTCGAAGGCGGGAAGCTTTATGACCAACAAGGACGGTGTTCTGGTTAATCCTGAAGGTCTTAAGCTGACCCCCCAGGTCACAGTACCCCAGGAGGCCGTTAAATTTCAGATATTGCCTGATGGAACATGGGAAGCAAGAGATAAGATAGAAAACAAACTGGCAAGCGGCAGGATTGAACTAGTCCGCTTTATCAACCCGGCCGGACTGAAAAGTATTGGGAGAAATCTTTATGATATCACGGATAGTTCGGGATCTCCTGTAAAGGGAAACCCGGGAGATACAGGATTCGGTACGATCACGCAAAACGCCGTCGAGATGTCAAATGTGAATGTTGTCGATGAAATGGTGCAAATGATTGCAGGCCAGAGGGCGTATGAAATTAACACGAAAGCAATACAAACGGCAGACCAGATTCTGCAGATGGTGAGTAACCTGAAACGATAGTACTACATGTCATGAGGTATAGATTGTGAAAAAACATGCTTTTATTGCGGTAATTGTTTCCTTTACATTGTTCTTCATTACTCTCGATGTATTGCCCTTGTCGGCGGCGCATGTTGAATATCTCAAGGGAGGTAAAATAAAAGCAATAGTAAAGGATTACATTGAGGCGAATATGCCTTGGCCTCAGGGAAATATCCGTGTCGATTTTTTAGGCAGAATACAAGACGTAAGCGTACAGGGGGAAAAAATCAGCTATAAGGTAAAGAGTATCCGTGAAGAGGCGTATATAGGAGATTCGACCTTCACGGTTATCATTCATGATGAAGGGACCTTGCTGAGGGATATACCGGTGCGTGTACGCATGGAAGTGGCGATTGATGTGGTGGTCAGTACAAAATATCTCCACCGGGATTCTGAAATAGGCAACGGGGATGTTAAGCTTGTCCGGAAGTGGTTTATCCAGACACCCGTACACGTGATGAAACAGATAGAAGATGTAGTAGGGAAGCGTCTTTATAGTGATGTAATGCAGAACAGCGAAATCAAAAGGAACATGCTTAAGTCTGTGAAGACTATTAAACGGGGGAAGTTAGTAAAAGTCGTACTGGAAAGCGGTCCCATGTCAATCATGACGTTCGGCCTCTGCGAGGAGGACGGAAGCCGCGGGGATTTCATAAAAGTGAGGAATACATCTTCCAATAAATCAATCTATGCGCGGGTTGTTGATGACTCTTCCGTCATGATAGAATATTAAAGGGGGGAAGAATGGCGAATTATCGGGTTATGATGAAAATATGTGTGATGTGTCTGATCATCTTCATGGCGGGGTGCTCGAGTAATCTCTACGTGAAAGCCGAACGTCCTCCCGTGATACAGTCGACACCGGAGACGGTAAAGAGGCCGCCGGGAACTATCTGGCCGGGCGAGAATGCCATGAATTCGCTTTTTATTGACCGGAGAGCGCGGCAAGTCAATGATATCCTCACGATTGTGGTGAGTGAGAGCGCCATAGGCGGTAATAATGCAAGCACGGATACCGGCAGGGATACCAGCGCGTCTGCGGCCATTACATCTCTGTTGGGCCTGGAACAATCGATCCTTTCGCGTAATCCCAATATGGGCGCTTCTATATCAGTGGCCGGCACCGCTAATAATTCTCAGAAGGGATCAGGGAAGACCACGCGCGACGGCAATTTGACGGCAAGGATATCAGCGAGGGTTATGAGTATCTTGGAAAACGGGAATTTCGTCATCGAGGGGAGACGACAGCTTACAATAAACGCGGAGGATCAGTATCTCATCATCAGTGGCATTGTCAGACCTGATGACATAACTTCCGATAACATGATTCTGTCCCAATACATTTCCGATGCAAAGATTGTGTACACGGGAAGAGGTGTTGTGGACGACAAAATGAGGCCGGGCTGGCTTACCCGTGTTGTAGACTGGGTGTGGCCGTTCTGATGTCCCGAGGAATGGTGAAAAATATGAGAGAACGTTCAACATATAGAATGAAAATATGCGGTGTCGTGGCATGTGCTCTCGTCTGTATGATTTTTGTGGATAGTGTGCATGCAGCGAGGATAAAGGACATCGCGAATATCGGCGGGGTAAGGGACAACCAGCTTATCGGGTATGGGCTGGTCGTCGGATTGAACGGCACGGGTGATGACGTGAAAAATGGGTTTACAAAGGAAACCCTTGTCAATATGTTGAACCGTCAGGGGCTCGTCATACCAACCTCCAGAGATGTCAAGGCGGATAATGTTGCTGCTGTTATGGTAACCGCCAAGTTGCCGCCTTTCGTGAAACAGGGAACGAGGATAGATGTTGATGTATCCTCTATCGGTAATGCCAAGAGTCTTCTTGGCGGCACCTTGCTCATGACCCCCCTTAAGGGTGCGGACGGCGCGGTCTATGCTGTTGCGCAAGGGTCTATCACTATCGGCGGATTCTCGGCGAGTGGCGCTGCCGGCGGGGGAGTGACAAAAAACCACACCACTGCCGGTCGGATTACAAACGGCGCCACCGTGGAGAAGGAACTAACCCATGAATTTGACAAGAGCAAGGTCCTCACCGTAAACCTCTATCAATCAGATTTCACAACGTTAACCAGAATGGCGGAGGTGATCAACTCGGCAATGTCAAGCGTTGTTGATGCAAGGCTTGTCGATTCTAGTTCTGTTCGTGTAAAAATCAAGCAGGATGCGGGGATAAACGTGGTGAAGCTTGTATCTATTTTGGAAAACCTTGACATTCCTGTTGATTCCGTGGCTGTCGTTGTTATGAATGAAAAAACCGGGACTGTGGTGATGGGCGAAAACGTGAGGATATCCACTGTAGCTATCGCTCATGGAAATTTAAGTATTCAAATTAAAGAAGAAAAGAGGGTTTCCCAACCGCTTCCGTTCGCTCCGCAGGCTTCTGCCGGTAGCGCGCCGACTAAAAAAGGTGGTGTGATCGTGGCTCCCGGTGGACAGACAGTAGTAACACCCGAGAGTAAAGTAAGTGTAGCAGAGGAAAAAAAGCAGCTTCTTGTAGTGCCCAGAGGTGTCACAATTCAGGAAGTTGTAAGGGCTCTCAATGCGATCGGTGTCTCGCCAAGGGACCTCATTACCATCATGCAGGCGATAAAGGCAGCGGGGGCGCTCCAGGCTGATTTAAGAATTATATAGGGTATCAATATCATGGCAGATATAACAGGATTGAAATCACAGATTATAAATCAGAACATTTATCAGAAAAAAACTGATGAAATGGAGAACGGGGAAGCCATCAAAGAAAAAAAGTTGAAGAAGACCTGCGCCGACTTTGAGTCTATTTTTTTATATTACATGTTTAAAGGTATGCGCCAGACAATACCCAGGAGTGGTTTTTTAAAACAGAGTCCTGGAAAAGATTCATACAACATGATTTTTGATCAAAAAGTTGCAGAAGAAATGGCAAATAAAGAAAGTGGTGCAGGTTTAAAGCAAATCCTTTTTGAACAGTTAAACAGTCGTCGCTGAAAGCAACATTGGAGGTTTCATTAAAGTTTTATTGTCTTCTTGCCGATAAGTGTGTTAAACAAAGAATCGTAAGGAGATTCGGAAGATGAAAATTTCTAAGGTCGATGATGCCGCGCTCAAAGCGATTCAGCAGTATCAGAAAATTGATAAAGTGCAGTCTGAATCCAACCCCAGGGTCGGCGGCAATCCGGCACCAGAAGAGAAAGTAAATCTTTCCACCAAGGCAAGAGACATTCAGCAATTGCGCGATGCAATAAACCAGCTCCCTGATGTCCGCGAAGAAAAAGTTCGTGAATTGAAGGAACAGGTTGAAAAGGGCGTATACGACGTAAACGGACAAAAAATTGCTGAGAAAATGGTGGCAGAGTCTCTTTTGGATATATTCTCCTAAATAACTCTCTCCCGTTTTTTTTCAGAAGTTTGATCCGCACAAGCCTACCGCATCGTTCATGGAGATGAGGCTATGTTTTGCCCACCTCTACAGCATGGCCAAGATTGAATCCGGCAGTGAACGCATTCCCCGCAGTATGCTGAGGGGTGCGCGAGCAGATGGGGAACATAATATTCCTTATGGATCGAAGATTCTTTTGCAGTTTACTGCGAAGAGCTTCAATAGAGGTTCCTTTGTTTTAGGGTAATTACATATCAGGGTACGGTGATGATTCAACTAACTACAAGCATCCATAATGATTTATATCCACTTCTCGATTCACTTATCGATCTCCTGAAGAGGGAGATAGCGGTTTACCGGGAGCTTCAAACTACTATCACGCAGGAAAGGGTGATATTGTTAAAACCTTCTCTTGATCGTATCCTTGAGAGCAACAGCAAAAAAGAAACGGTGCTTTTAAAAGCAAAAATGTTAGAGGAGGGGAGATTAAAGATTGTAAAAAAAATAGCGAGAATGTTAGATCTCGAAGAAAAAGAAATCAATCTGTCAACTTTAATATCCTATGCGGATCATGATCAGGAAAAAGATCTTATAGAGTGCCAGTCCATTTTACACGGACTTGTCGCGAAAAACCGGGAAATGAATCAAAATAACAAGGGACTTCTTGATTATTCCCTTCAGTTTCTGCAGGGATCTGTCGATTTTATTCATAGTCTCATGTCTTCCGCTTCGGCCTGCTACATGCCTTCGGGGAGAATGAGGCCCATTGCCCGGAACGGAAAAATAGTGAAGACGCGAGGGTAAATTATGGGAGATATAGGTCGTGTATTAAATACTTCAAGGGAGGCTATTTTAAGCCATCTTACTGCTCTTAATGTTACCGGGAATAATATTGCCAATGTGGATACGCCTGGTTACTCAAGATTACGTGCCGCGTTTGGTTCTATCGGCGTAATTGATTCCTCGCAGGAACAGGGACAGTTCGGGGTTAAAATTACGGCAATCGAAAGGCTCTATGATAAATATCTTGAGGCGTCAATGGTTCGGCAGGAACAGGAAGTGGGATATAACAGGGCCCAGTCGGATGTACTGAACAGGGTAGAGGGGATCTTCAATGAAAGCTCCGGCGGGGGAATCAATGAACTGTTATCGAAATTCTGGGACGCCTGGTCAGAACTTTCTGTGAATCCGACAGGAATCACTGAGAGAGATAACCTGGTATCCGTATCTCAGAGCCTCGCCTCCATGTTCAGGCAGAAGGCAAACGAACTTATCAACATTCAGGGTGACACGAACACCCTCATTTCCGATACGGTGACGCAACTAAACCAGTATCTCGATACAATGGCAGATTTAAACGACAAAATTGCCCAGATTGAGATCAGCGGCGGCAACGCTGCGAGTTTGCGGGACCAAAGAGCGGAGCTGTTGCAAAAGATAGGAAAGACAATCGATGTGAATTACTACGAAGAAGCCGATGGTTCACTGAATATATTTATCTCTAATGGCAGATCCCTTGTAGAGGGGATCAATGTATGGAAGCTTGATGTAGAAGACAATCCGGCGAATTCGAATTATTATGATATCGTATTTGAAGATACGCCAACGGTAGCAATTAATGACCACCTGCGAGGGGGAACACTGGCCGGTCTCCTTGATGTGAGGGATAAAATTTATGTTTGGGATCCGTCGACCGGGCAGTATAATGGATACCTGAGCGATCTTAATACTATGGCCGCAACCATCGTCAACACTGTCAATACTCAGCATAACTCGGGCTATGATCTTGACGGAAATGTCGGGGGGGACTTTTTTTCGTCAGCATCAACTCTGGCAAAGGACATGTACGTCAATTCGTCAATTGCTGCGGATGTAAGGCAGATTGCTGCCTCCGCAACGGTGAACAGAGACGGACAAAATGCAAGTTTCATTAATGCAATAAAGGATGACAGTATGCTGATGGCAGGTGGAACCGCAACGATTGACAATTTTTACCAGACCCTCATGGCGAGGATAGGCAATGATGTCGCCTCGTCACAGCGCAGTCTTGACCAGCAAACATATGTTCTGAACCAGATAGAGAGTCAGAGGGAATCAGTTTCGGGAGTCTCAATCGATGAGGAGATGTTGAACATGATCAAGTATCAGGCGGGATACAACGCAGCAGCCAGGCTGGCCGGAGTGATTAGCGAGATGATGGACGTACTTATTAATTTGGGGAAGTGAAACAGGTGAGACTATGATAACACGTGTTACCGATCAGATGAGGTATGAAATGCTGAATAACAGCATATTCAAAACTCAAGGCAAATATAGCGAACTGATGGAGAAAATTGCGACACAAAAACAAGTTAACAAGCCGTCTGATGATCCTCTGGGAATGGGAAAAATTCTGGATTACAGAACGGCGAAGGCGTGTATAAGTAGTTACCAGGCAAATATTGAAAGCAGTAAGTCGTGGCTTTCTGCTACCGAGTCAAGTTTATCAAATGTAAACGATATCCTGACAAAGGTCAAAGAAACGGCCGTCTCACAGGCAACGGCAACGGCGACAGCCTCTACGAGGCAGATTGCCGCCGATTCCCTCCAGCCGCTCATTGAACAGATCTGTTCTCTGGCGAATGCAAAATTCGGAAACAGATATCTCTTCTCAGGTACGAAAACAGACACGGAACCATTTTCCACAACTGCATCTGCTGCCCGTATTGATAATGCGGTTTCGGCGGGGAACAACGCCTTTGACGGCACCGCAACATCCGGAGGCGCCTATACAGGGACTACCAACAAAACCTATGTGCTTAAGATCATTACAGGTGGAACGTTATCTGCCTCAACATACCAGATTTCAGCAGACGGAGGGATAACATGGGGGGCTACACAAACTGATCTGAGTGCTCCTGTCACTATCGGTGACGGTATCCAACTCACATTTACCGCGGGGACAGTGAATCCGGCAACCAATGATGTGTTCTGTGTCAATGGCTTTGCGCCCGGGTATTACAACGGTAATGGGGAGGAACTATCCAGTGAAGTTGGGAAGGATGTTATGATGAATTACAATGTCACGGGAGAAGCGGCATTTACAGATCAGGGACAGGGCGTTGTGAACCTTTTCAAGGTATTGAATGATTTGAAAACTGCCCTTGAGAACAATGATACCGACGGCATCAAGAATCAATTAAACCCACTCGATGAAGCGATGCATCAGATTAACCGTTATACAGCGCAATGCGGTACCAGGACGAACAGCCTGGATGCTTCGAATAAGGCGCTGGCAGATCTTGATCTACAATTAACCAGTCTTACCTCGGATATTGAAGACGCCGATGTGGCGGCATTGATCACAGATTACAAAATGAAAGAAATAGCGCTCCAGGCCACATATCAGATGGCGGGGAGTATCGGTAACATTTCCATCATTGATTTTATTAAGTGAAACCAAAAATAGTTTTCATATGGAGGAATGATGTTAATCCTGACACGGAAGTTGGGTGAATCTATCACAATAGGTGATGATATAAAAATCACTTTCCTGGAAACGAAGGGGAAACAGATACGGGTTGGCATCGAGGCTCCTGCACATATTGCCGTTCACCGGGAGGAGATTTACCATCTTATCAAAGAACAGAATATCCAGGCTTTACAGGGGGCAAGCATAGAGAAGGAAACCTTGCCCGGCATTCTGGATGGTTTAAAAAGTTTGCTGACAAAAGATCAAAAAGAGATTTGAGCACATGGGGAGGTTTATAGAGTGAATGAAATTACCACCCGCTTCGGGGAGATTGAAGTAGATGAAACCAGGATTATTGAAATGCGAGGCGGAATCCTTGGATTTGAACACCTGAAGAAATATGTGTTGCACATACAAGATGAAAAAAACCCCTTTTGGTGGTTCCAGTCCCTTGACGACAGGACAATAGCCTTTGTCGTGATCAATCCCTTTATCGCAAAAGCTGATTATGAGCCGGTGTTAGGAGATAATGATGCACAACTTCTGGAAATAGAACACGCAGACGATGTGGTCATGTTATCGATTGTGACTATCCGCAAGACTCCCTTTACAGTTTCCGTCAATCTGAGGGCGCCCATAGTGATCAATGCGAAAAAGAAGATCGCCAAACAGATTGTTCTTGATGACCATACTTATCCTGTTCAGTATTATTTAACGACAACAGATTTTGGTAATAAGGTTTCCACAACAGAAGGATGTGAAAAGGGGAATAATTGTGAGACGGCTTCTCTGTGACTGGTAAGCGAGAAGGGCTGTTTTTTATGCAGCGTCATTGAAAATGAGGCCAATCAGCTCTCCGAGCTTTGTATATAAGTTTTGAAGATCTTTGGGGGGAATTTCGCGTATGACCTTTCCAGTCTCTTTTTCTCTCACAACGACAGCAATATTCTCATGATTTTTTCCGTAGGTCGAAAAGCTCAAACTGATATTCATGGATTGCAAATGGCTCTGAATTTCCTCGAGCAATTGTTTAATGGCTTTATTGTCAAGGGTCATCGATGCTTCCGGCGCCTTGCCGGAAGGTTCTTTCTTGGAAGGAGTACTTGCAGAAACCGGTCCCGATACAAGGATTTCTGGATCCTTCGAACCTGCTCCGTGTATGCTTGAAATTGCCATGTCCATTATTTTAGATTCCTCCTTCTGCTATATTTATCGGTCATATATACAAAATACTTTAGGTTGGCAAATCTATGTCATTACATCCAGGAATCGGGGTTCTATGGATTTTCCCCCGTAAGCCTTGAACCATTTCAGACTGTGACCAAAACCGGAGAGATCGTTTTTTAATTTATCGAGTTCGTCTTCTACGATGGACTCACAATCCTGGTTTAATTGTAAGGTTTTATTAATCATATTTTCAAGGGTCTTCGTAAGTGATCGGATACGCTTCCGCATTCCCGGTGTTATCAATGTGTCGTATGAGGGGTTAGACTCTCTAAACCTGCGGATTGCCATATCCAGCCTGTCAATAGATTTTATACAATCATGACGCTGGACAATCATAATTTTCACTGCTTCTATATTATGCTCTTTAATCATATCTTTCAGAGATGCCGTTACCGACAGAAAATCTTTAAAAACGGCAATTTTTTGCTCCAGTAATCTGCAGAGCAAGGAAATATCGGTGGAAACTTCGTCTGGCTTCTGAATCCCCATTTTAGACCCTCATTTCTCTCAGGCGGGCGGTGTTTTTTTGCCGCTCGTGATCGCTTTGTAAATCGCGGTTGATATCCCCATGGCGCCCGTTAAGAATTTCTTCCCAGGCGGACTTTAATTCTATAAGCATCCAGAGGATGTGATCCATTGCTTTCAGATCTCTTTCGACATCTGCTTTAATTAAACAATGCATGATATAATTGTAGATGGCTTGCAAGTTAGAGGCTATTTCACCCCCCCTTTCCAAATCGAGCGAGGAGTTGAGTGCACATATAAAATCCTGCGCCTTTATTAACGCCTTCGCTTTTTCTTCATATTCGCGGGAAATATACTTTGCCTTGGCAATTTTTAGATTCCGTATCGCTTCCTCATAACACATCAAGACTAGCCTCTTTGGGTCTGCTGTCATTACTCCCGCCTGCTGGTAGGCTCCGATGCCATTACCGTACATATGCACTATCCTCCGTAGTTAACGTTCTATTTACTTATGCCCATGACCATCCACTGGCCGCGGAAGTGAGTTGACCGGCAAGCCAATTGCTCTGATTTTTCAAATTGTCCAATACTAGTTCCATTGCGACAAAGCGGTTGATCATCATTTCCTTCTTCAGTTCAAGCTGTGCTTCCATCTGGTCAATCCTTGTTTGAAAGCCGTTGATGCTGTTTTGAAGCGATGTTTTTTTGAAGGGTACGTATCCATCATAGGAATCTGTGATATTAAAAAGAGTGCGGTTGAAGAGGTCTGCCGTGCCGATGGTTAACTTTATGGTACCCAAGTCTCCCGTTGATGTTCCTGTGCACTTTACAGAAAGTCCTTCTGTATTTGTGTTGCCGGTGTTTCCTGTCAGAACCTGCCCGGATCCTGTCGCAGCCTCCCCATTGATAGTTCCTGCCACATTCTGACCGTTATTCACTGTCTGATCCCCGCTGGTCCACAAAAGATCATTCGTTTCAGAGATAGTAAAACTGTAGTTGCTGCCATAGCTGTTATGAGTAAGAACGAGGGCATCGCCACCATCATTGGAAGCGGTGATGCCCATCGCATAACGCCCGGTCACTCCGCCCGTGTTTGTCGTAAGAACGGTGCCGAAATCAAGGTAGCTGCCTGATGGTTCAGTAATATCGAGGGTGATCTGACTGGCACCGGAATATCTATCGCTGACGGTAATGCGGCCTGAGGTATCAAGGGAAGCGGTTACGTCATTTGCAAAGGCATTTTCAATAGCCGAGAGGAGTCCCTCAACTTTGTCTGTTCCCACAGTGCTGATGGTGTAGCTCCCTGAGACGGTGCCGCCGCTCCGGCTGGTTCCGGAGAAGGTGATAACATCGCCGTCCTGAAGAGCCCCGTTATATATATTGTCCCATGTCGTCTGAGACGAAATTGGCGTTACGTTGTCGCTCTCTTTGAGCTCCTGACTGCCCACCAATGTTTGCGTGTATTCAGTATCGAGTTCAGTATTGATGGCATTAATAATATCGCTGATGGTCATACTGCCAGTAAGAGAGATGGTTGCCGTGTTAGTGCCTTCTGTAACCGTGAGAGTTTCATTACTGCCAAGGGTGCCGCTGACCGCAGTGACTGAAGTTGAGGTACTGCGTGCGGCCGCAGTAGTAATATTAACAGTATATTCGCCTGCCTTTGAGTTCTGCGTATGGCTTACATAGTTAAGACTGCCGTTGGAGGCTACGCCTTGGCCCGTAAAAAGCGCCGCGACATCACTGAAGTTAGTCTGCAGGTATCCCGTCAGAGTTGTATCATTGATGCTCAATTGCCCGCTGTTATCAAGGTTGATTCCCACAAGACCCATGATGGAGAACTGGCTGCTGACGCCCCATACAGACTGGGTAATAATGGAGCTGAGGTCGGACTTCACCGAAGAGAGGGTCCCGTCGCCGAAAAGAACACCCCCTGTTTCATTTGTTTCTGTATTATAGGAAAACTGCGTGTTAATATACGATGCCACATCATTATACTTGTCCACAAAGGTCTTGATATTATTCTTGATGGCGTCAATATCCCGAGTGATCGCGAGCGTTACGGTTGTGTCGATGTCAGCCTTGAGTAAATCTATGGTCACACCTGCAATGACATCGTCAACGGTGTTGCTTGACTGCGATATGTCTACACCATCCACACTAAACGATGCGTCCGCCCCGTTCGTTACCTCACTGAAATTAAATAGAGACAGAATATCCTGTGCGCCGCCGTTTTGAAGATCAATACCTGCGGCTCCTGTTGTATCACTGGTAAGAGTGAGGCGGTAATCGCTCGCTCCGAATTTGATGATAGTGGCGGTAACACCCGTCGGAGTTGCACCGGCATTCGCATTGTTGATCTTGTTTTGTACACTGTACAGGGTGTCTGTGGCGTCGATCGTAATAGTTTCGCCGTTGATCAAAATATCCCCGGCATAACCGGAGCCGAGCGCGACGGATGCGTCGGCATAAGAAATGGACCGGACTTTTTCAGCCACAGCCAGGCTGTTGACCTTTATCTGGTATGATCCTATGGAGGCCGTTGATGAAGCACTCACCGTCATGAGATCGGAACCCTTCACGGTTGAACTGTCCGTCGTCATCGACGCTGTGTATACATTAAAATCTTCCAGATCTTTTATTCCGTCCGCAGCAGTTTTCAAGGCAAGCAATTTAGTGTTAAAGGATTGCCAGGCGGCAAGTTTCGCTTCATAGGCGCTTTTCTGGCTGCTGACGAGATCGACCCGGCTGTGATCAATGGAGATGAGCTGATCGACCATGGTGGCCCAGTCAATGCCGCTGGAAAGACCACTGACGAGATTGGTGCTGATAGTCATGTGAAAATCCTCATATAACCTTTCTTTGTGTATTTCTATGAAACGTGCGTTTCTCTCGAAGTTGTTGTTTCAGTTTTATTCCTACCCCGTATCTGAGGGGTACACTCCAAGGGGAATCATGGAGCCTTTTTATGTCGAATATCGTCCCCTGTGTTATACTGAATATCGGCAAAATATTCCTCATACTTGAGTGTTTTTAAAAGCTTTGAACAGTTTACTGAAACGTCATTATGATGTTGATATTGCGTATATATCAGCAACATGTAAGATTTCTTCTCCGAACGAAATGACGAAGTGGAAATTATTGAAAATCTCCGCAGTAAACTACGCAGAATCTTCGATCCGTAAGGCAAATTTTAAGCATTCGCTCGCTATAGGATTCAAAACTCTCTCTATAGACAGTAAGAAATCCTCCAAAAAAAACCCCGCACGTTCAAGGGTGCGGGGTTTTGGTGAAAGGTTAAAAATTGGGTTTACCCATTACCGAACAGAGACAACACTAACTGTGGAGCCATATTTGCCTGGGCTAACATGGCGGTACCGGCCTGGACAAGAATCTGATTCTTAGTGAAGGTTGTCATTTCTGAGGCCATATTCACGTCACGGATGGTCGATTCGGCGGCGACATAGTTTTCAATGGTGACGGAGAGATTGGCGGAGGCATAGGTCAACCTGTTTTGTGCCGCACCGACGTCACCGCGCTTTCCGCTCAGATAACTGATGGCAGTGTTGATCGTGTCGAGGAAAGCTCTCGAATCGGATGCTGAGAGTAGTTGGTCTACTGCAATACTAAGATCAGTAGATGTGGCGCTTCCAATGAGAATGCCGATCTGGTCATTGGTGTCACTTGATGTTCCGACCTGGAAGAGGGAGGCCGTTGCCGTATTGGCGACAATAGTTCCCCCTGTTGCGTCAAGATTTTCATTTACTTTCATCGTTAAGCCGAGGGAACCGAAGCTCACTTCCGCGGTTTCCCCTGCCCCGGGAACTGCAACATTATACGCAGTCCATGTATTCGCTCCTCCACCTACTGTAGCGGTGATCGATATGTCAAAATTTGAGCCGGTCGCAGCTACTGCAACGGTGTAGGTCAAACCGCTCTGGAGACCGGAGACGGAACTGTAACCTACCGCGGCAGTAAATGTTCCGCCTGAAGATGCGGTCACGCCAAAAGAGCCGTCCAGCAGTTTTGTATTGGCATACTTCGTCGAACCGGCGATCCGGTCCATTTCGGCAATCAGTGCGTTCCCTTCGGCGTTCAGCTTATCAACGTTGGCGCCGGCATTGGCAGAGGCTGCCTGGGTGGCCAGTTCTTTCAATCTGGTCAATATGTTCCCGATCTGATCCATGGCGCCTTCAGCGACCTGCAACAGCGCGTTGGCCTCGGAGACATTCTGACTTGCCACCTTATAGCTTGCTATGTCTGCACGGAACTGCTGTGAAACGGCAAGACCCGCTGCATCGTCAGCAGCGCTGTTAATACGGTACCCTGAAGAAAGTCTCTGCAGAGACTTGCTCAATCCTGTTGAAGAAACCTGTAAATTCCTTTGCGCATTCAGCGCTTCGATGTTGTTTTGAATTCTGAATCCCATGATTTTGTATCCTCCTTGATACTGTTTTTTGTTGTTTGGCATCCTTGCCAAATGTTATTAAAAGTTGTTTGATGTTAGAATACTAGAAACTGACAACCTGCAGTTCTGCCTCCTGCGAGACAATCGCTATTGCACCTCCTTTCTTGAATTCGCTCTTATTATCGGCACAGGGGAACATAAACTTTAATATCTGTGCAGGAATTACAAGGAACCAGTGTCGTTATTTTTTATTCGGGGGATATTGGATGAGGCGCATACTCTGCAGCAGGGAATGACAGGAGTTCCGCCTGTCATTCGCCTTCGTATCCAGTGATCATAAAAGTCTATACCATTCAGTGCCTGGCGCCCGGCAGCAAAGGAACGATTTTAGATATGTGGGATGAGAGATCACGGTTGTGCGTTAATGTATTTTCGATTTCGCGGAAAATGTCAGACATGTCTTCAACGGTATGAATCGTCTTCGTTCTGTCCAACTGCAGTTCCTTCAATATCAGATCGCACCAGTGGATAAATTCCACAAAATGATTTTGTCTAAGCTCAATTTCGCAGAGACATAAGAGAGGCTTAAGCTTTCCTTTGTCCAGACTATGCGCACGTTCAAAAAACACTCTCGCTTCGTCCAATCGACGAAGCTGCAGCGTTATTTCACCGAGATGCATCCAGGGCGACGCTTCCCGCGGGCTGATTTCTATGGCCCTGCTGAAAGCCTCTATAGCCTTATCCGGTGTATTTTGGAGTTTATGGAGGATACCGCAGTGGCAGAAAGCGAGATAGTTGGCAGGATCAAGTTTCATCACAGCATCCAGGGCTCGCCGGGCGGCTGTCAAATCCGACAAGTCAAGCGCGAGGGAGGCCAATCGATTCAGAACCATGACATCTTGAGTACCTGCATTATAGAGATATTCCAGGCATTTTTTTTCCTCATCGATGTTGCCTGTTTTGCTGTTCAGTTTGGCAAGCATATACCAGACCGATTGCTCCTCGGGCGATTCTCGCAGGGCCAGTTCCAGATAATGACGGGCCAGCGTGAAATCCTCGGAGCGATCCATATGAAACGTGCCGATGTTCCACCAGACCTGCCATTTATCATCCGACTGTGCGAAGGCATTACGATAATAACGGCCCATTTCGTCATGGTTCCCCCTTGCATGGAAGGCATGCCCTATGAGCAAATTGATGCTGGGCCCTTCTTTCATAGTGTTGTTGATGATCAAGCCCGCTTGGTCGGGATTTTCTTCATAGAAGCCAAGAAGCTCCAAATACTGTTTACCGTAGCGAAGGACCTCTTCCCATTCCTTCTTTTCCGCTGCCGCCATGGCGAGCGTATAATAGGAATCCAGGTGTCTGGGAAATTTATCAAGGGCACACAATGAGTAGAACCTGGCCTGCTCCAGATTTCCCATGCGGAAAAAGGCAATTGCCGCGTTGTAATGCGACCATATATACAGCGGGTGCGTGTTATTCTGTACTTCAGCGAGATTGATCGCCAAGATAGATTCCTCGGCCGTTTTTTCGTTCATACCGCGGGTAAGATACGATGTCCCCAGGTAGTGATGCGGCATGGGATCGTCCGGGTTTTCTTCAATTTGTTTCTTCAACAGGGCGGTTGTCCTGAGATATTTTTCATATGCTGTTTTTTCCTCGACGTCATATCCATAGTGCATCAATTCAATTTTCGAGGTGATAATCCGGCGGGCGTGTACGACCCTGTTATGAACGATTCCTTCGTAATGGATCATGCCGTTGTTTCTGAACAGGCGCTCAAAGTTGTGACGAGCCTTCTTTTTGCCGCCACTGTATGTACTGATGATATTAACGAGGACGGCATCCGCATCTCCCGCTTCGCGTACTGTTTGAAGCAGCTTTTCTCCGCTCCCGTCAACAAGTTCCTCATCTCCGTCGATTTGAAAGATCCAATCGCCTGCTGCATAGGACAGCGCCTGATTGCGGGCTTTGCTGAAATCCCCCTCCCAGGGGTGAACGTATACCTTTTCGGTATAACGCTTCGCAATATCGACGGTAGTATCCGTAGACCCAGTGTCAACAATGATAATTTCATCCACATAATCCTTGACGCTTTTCAGGCATTGATCAAGAAAAGCCTCTTCATTTTTTACGATCATACAGCAGCTGATGGTCGGCTTTTTTTGATTATCTGTTTTCTTCTGGGAAATTTCCTCCAGCAAACGGTTCACCGTGTTATCACGGGAATTTTGCTGGCGGGCTTTCTCAAGATATAAGAGGGATTTGTCCTGATTCTTCTTATTGTAAAAATAAATGCCGATTGCTCTCAGGACGACAAATGGCTCCGGCGCGCACTGAACCCCTTTTTCGAATGATTCTTGAGAATTCACCTCCTGCCCCAATTCAAAGCAGGCCATGCCAATGAGGGCATGCACATTCCATTCTTCATTCAGGGAGCATGTGACAAGATTGCCGAAATCCGCGGGGGATGTTCTTAATAATGCAACCAGATTTAGATATTTATGACCATGGTCAATTGTGCGTGACCATTGCTTTAAATCATAATATACGGCAGTTAGGAGATAATGCGCATCTATATGCCGTGAAAACCTTTTAATGCTTGATAGGGCAGCCTCTTCGGCATTTTTTAAATCTCCCAACCGGTAATGGGACATGGCCGCATTATAGCGAGACCATAGGTAAACCATATTCGAATCATTTTTATCTTCAGATAGCTTGATTGCCTTCACGCTTGCTTCGAGCGCTTCCCTGAACATGCCCTGGCTAAAATAGGAACAGCTTAGATAGTGATATGTGATGGGATTGTACGGATCATCGTCCAGATCCATCTTCAGGAGAGAGACAGTGCGCTCGAATTTCTTTTTTGACTGCTGTTGATCCAGGTCATAACCGTAGTGAACAAGGCGGACAGGAAAAACCTTGGCGTTTTTCATTCCGACAATGCGGTTGTGGATGCGGCCTTCATAATGGATGATGCCGTTATTGCGAAAAATCCTCTCGGTGCTGTGGATTGCTTTACTCTTGCCGTTGCAAAGTTTGCTGAGTATTTGCACCATCACACCGTCAAGGTCTGGTTCCCGGATCGCTCTCCTGATGACCGGAATATCGTTCTGAATCAATTCTTCATCGGCGTCGATCTGAAAGATCCATTCACCCTTGGCATATTTCAGATAGTAGTTGCGAGCTTCACTGAAACTGTCATTCCAGGGGTGAATATAGATTTTATCGGTGTACCGTCTGGCAATATCCACGGATCCATCTGTAGAACCCGTGTCAATGACGATGATTTCATCAGCAATATTCTTTATGCTATTCAGGCAATTATCCAGATGCCTCTCTTCATTTTTAACTATGAGGCATACAGAAATAATCGGACTATTTATTTTCAGAGATACGACTTCTGCTTTTTTATGTTTCTTTTTCTTCAAGATAAATTCCTCTCTCTATAATATGGACTATTGTGTGTATCAAATCTTTTAGAATTGCCTGGTATTTAGGGATAAAACATTACTCCTCATTGTTCAAGATCAAACGGGGAGAGATGATGGAGGAATTTTTTCTCAGCCCTGCTTTTTAAGTGTTCGTTCTTTTTCTATCGCCTTCGCGTAATTCTGTTGAGCACAATGGATCGAAAAACCTCGTATGTCCGCAGGACGCTGCAAGTGATGGATTTTCACGGCGGTGAGTCTCAGCGATGGCTCATCTGGCGCATGGTAATCCGTCGGCGCTTCCTGCCGGATTTCCCGGAATCCCAAGTCCCGAAGTATCTCTGCGAGATTCTCAAATGTGTAACCGAAATGATGATAGTCTCCTGGATGTCTTTGGAGACCAAAGATATTATTGATCCGGAATTTCTTCCCTTCCATATACTCTTTAATGGTTGCATCAAAGTTGGGACACTCGATGACCAGTGTGCCGCCCTCCTTGAGAACACGATTCCACTCGAAAAGCGCCTCTAAAAAATCATGACGGGGCAGATGTTCGATCATATGATACGTTTCGATTATGGAAACGGTTCCTGCGGGGAAGGGGAGCCTACGGCTGTCGCAGATAAAGTCCACGGCGGAAGAGGGTATGATGTCAATGTTCAAAAAACCCTGCAATCTCCGCTGGCCGCATCCCAGATGAAGATTTAGAGGTTGTAGCGCGGGAATTTCTTTTCTGTTATTACCTTCCAGATAACCCGTTCCTACTGCAAAATTCCATTGCGCAGTGTTGCTGACTTCGATACCATCCGGCTCACGCATGCCACGAATAGAAAAGTGGGGGAAGAAGCCGAAAAGGAGATTTCTAAAATCATCGAGTCGCCAGGCGATCTTATGATCTGGATCGTTCAGATGCATGATTGGAATACCAATAATAACCCTTTTGCGCGCCACACGCTTGGCTTCCAGAATCAGCGGCACCGGGTCAATGAAGTGTTCTATGACATGGTCAAGACTCACCGTGTCGAAAGTTTTGTCAGGGAAGGGCAGCTCTTTTGCGTCCCCCTGAACGAATCTCAGCTCCGGATGATTTTTTATCGCTTCCTCATATCCCCAATCCGTTAACTCTAAACCGGTCAAATTAAGCGATGGATTATGTCTTTTCATGATGGCGGTGGAATCCCCATTGGCGCATCCGACATCTAACGTGGAACCTTCGCATTGTTCCGCGGTAACTTCTTTCAAACGTCGGATACGATCGGTGTCCAGTTTCCCTTTCACCGGCGCCCAGACCTTTTTCATATAACAATTCTTTGCCCGCTTTTCTAATTGATCCTCGTCAATTGCAACAATGTGCTGGATGATTTTTTGGGCTACCGATTTGAAAGAATATGACTTGGCGGCTGCAAGCCCCAGTTTTTTCATGTGTTCTCTGTAATGATTATCTTCGAAGAGACGGTGAAGGATTTGGTCCAGTTCCGTTAGTGACGTGTAGGTCAGTAAGGCTTCTCCGAAAACATCCTTCGCGTTGGGAAGAGGATCAGATATTACAACGCCTCCTGAAGCCATTACGTCAAGGATTCGCGGATTGGGGAAACCTTCCTGGAGCATATCCTCATGATGGTCGTTCAACACCACTCTCGAAGAGGCATACAAACCTGGAAGTTTTTGGTTGTCAAAGTATATGCCGCGAATACATTTCTCAGGCAGGATTCCATTCCACCCTTCGCCCCATACCTCGAGATGATCTATCCAGGGCTTTCCCAGTGATATGAGATCATGAATGATTCTTCTCCCTTTGCCTTGCTTGCCATTGGCAACAAATACAATATCATGAGAAAATTCATTGATTCCGAAGGGAGGCTGTTTTGCCGTGCCGCCAATTAAAAGCTCGCCACTCCTTCCCATAGCTCGGATCTTTTCAAGGAACTGTGGAGAGAGACAGAAAATATGGTCATAGAGGGAAAGGGATTGAGGCGTTATCATGTCGGGATGACTGTGTATCCATACGATATTATAAGTTGACTCTTCAATTTTATTAATCGGAATGCCATGCAGATGGATCAGTACCTTCGGTTCCTTTCCCGAGATGACAGCACCTTCTGAGGAAAGGGCATCGGCCAGTTCTTTGCCAAACCAATGATCGCCCCATCTTAGTTTTCTCACAGGATCTTTCTCCAAAAGATCGGATGCGGAGATGATGGCAATAGGTAGACGTTTAAGCTTTTCTTTGCTGACCAGCAGATCTTTGAGATGTTGAAGTTCCCCGTTATGAGGCCTTTGTTGTAATGCGGGTATTATAAGATCCCGAGTAACCTCTAAGTTTCCTTCGTCAAGATAAAATTTTGCTATCTTTTCCACAGGGTATTTCCCTGAATGCAGAGCGTTACGGAGTTCATCAATGAATCTTTCCTGAACTTCCAGGATATCTTCATGATGTCCATATGCGTGTATGAATCTAGTCAAAAAGTCTTTGGCCAGACCGAATTCTCCACTCTGAAGATGGCAATGTATGATTGAGATAAGTGTTTCCGGTTTGTCATCTCCGGAGTTCAAAACTCTTTCAAAAATATTTGCCGCCTCAGCATGGTCGCCGTTTTTTTCGAGGCAAAGAGCAAGATTTTCCAAAGATTCCCCATAGTCCTCATGGATGGAGAGGGCTTTGTGAAAAAAATCTATGGCCTGTTGAAGTTGACCTTCCCCGAAGTGAATAACCCCTAAATTGTTAAAAGCCTCATAATTTTGAGGGTCCGCAGCAATAATTTGCTCAAAACAAACTCTTGCCTCACTAATCTTGTGCTCGTTAAAAAAGTTTTCCCCTTCGTGAAATAATTTCTTTATATCATTTGTGTCTATACTTGCGGTGTTATTCATCATGGCGTTGAATTTCTCAATTCCCTCATATAGTATGGTTAATCATCGGCAAGACACAAAAGCGTGTGTTATGCTTTATAAGTATAATTTTTCTTGTTACTATCAACATTATTCATGAATATATGAACGTTATTCATGTACTTCATAGTGTCGGATCTGAAGCGGCAAATGCTTCCTATCAGACTACAAACCGGGCATTCCTTTCCTCATTTTCTACTTCCTGTCCTTTGCAACCCCAAGAAAGTATCCTTACAAAGATTTTACACTTATATACTTCAACAGGTCATTGCCCTCTTTAAACAGGGGGTTTATTTTCAAAGCCTCTTGAAGTGATGCCTCAGCCCGTTTCCATTCTTTCTTTTCAACATGGACTCTGGCCATGTTGTAGTGTAATCCCTCGTCATCGGGCAGAATAATAAGTGCTTTTTCGAACTCTGCGATGGCGCTGTCGTATGCCCCTTCTCTGCGAAGATGAATTCCATTTCTGTTATACGACTGAACAATATACGTTATTAAAGTATCATTATCTGCGATGAGTTCTTTTGCGCGGGCGTATTCGCCCTCATTTATGAGTTGCATGATTCTGCATGCCTCCGCTTCCATATCTGTGGCAATATCTTGAACAGATGCGTCATCTTTTTGACAAAAATTGACATTATCCCGAATCTCGTCCTCTCCCACACGGATGAGCTGCTTCAAAAAATCAAGAGAGCTGCTGATGTCTTTCGCGTGGAATGATACAGGTCCGTATATGTCTTTAAAACCCTTGCTTTCCGAGAGCATTTTCAGGAAACCGTTAACTTCCTCCATTAACTCTTTTTCGTCAGATGGAAGCATCTGGGTGGTGAGAGTCTTTTCCAGGACTGCTTTGAAAGACACAAGGCATGTGTGTACCTTGCCCTGCTTAAGCTTTGCTTTGCACTCATTCAACAGCTTAAATATCTTGGTTATTTCTTCTCGCTTTATTTCTGTTGCCATTTTTTTTCCTTTAATTCACAGGTAGCATGCAAAACGCGTGCAAAGACGTTTGATGAAAGGTGAACAGTTCACCACAGCTTCCTAAAAAGCATACGATTATTATAACGTTTCAAAGAACACAAAGAACATGCTTTCACTACAGCCATTTCGGTGATTCGTAGCTCTCACCGCAGTGCGCGGGCGAATGAGATATACCAATGAATATAATGATGTGTACGATATTTTTTAACCGCATAAATTTCAGGGATAGACTCCTCTGGATGCGAAGATGAATGCATGAAGTGATGCATGTCATGCGTGCAGCTGAGGGTGGCTGGTGCATTGGATTTCATGCGCACTATTTTCTCATTGTGGTTACTTACAATGAATCAATAGAACTGAGTGATCATGTGTCACACAAACCGTTTTTTGATAGGGGGCCTTAAAGTTTTCTCTTCATGTACCGATAAGAGGGTACAGAGGTTGCATTGGATTAATCCGTTACTATCGATTCATTGTAAATACTTAAAAGGAATAATATGCCTGATTCATTATATTCTACCTCAGAGGTGGCAAGGTTATTCGATATCAATAGGGTTACAATATACCGGTGGGTTCAGGAAGGTGTCGTGAAAGCATATAAGGTTGGTAAACATCTAAAAATTCCTGCATCCGAGGTAGAAAGACTGTGGAAAGAATTCGGATTCCCCGGAGCATCCTCCACACATGTAACCGATATTTCCAAGAAAAACAGATCACGCGCTGCTGTGAATAACAAAGTCAATGATAAAGATAATAAAAAACTGGTAATGGCAGTGGGAAGTGATGAGGAAGATTGTAAATTCATCCAGGAAATATTTGCCGAAACGACACTTAAAGAAGAGTGCACCTTGGTTACGTATGCGGATACTCTCGAAGCAGCCCTCGCCATAGGAAAAGAAAAGCCGGATTTGCTGCTGATCAAAATGATGGAATCGGACGGAAGAGCTGAAGAGTTTGCAAAAAAAATTAAAGGTATTCACTCTACTGTAAAGGTTATTTTTATGGGTGTTGCTTCCGCGAGTCGAGACAATAGAGGAAAGAAGGAGATTTCTGATGAGATTACGAGAACTTATGGACCGGCAATTCTGCGTCAAAAGATATCAAAAGCCCTCGGATTACATGGCAGGAACTGACAGAAACTTAAGGGACTGCGCGTGACAGAAGATCAAGAAGCCGATGGATTGATAGAGAGAAAAGAAGAAAGGGGGTGGTGGGCTTTCAGTCAATAAGGCGACAGAAGCAGATTTTTAAAAGGTTCATGGAAAAGAAACATTCAAAACCAAGGAGTAAGAAAGAACAAAAAAAGGGGGAGAGGAAAAAATGAAAAGGATACTGGCAGTACTTTTAGTAGTAGGTCTTATAGTAGGGGGAGCCACGTATGTATTGGCGAAAGGATCGGCACAAGAGGCTCAGGCGATGGTGGATAAGGCAATCGCATATTATAAGGCGAATGGCAAGGCTGCAGCCTTTGCAGCCTTTGATGACAACAAGGGGAAATTTGTAAAGGAAGATCTGTATATTTATGTCGTCGATATGAACGGGGATATTGTGTCACATGGAGCCAACAAGAAGCTCATAGGCCAGCACTTCATCGATATTAAAGACGCCGACGGGAAACTCTTCTTCCGGGAGATCCTCAAAGTGGCAAAAACAAAAGGAAGCGGCTGGGTTGACTACAAGTGGACAAATCCTGTTTCTAAAAGGGTGGAACAGAAATCAGCGTATGTAAAAAAATCCGGGGATTTTGTTTTCTGTTGCGGCATATATAAAGGGTAGGAACAGGGAAAATGGTCAGGTAGGCCCTGTGCCTATCTGACCGTAAAAAAAGGGGGGGATTAACATGAAAAAAATCATCAGAAATCTGAAGATGGCAAAGAAGATGATGTTACTTCCCATAGTCGTCTTCGTATTTCTCATTGCGCTATCCTATGGAGCCTACAGTGGGCTTTCTAACCAGAAGATGGCCATTGAGGATATATTCAATAACCGCTTTAAAGTGTATCAGGATTGCGCGGACATGATTAAGAAAATAGGGAATGTCCATGCCAATGTGTATAAGGTCATAGGCTGGGTGAATGCGAATTATGATGATCAGAAGATCCAGGCACTTTCAAACGAACAAAAGACCGTCTTGGAGAATACTATAGAACAAGTGCAGACCATTTTGAAATCGAGTGCCCTTACGGCAGACGAGAAGACACTCTTTCAGAAAACGTACGATGATCTGATGGAATATAAAAAGCCTGTTTTGGGTGTAATGAGTGTGGGTACATCCGATTCGAGCGTGGCAACGATGTTCATGGGAACAGCGGATGATAAATACCAGGTTCTAAACCAGACCCTGGAGCAACTTCTGGCGCTGGAAAACAAGTTAAGTAAAGAGAAGTATGATTCATCGCTCAGCAGTTTCAATACGGTGATGCGGACATTTATGGTCGTACTGTTGGTGGCCGTCATTTTGTCAGTGCTGACCAACATTCTTATTACCAGGCTCATTACGCAGCCCATCAAAGAGACTATAGAAGTGATCAAGAAGGTTGCTGACGGTGATCTTACTCAGGAAATGAATATGGATTCAAAAGATGAGATCGGTGATCTCGCTTCATCAATAAATGCCATGCGTATGAAGGTGGGGGAGGCCGTCGGCCAGTCATTGTCCATATCGAATGTACTTTCTGAATCGTCTTCCCGTCAGGCTGCCGCATTAGAACAAACAACGGCCTCTCTGGATCAGATGGCTTCCATGACCAGACAGAATGCCAGCAATACGGATGAGGCGAATAGACTGATGGTGGCGGCAAAACAGGCCATTGAAAAAGCGAATGTATCCATGGCTGATCTGACCAGTTCAATGAAGGAAATTGCATCGGCAAGTGAGCAAACCCAGAAGATCATCAAAAGCATAGATGAAGTGGCGTTCCAAACGAACCTTTTAGCGCTGAATGCGGCAGTGGAAGCTGCCCGTGCCGGTGAGGCAGGGGCGGGATTTGCAGTGGTTGCCGATGAGGTCAGGAATCTTGCCATGAGGGCTACGGATTCTGCCAAGAATACGGCAACTCTGATTGAGGATATTGTGAAAAAGGTCAGAGGAGGAGAATCTCTCGTGACCATTACAAATGAGGTCTTCAGTGAAGTCACGGCCAGTTCTACCAAGGTTGTGGAGTTGATGGGAGAAATCGCCGCGGCATCTCAGGAGCAATCTCAGGGGATTGACCAGGTAAACAAGGCGATGACGGAGATGAATCAGGTGACTCAGCAGAATGCCGCGAATGCGGAAGAATTAGCTGCCACTATGGCTATGTTTAAAGTAAATGGCAATAAAGGGCAGGTCATGCTGGAGGGAGTAACCCATACCAGAAGTTTGAAACGTCTGCCGCCTTCTCAGTATCACCAGGTCGGTCCTGAGAAGGTCTTGCCGCTGAAAGAAGAACAGGATTTTGTTTAACGTGAGTATGGAAACTCTTCGTAATTACTTGGTGATTGCTGAGAGGTTATGACAGAGGAGGTGTGAACAACAAAGCCTCTTCCAGGGAGCAAAGGGAGAGGCTGTAACAATTCATTTCAATTATGAGGAGGTTATAGTTATGCCGGAAGTAGCAGAAAACATCAAAGAAAACGCAATTCCAAAAGTAATGGAGAGGGATCTGCATAGGGAGGGGAAATATCTCACCTTTGGTCTCGGAAGTGAAGAATATGGCCTGGAGATACTCAAAGTCAAGGAAATCATCGGTATCATGAATATCACCGCAGTGCCCCAGACTCCCAAATACGTGAAGGGCGTCATTAATCTAAGGGGAAAGGTTATTCCAGTCTTGGATCTGCGCCGGAAATTCGGGATGGATACCATAGAATACAATGACAGAACCTGTATCATTGTTGTTGATATTGCGTCGACGTCAGGGAAGAAGACCGTTATGGGCATCATTGTGGATTCCGTTTCAGAGGTTCTGAATATTAAAAGTGAAGAAATCGAGGATACGCCCACATTCGGTGTGAAACTAGAGACGGATTATATCCTTGGTATGGCCAAAGTAAAGGGAGGAGTCAAGATACTTCTTGATATTGATAAGGTGTTAACGACGGATGTCATTGTGGCTGAATCGATAATGCATTAAATCGTTCATGTATTGGTACAGCAAACATTTGCGCTGATCAAAACTACTAGGAATGTGATCTTAATACTATGGCATCAATTGAGCTTAGAGATGTTGATTTTGAGAAAATCAGCCGCTTTGTGTACGATCTATGCGGCATTAATCTTCATGAAGGAAAGAAAGAGCTTGTTAAAGCGCGGTTGGGCAAAAGGCTGAGAAAAGGGAATTTCAAGTCATTCTCAGAATATTATCATTATGTGACAACATCGGATGGATCAGATGAGTTGATTGCCATGATCGACTCGCTCTCTACAAATTTGACGAGTTTTTTCAGAGAATCGGAACATTTCAAAAAGTTTCACGAAATAATACCGGAGATGATGGGAGTGTCTCACAATGGTCATATCCCGAAATTGAGAATATGGAGCGCCGGCTGTTCGACAGGTGAAGAACCTTACTCTATTGCCATGACCTTGAGAGAGATGTGCAGCGGCAATGGGATGTCCATTAGGATAGTCGGGACCGACATATCTACAAGGGTACTTAACACCGCGATAAATGGTATATACCCGATAGAAAAAGTCGGGAAAGTATCTTCTGCTCTCTTAAAAAAATATTTTCAGATCGGTCAGGGAACTTGGGATGGGTACTATCGGGTCAAAAAAGAATTAAAGGATATGATTGAGTTCAGGCGGTTCAATCTCATGGAGGATGTTCCGTATAAAGAACCGTTCGATATCATATTCTGCAGAAATGTCATGATCTATTTCGATAAGAAGACCCAGGGTAATATGGTGAGTAAATTTTATCAGTGTTTGAAGGATGGCGGGTATTTGTTTATCGGGCGTTCCGAGAGTCTGACCGGGTTGAAACATCAATTCAATTATATGGAACCGAGTGTCTATAGGAAATAATATGAGCGAGATTGTGGTGGGGATTTCAGATGTCAAAGTCAGCAATAATACAAATGATACTTTAGTTACCTATGCATTGGGTTCATGTATTGGTGTTGCCGTATATGATCCAATGGTCAAGGTAGGAGGACTTTTACATTTTATGCTTCCTGAATCATCACTCGATGCGAAGAAGGCAGGTGAGAATCCTGCTATGTTTGCGGATACAGGAATCCCTATGTTGTTCAAGGCCTGTTATAAACTTGGTGCGGATAAAAAGCGTATGGTGGTGAAGGTGGCAGGCGGGGCAAGCATCCTGGATGACGCAAATTTTTTTCGCATAGGACAGAAGAATATCACGGCCATGAAGAAATTGTTCTGGAAGAATAACGTCTTAATAAATGGCGAAGACACAGGAAATAATTATAACCGGACAGTGTACGTGCATGTGTCAACCGGTAAAGTCTTTGTGAAGACTGCCCATAACGGGATGAGGGAGTTGGAATGATCAGCGAAGAAATCTTGAAATCTATTAAAAATATCCCGGCTTTTCCCGCAGCAGCGTTGAAAGTAATGAAATTAATTGATGACCCCGATTTCTCTATAACGGATGTTGTGGATGTAGTGAAGTATGATCAGGCGATCGCAGCGAACATACTTAGAATCTGTAATTCTGCATACTTTGGCCTCAGGTATAAAGTTGAAACGATCCGCGATGCGGTAATGCGGCTCGGTCAGCAGAATGTCGTCCGCGCTGTTGAGGCTGCAGGAGTGTCCAGATTTTACACGAATAAAAAAGGCTATGGCCTGGATTCTACCAAACTATGGGAGCATTCTGTGGGTGTTGCCCTGATGACGCAGATACTGTCTAAGAGGTTTTATGATCGTGAAGATGCCAGACTTTACACAACGGCTCTTCTTCACGATATCGGCAAGGTAATTATGGGTGAATTTGTCGATGAGTCTTTTTTGAAAATTTATGATCTTGTCTCCAATAAGGGGATTTCCTTTCTCGAAGCAGAGGAAGAAGTGATCGGTATCAGCCATGCGGACCTGGGAGGAAGGATCGCCACCCAGTGGAATTTTCCCGAGGATATGCGGGATGCCATCGTGTATCACCACAGACCCGATTTGATGCCGGATGGGGGCAGTGACAATGCCTGGCTTGTCTATCTTGCGGATCAGGCCTGTATTATGATGGGGATAGGGTTAGGGAACGATGGCCTCGCATACAAAGGATTGTCTGAGGCGATTGTCAGATTCAAGTTTCGCCAGAGGGATTTCGAAGAATGCATCATGATGATGCTGAATGATCTGGGGCGTGCCAAAGAATTGCTCGGCATAGTGTAAATATGGACAAAATGAGCAGATGTGAGGGGAAATAACAGATACTGTATGGGAATATTAAAATTTATATATGAGGTGCTGCAATGTCTTTTAACGTGCTGATCGTTGATGATTCAAATTCGATGCGATCCGTAATCAAGAAGATCATTACGATCTCAGGTTTCAAGATGGATCAATGCTATGAGGCGGGAAACGGGAGACAGGCTCTCGAGATCCTGTCCAAGACCTGGGTGGATGTTATTCTTTCTGATCTGAACATGCCGGAGATGAACGGTATGGAATTGCTGTCGGCGTTGAAGAAGGACACTCTCTTGCAGGAAATCCCTGTCATTGTTGTTTCGACGGAAGGCAGTGACGAAAGAAAGAAACTTGTATTGGAGATGGGCGCGAAACAGTTTATTAAAAAGCCGTTTTCGCCTGAGTATGTGAGAAAAGTTCTATATGAAGTTATAGGTGTGGGGGATGATGGAACATATGAAGGAAATGAAAGAGACGATGAGGGCAGCGATTTTTGATGTCTTTGAGCGGATGTTTTATGTCTTTCTCGAACCTTTGCATGATGAATATTCAGATTATGCCACAGGGTCATCCATAAAGTTTGGCGGTGCCTTGAATGGAGAATTGATAATCCTGGTATCAGAGGAATTGGCAAAAACCATGGTGCAAAATTTATTGGGTGTAGAGAAAGCAGACATAACGGAACGGGACATTGAAGATTGTGTGAAGGAAGCTGCGAACATGATCTGTGGAAATTTTTTGGGGAAGCTTGACCAGACGAAGGTATTTGACTTAGGCATACCGTCATTTTCACAACGTCCCGCTGGGTCCATGCAGGAAAACAATGCCTGCAGTTTATATTTTGATTCAGAAAATGGAAGATTCGGCGCAACCGTATTACTGTCAAATTGACGATCAGCCGGTTTTAACGAACTATGAAAGACAGGGAAATCCAGGCGTGCGAGCACTATTTAAAGCCAGGACACATCTTTTTAAGCAGGGAGCCCTTCGTCATTTCCGCGGTGTTAGGTTCCTGTGTTGCAGTAACGCTATGGGACAAAAAAGAAACGTATGGCGGAATGGCTCATTTCCTCTACCCTTCTATCAAGGAGAGGGAGAAATCAACTGCTCAATATGGAAATGTGGCAGTATTTCATCTGGTGAAAATGTTCCTCGATGAGGGTGCGAATAAGAAAAACGTAAAGGCCCAAATTTTCGGCGGCGCTGCCCTGCGCTCCTTGGATTGTTCGAGGATAGCACGTGAAAATATAAGAGTGGCCCGAAGTACCTTAATGAATTTTGGGATCAAGGTCATATCTGAGGACACAGGCGGCAATGTGGGAAGAAAACTTGTATATAACACGCTCACGAACGAGGCCATAATATATAGGGCTAACAAGCTTCGCAAAGGCGACTGGTATCCCTACGTGGATGAGGAGAGATGACAAAACAAAAAATAAAAACGCTTATAGTTGATGATTCCGCCATTGTGCGGAAAATACTTTCCGAGGAATTATCCAAGTCTTCCGACATAGATGTCGTTGGGACAGCTCCCGACCCTTTTGTGGCCAGAGATAAAATTCTGAAGCTGAAGCCAGAGGTCATAACCCTAGATATCGAGATGCCGAGGATGGATGGATTGACCTTTCTGAGGAAGCTGATGAAGCACTACCCGTTACCGGTAATCATTGTGAGTTCACTTACTCCGAAAGGAAGCAAATTGGCGTTGGAGGCGATGGAAATTGGGGCTGTGGATGTTATTCCCAAACCGGGTGGATCTTACTCGGTAGGTGATATGAGTGATATGCTGGCAGAGAAAATAAGGGTTGCCTCGACGGCAAATATATCAAAGCAATCGAACCAGCCGGCAAATCCTGAAAAGGATGAGCCTATCAGTGCACTTGCAGAGACAACTCACAAAGTCGTTGCCATTGGGGCATCCACGGGTGGTACGGAGGCGTTGAAGGATGTCCTGACCAGAATGCCTCCTAATGCACCGGGTATGATTATTGTCCAGCATATGCCGGCAAATTTTACCACAGCCTTCGCAGAAAGGTTGAACAACCTATGCCAGGTAACGGTCAAAGAAGCCGCGGACAATGAATCCGTAACGCCTGGTAAGGCATTAATCGCGCCGGGCAATTATCACATGCTTCTAAAGAGAAGCGGTGCGCGGTACTATGTCGAGGTCAAGGATGGCCCGAGAATTCACCATCAGCGTCCCTCTGTCGATATTCTGTTCAAGTCAACAGCCAGGTACGCGGGTCCCAATTCCATAGGTGTGATTCTGACCGGCATGGGGGGTGACGGCGCAGAGGGTCTGTTAGAGATGAAACATGCAGGAGCAAAGACGATTGCCCAGGATGAAAAAACCTGCGTAGTCTTCGGTATGCCGAAAGAGGCGATAAAACTTGGTGCAGCGGACAGGGTGGTACCATTGGGGCATGTTACTCAAGAAATATTAAGGATGGTGTGAATAATGTTATACGATAAGTTGCTGAGCGATATCGATGGAATGGCTGCGAAATATTTATTCATAGAGGGTCGAAATATAGACATTCCGACAGCAGGTAATTTTCTCAACCAGCTTGATTCAATTATCAAGGATGCGGAGGTTCTGAAAATAGACCCATTATGCTCTGTGGCCAAAGGATTAAGCCGCCTTTTAGAAAAGAATATTCTCGGTGAGATCAAGGATACGGAAACCGCATTTACCATCTTTGAAGAAGGTATCACCATGATGCAGGAAATTCATCGGAGTTCTGTGAAAACTGATGGGTACGGGGGTGACATAAGCAGCTTCATGGGATCTATTTATCACCTGACCGGTGTCCCACAGGTTGAGGTGTGTATCCAGGACACAGATGAAAAGTGTGAGGAACCTGATCGGGCATCACCTCCAGAGGTAAGTGCTGAACCGGAAAAAGGACCGGAAAAAGAAATTGAGGGGCAGGACGAATCTCTATTGAGGGATTTTATCATCGAAGGACTTGAATATATCAACGAGATTGAGGTGAATATTCTGAATCTGGAGCAGGATCCGGAGAATAAGGAATATGTAAATACCATTTTCAGGCCATTTCATTCCATCAAGGGTGTGGCAAGCTTTCTCAATCTGGACAAGATCCGTGATCTTGCCCATAACCTGGAGAATCTTCTGGATAAGGTAAGGAACGGTGAACTTTCCGTGACGCCCCAGGTTATTGATATCATCCTCGATGGGGCTGATGCATTGAAGGCCATGATCGGTCATGTGCAGAATCGTCTGGAAGGTAAGGCAGTGGCCGTTTTGGAAATCGATATACCGGCACTGGAGAAACGCATCAAAAATATCCAGGAAGGTAAGCATGAGCAGAGTGAGCCGAAAAAGATAGGGGCAATTCTGGTAGAAGATGGTCTTATATCTGAGGATGTTTTAGAGAACGCTCTCGAAGTTGCGAAAATACCGCCGGAAAAAAAGATCGGCGAAGTACTCATCGCTGAGGGGAAAGTGACCCCTAAGCAGATATCCCAGGCGTTGAGAAAACAGACGAACCAGGTAGTCGATACAACATCCATCAGAGTAGATACAAGGAAACTCGATGATCTGATAGACATGGTAGGAGAATTAGTCATTACGCAGTCGATGATCAGGCAGAGTCCCATTGTTCAGTCCAACACAGACAGAAAATTTTTTAGAGATATTTCACAACTTGCCAGCATCACATCTGAGTTGCAAAGGACATCCACGAGTCTAAGGATGATTCCCATAAAGCAGACTTTTCAGAGAATGTCGCGCCTGGTTAGAGATCTTTCGAAATCGGCCGGGAAATCAGTTAACGTGGTCACCGTGGGTGAGGATACCGAAATAGACAGGAACATGGTGGAGGAAATTTATAATCCTCTTGTCCATCTCATCAGAAATGCCGTGGATCATGGCATCGAGGGGGCCGAAGAGAGGATAAAAGCCGGGAAGAGAGAGGCAGGTACCATTCAGCTCAAGGCATACCATAAAGGAGGAAACATACTGATTGAAATATCCGATGATGGGAAAGGATTGAATAAAGAAAAGATAGTAAACAAAGCCCTCGCGAATGGCGTTATTGATTCCGCAGCGGGTCTTTCAGACCAGGATATATACCGTTTAATTTTGCTTCCGGGGTTATCCACAGCGGAGAAGATAACGGATGTATCCGGACGCGGTGTCGGCATGGATGTAGTGAAACAGGCGGTGGATAAATTAAGAGGCAAGATAGAGATCAACAGTCACTACGGGACGGGAACAACCTTTGTGACAAGCTTTCCCCTCACGATGGCCATCATCGATGGAATGATTGTCAGGGTGGGTCGTGAAAAGTACATAGTTCCCACCGCCGCAATAAGAAGATTACTTCGCCCTGATAAAGAATTGTACAACAGTGTCATCGGTAAGGGTGAAGTTATCAATGTCATGGGCAATCTGCTTCCCCTGGTGCGGCTGCATAATTTATTCTGCATAGAGCCGGATTACCGTAATCCCTGGGAAGGGACAATCGTCGTCGTTGATGGTGAGAACAGAGCGAAGTGTCTGCTTGTGGACGAGATTATCGGGCAGGAAGAGGTTGTGATCAAAGGTCTCAGTGAAAATTTGAGGCACGTAAAAGGTGTTTCCGGCGGCGCGATTTTAGGGGACGGCAACATAGGACTGATACTGGATCCGGAAGGATTATTCGAACTGAGTGAAAACTAAAGTTCAAGAGAAGATTGACAAATTGATCCAATGTGGGAGGAGGTAATATGGAAATTAAAAAAATAAAAATCTTGGTTGTCGATGACTTTGCCACAATGAGAAAGGTCATCAGGAACCTCTTGAAGCAGTCCGGTTTTGAAAATGTTGCCGAGGCTGAAGATGGCGCAATTGCCTTGCAGACATTGAAATCAACAAAGGTAGATTTTGTCATTTCCGACTGGAATATGCCCAATATGACAGGAATTGACCTTTTAAGAGCGGTGCGGTCGGATAATGAATTAAATAAATTACCTTTTCTTATGGTGACAGCGGAATCTCTAAAGGAAAATGTCGTGGAAGCGGTGAAAGCCGGTGTAAGTGATTATATAGTGAAACCGTTTACCCATGAAGTCCTTGGGGAAAAAATTGATAAGATAATGCAGAATATCAAATGAATTGGAAAGGTATCATCATGGATGTGAAATTCATTAATCCCTTTCTGGAGGGAACCGTCGAGGTATTAAAAACGATGGCCTTTGTGAACCCGAAACCCGGTAAGCCCTATCTCAAAAAAAACAGCTTAGCCACTGGTGACGTCTCCGGGATTATTGGTATAACAGGTACAATAAAGGGTTCCCTGGCCCTGAGCTTCAGTGCAGGCAGTATACTCAAGATTGTCTCAAACATGTTGGGAGAGGAGATTAAATCTGTCAACGGCGATATCAGGGATGCCGTCGGTGAACTCACGAATATGGTGTCAGGGGCGGCAAGGAAAAAAATTGAAACGATGGGGTATAGCCTTACTGCCTCTATTCCGACTGTCGTATCCGGCAAAGAGCACTCCATTATGCACGTCCTTGGAGGTCCCAGTGTGGTTATTCCTTTTGAGATAAATGAAGGTTCCTTCGTGGTTGACGTCTGCATAGGTGACCCTCAATGAGTCTTTTCCTGGCAATGGGATTTTTTTTACGCAGTCCAGCGTATTCGCGTGATCTTTCATAAATCAGGGATAGATCATGGATTACATGAATGACAAGAGAGAATACGCAAGGGTAACGGCATATCTGCCATTCGAGGTCCGTCTTGTACCGGGGGAGGAGAGAGAATGCTTCAAGCCCCGCATTTCCGGAGTGGCAGTGTTAAGTGATTTTACCAAGCCGCCGGAGCCTGAGGACAAACTACTGGCTCAGTGGCTTAATTTGTTAAACGCGAAACTTGATTCCATCATAAGTTCCCTTTCAGTTGAACGTGAGGGTTTCAGTTCTTTAACCTTTCAAACATTGACTATCAGCGGCAGCGGGATGGGTTTTACATCCAGGAGAAAATACGATCAGGGAGACCTCCTGGAAATAAAGATTTTACTTTACATGTATCCGCATGTAGCTCTTTACCTGTATGGAGATGTAGTTAATTCAGATCAGGAGAATGGCGGCTTCTATACAACTGTTAAGTTTACGGAAATGAGTGATGACATCAGGGATGAAATTGTTAAGTTCGTTTTTAGAAGGCAGAGGGAGATCCTCAGTGCGAAAAGAGGATAATTGTAGTAATATATGCTAGTAATAGTCGGCTTCATTGTTGTTACAGGCGCCATTGCAGGCGGCTATCTTATGGAACACGGGAATCTCGCGGTTCTGTTTCAGCCGGCCGAAGTGGTTATTATCTTTGGTGCCGCTTTCGGAGCATTTCTCGTTGCCTCGCCCATGAAGGTGGTGAAATCGACCTCGGGCGGTATAATCAAGGTGTTCACGAACAAACCCTATTTGAAAGCGGATTACCTTGAGATCCTGATGATGTTGAGTGAAATATTTTATAAGATCAGAAAGCAGGGCTTAGTGTCGATTGAAGGTGATGTCGATGCACCGGAGGAGAGTGCAATTTTTAAAAATTATCCAAAAATTCTGAAAAACCATCATGCCCTTACATTTATTACGGATACATTAAGAATGGTCATAACCACGACGATTGAGCCACATGAGCTTGAATCGTTGATGGAAGTTGAACTGGAAGAACATCATGAAGATGCCTTAATACCTTCGAAAAGCATAGCCACTACGGCAGACGCCCTGCCTGGGCTTGGTATTGTGGCCGCGGTGCTGGGCGTCGTCTTAACCATGGGAAAGATTGGTGAGCCGCCCGAGGTTTTGGGGCACAGCATTGGAGCGGCTCTGGTCGGTACATTCCTTGGTGTTCTTATGTGTTACGGGTTCGTGGGGCCCGTTTCAAAAAACATGGAATTTATTGCCCAGGAAGAGTTCCAGTATCTTAATGTCCTCAAGATTGCCCTCAAATCCTTTGTCAGCAACAATGCCGCGCCTATGGTCGCAATTGAATTCGGCAGGCGGGCAATTCCTGCCAAGCAAAGGCCGACCTTTGTTGAAGTCGAGGAAGCTGTGAAGAAGGCAAGAAAATAAAGAGTTCAGGGTTTAAGGGGTCGAGGGGTCAAGGAGTTGAGTGAAATACATAAGAAAATATCAGTCACTTGAACCCTTGAACCCTCGAATCCTCGAACCCTTTTCCAACTAAATGGGAGAAGGACTGAAAAAATAAGTATGGCGGAAAGATTACGTCCCATTATTGTTGTCAAAAAGATCAAGAAACACGCCGAGCATCATGGCGGACAGTGGAAGGTAGCCTACGCGGACTTTATTACGGCCCTGATGGCTTTTTTTTTACTGCTCTGGCTGTTGGCGATGGTTTCTCCTGAAAAGAGAATCGCATTATCTCAGTACTTCAAGGATTTTAGTGTCTTCAAGGAACAGGGAGAAAAGGCTGCACCAGGGGGAATGGGAATTTTTGACCAGAAAGGCATCGGCCGGACTAACGGGAATGTGGCGGACAGGGTTGAAGTAATGTCTCCTGAAAAATTAAAGACAAAAATCAGGACAGCAGTCGAAGCAAAACTTACAACATTGAAGGATCAAGTTCTTGTAGATGTACACGAAGGGGCGGTGAGGATCCAGATCGTTGATAATGAAGGGAGCCAGATGTTTCTCCTGGGAAGTGACAAGCCCACTGACAAAGCCTTAGAGGTACTCTCGCTGGTCTCGGGAACAATAAAAGAAACACCGAATAAAATTGTTGTGGAAGGACATACGGATGCCCTCCCTTATAAAGGCGGTGAAACAACCAACTGGGAACTCTCTACAGCGCGGGCGTCGGCAGCAAGACGGGTCCTTGAAAACAACGGTATAACGGCGGAGAGGATTGCCAAAGTAGTGGGATTCGCAGACAACGACCTGCTCATCAGGCTTTATCCCTATGACCCCCGCAATAGAAGAATAAGCATCATTCTCTTGCCGATTCAGTATAAGAATGGTGCGGATGTGTTCAGTAATAAATGAGGAGAATGTCCCATTATACAAAAAAGGGTTCGAGGATTTAAGGCTTCATGTGATCGAGAATTTTTCCCGCATTTCACTCGAACCCTTAAACCCTTGATTCCTTGAACGCTAAAGGCGCCATAAACTTTTCGGCAGATTTACCGTAAATAAAAAAATGGATGCTGTCTCTATAAAAGTCAATTTCACCGCTTCTGCCAGCGATCGAGCTTTTCAAAGGCATCCTCGACGGCTTTGAAGAGAATATCGGTATTTGCCGGTTTTGTAAAAAAATCATCGAATCCCGCCTCCCGGCATTCTTCTATTTCATATAATGCAGACCAGCCCGTCATTGCGAAAATTATGGCAAGAGGATTATTTTTTCTAATGTGTTTGCATAGTTCTATACCGTTCATCCCAAACAATTTAAGATCAAGAAATATGACTTTGATGTCTTCATTCTTCAGAATTGCCAGGGCCGTCTCCGCTCCTTCTGCCGACCGGACATTGTATCCTGCACTGCTGAAGGTATCGTTGAATAAGTTCCGAACGGATACTTCATCATCCACTACTAAAATATTTTTTGCCATGGAAGCTCTCCCTGATTATCGTTATATTTCTATTACCATTTCATCGGTTGTGGCGAAGGTATTGTTAAATATTTTTTGGGCAGCGCCTTCTGCCTCTTTCCTGTCTATTATGGTTTTATATATTTCTGCGTCGAAATGAACGAGGGCCAGACGTTTCGCATTGGCTTCCCTGGCTATTGATGCGGCAGTTTCAGGATTCAAATGAGGCCAACTTTCAGAAAACTGACCATTCTTATATGCGCATTCAGCAATCAGGAGATCTGACGCCTTTGACAGATACACGGCGTTTTCACAATAACCGGTATCAGGGCAGTACGTCACCACTCTTCCTTCTATCTCAATTCTGTATCCCAAGGTAAGAGTGGGGTGGCGCAGTTCTCTCACTTCAACGTTGAAAGGAATCTTGCGTTGTTCCTCCGGCAACTCATATATGCTTACTGCAAATTGCAGCTGTGAAAAAGATGCGGTAAACGGACTGTTGACGAATGTTCCCAGAATGACTTTAGTACCCGCAGGTCCGCAAATAGTAAGGCCTTGGGGAAACTTGAATTTCATTAATGTATGCAGACCGACAATGTGGTCCAGGTGAAAATGGCTGATAAAAAGATACACAGGTTTCTGGCTAATTGCGGATATGAAGCGGTCAACTTTATGAAATCCGTTTCCGGCATCAAGTATGATGTCGTAATTCCTTGCACGGATAAGCGTGCATATGGTGCTTCCCGTTTCCGTATCGTACCATCCATTGGTTCCCAGAAAGATAACGTCCATGTATACCATTCCAACATATCAAATATTCAAAATTATCTTTTTCGCTTTGTTGAATATGTCTGCCTGAAAACCAGAGTAACCAGGTATTGTTTGATTCAAGTACTTATGAATGTACTGGCTGTCATAGAGTATCATTCTTTCAAACTCCCTTGCTTTCCCCGATTGTTCTAAAAGTAGTGTAACCTCGCGGTAGAAAAATTCTTCAAGCTGGTGAGCATACTCTTTCGTAAGCTGTTTCAGGAAGTCCTGGTCGTATCCATGTAATTTGCCTTCCTGGAGCATTTCACGAATCCAAAATCCAACGGTTTCTTCAAACATGTATTCATCCCTGTAAAAATGCCCCAGAAGATGCAGATTACCGGGGAATGAAATATAACAGCAGTAACTCTCTTATTTTTTTATGTCCTCATATATATATGCTTCCGGATCAATAAATATTCCTTCAGTGCCGGCGGGAGATACGTCTGTCCTCTCTTCACGCAGTGTGGGATCATCGGTATTATATCCCTGCCAATCGATCCGGAAATTTTTGTTGTTATCATGTTCCTGATGATCTCTGTTTTGAATTTTCATCTTCTCGGCACCTCTCCGGTAATGATAACCCGCCTGACTTCATAAGCATTTTCTTTTACTTATGAGGGGAAGTATAGAGGAGAGGCAGAATGTTGTCAATATGAAACAAAATCCCTTTTGCATTGTGGAGGAGCGAAGGATGAAGGCAAGCGTAAGGCAGAAACGTGGTATGCAAAAAAATGAGGATTTATATGACGTAGTCGGGTATAATAGTGCAAATTCACCATCAGTGAGAGTTTTTATTAAGAAGAGCCATACATATTCATATGCAGTAGTAACATTGGATTCCCGAATGGGAACATTCACATGTCTAAGAAATCACATCATAAAAAAAATCCGGTAACGATGCCGGGATCGGGGAAAGTAACGTTTCTGCAAAAAGAAACGAATGCAACACTGTCCGAGGATGAGCAGCTTTTCCGAACCTTAACGGAACGCTCCCTTGTGGGTATCTATGTGATTCAGGATGGCCTTTTCAAATCAGTGAATCCTAACGCAGCGAGTTATGCAGGTTATACACCGGAAGATCTGATCGGCAAAGAATCGCAGGCTTTTGTGTATCACGAGGACAAGGCCATACACAGGAAGAGTTCCTACGATATGATCAAAGGCACACGCACGTCTCCCTATGAATTCAGGATAATTGACAGGAACGGCGACATTCGCTGGTTCATGGAAACTGTTACACCCATCATTTTTAAGGGCAGGCCCGCCATATTGGGAAACTGCGTGGATATTACGGAATACAAAAGAGCTGAAGAAGCCAGTCGAGAGTCAGAGAGGCGACTCGCAGACATCATTGAGTTTCTCCCGGATGCGACACTGGCCATTGACAGGCAGGGAAGGGTCATCGCCTGGAACCAAGCCATAGAGGAGATGACGGGCGTGAAGGCTTCCGACATGCTTGGGAAGGGTAACTATGAATATGCCCTGCCGTTTTATGGTGTGCGTAGGCCGATACTCATCGATTTGGTATTTGGCTATAGCAAATCGATCGAAAAGAAGTATCATTTTATCAAAAAGGAGGGGGATGTACTTCTGACCGAAGCGGATGTGCCTTTAAAGGGAGAACATCACGTGCTTTGGGCCAAGGCAGGTCCCCTCTATAACAGTAAGGGGGATGTTGTTGGCGCCATCGAGTCAATTCGGGATATTACCACACGCACGCACGCGGCAAAAATGCTGCGGGAATCGGAAGAAAAATACCGATCTCTCGCGTTGACGGTAGACTTGATGTATGTCGTGGACGGGGAGTGCAGATATCTTTCCATGAATGAAGGATGTTTGTCCAGACTCGACGTACCGGCAGACAGGATAGGAGGGATGCCTTACGGAGAGTTTCATTCTAAAGAAGATTCGCAGGAATTTTCAGAAATTGTGAACAATATCATTGAAAAAGGCCAATCCGTCCAGCATGAACATAAAAGCGAAAGAGACGGCAAATACTATCTAAGGACGCTGAGTCCCGTGAAGGACCCAGAGGGCAAAACAATAGCGGTGACGGTGGTTTCCAAAGACATCACCAAGCGTAAAGAGGCAGAGGAGGCCCTGAGGGAATCAGAAAGAAGATTGGCGGATATCATTGATTTTCTTCCCGATGCGACGGTAGCCATTGACCGGCAGGGGAAGGTTATCGCCTGGAATCGTGCCATAGAGGAAATGACGGGCGTGAAGGCTTCCGATATGCTTGGGAAGGGTGACTATGAATATGCCCTGCCGTTTTATGGCGTAAGGAGGCCCATTCTTCTGAATCTGATATTGAATCCGGATACAAAGATCGAGCAGAGCTACTATTCCATCCTCGAGAAAAAAAAGGATCTTCTCATAGTAGAGACATGGGTACCTTTTCTCAAATGGAAGAAAGCCTTCCTCTGGGCGAAGGCAAGTCCCCTTTATGACAGCAGGGGGGAGATCGTCGGCGCGATAGAGTCTATCCGTGATATCACTGAGCGCGAAAAATTGGAAGAATTGTTGCGCATGAGTGAGGAAAAGTACCGGCAGCTTTTTGCGACAGTGCCGGATGCCATATTTATTTTTGACGCAGACACGCGCCAGTTCATCGATGCAAATGAGAGCGCGTTGCAACTCTACGGTTACCAGCGGAAGGAATTTCTCGATCTGAAATATTCAGATATTACCGCGGAACCGGAGGAGTCAGAGAAGGCGATCGCGAAAACAATCACCGGAAAAATGCACCGGGTGCCTCTTCGCTATCAACGGAAAAAGGATACCACAGTATTTCCTGTGGAAGCATCGACAAGCATGTTTGCTCTTGAGGGGCAGAAAGTAATTTGTGTTGTAGTCCGCGACATCACTGAGCGTAAAAAGGCGGAAGATGCGCTGGAAAAAAGGGAAAGGGAACTTCAGGTGAAGACTGGCGAGCTCGAAGATCTGAACGCGGCATTGAGGGTGTTACTGAAACAGAGGGAAGAAGACAGAAACGAGCTGGAACAAAAAGTCTTGTCAAATGTAAAAATGCTCATAATGCCGCACATAGAGAAACTTAAAACGTATGTAGATTTGAAGGGCTTATCTTATGTGAATGTCCTTGAATCGAATCTGAAAGAAATCATATCACCTTTTGCGCAAAAGCTGTCGGTGAAGTATTTAAATCTTACCAACAGAGAGGTACAGATCGCCAATCTTATAAAAGAGGGAAAAACTACCAAAGAGATTGCGTCGTATCTCAACGTGTCAGACAGCGCGGTCAATGTGTACCGTTATCATATAAGACGTAAACTGAGCCTCTCAAAAAAGCATAATCTTCGTTCCTACCTCTCATCACTCGCCTGATTTTTATCTCACTTCCTCACCAGATTTGAAGGCGATACACCTTTATTTTTTTATTGACAAGTCGGTTGTGTAATAATAAAATAAAGTTAACACTCACTATATTTATAGTATGCGTTAACTTATATTATATCCATATTTACATGTATGAAAGGAACTGATATGTCCGACAAATCGAAAAAAATGCTGAAGTTGGTCATCATATTGGCCATCTGCGTTGTGGCGATTGTGGTTCTCGTCATGACGGGAAAAACGTGAATTTTCTGATGACCAGAGAATGAGCTGCCTTCTTCGGCATTCAAACACCTTGACACATGTTATCATTCTGGGATAGGTTTCCGGAAGAAGGGTAGGTGTGTTTTTTAAAAGGGGTTTGTGGATGGCAAAAAAGAGGACCGAGTTACGACAGCAGCAAATAGTAGAGGCTGCGGGAAAACTGATTATAAAGTACGGGAGTGAACACTTAACAGTCCGAAAGATAGCGAAAGAAGTGGGTATTTCGGAAGCTGCCATCTATCGTCACTTCAAAAGCAAGAGAGACATTCTGCTGTTTCTTGCGGATCACATATCGAATATTCTCTTTGAAGGTGTCAACAAGGCAGAGACAATGAACTGCACCTCATTGGAAACCATCGATAGTATACTCAAAAATCACCTCACCATCATTGAGAAGAAGAAGGGTGCTTTTTTCGAGGTGGTGGCGGAGATCATTAGCTTTGGAGACAAGAAGCTCAACAAGAAGGTAACAGAGAGTATCGAAAATTACATACACCGCCTCAAAGGATTCCTTGCTGATGGAGTAGAGTCGGGACTGGTGAGAAGAGACATTGATCTGGAAGCGACGGCAATGCTCCTGTTCGGGATGATACAGGGGCTTGTGAATATCTGGTCCCTCAGCAACTACTCATTCAATCTTATGGAGAAGTATGAATCCCTGTGGAAAATCTTTCGAGGCGCCGTCATTATTGAACAGGGAAATGATAATTCACAGGGGAGGAAATAGCAAAAAAATTAGTCTCAGCACTATAGATGAACCACGCACATACCACATCTCATGGCTATACTGCCATTGCATTCATGCACGACAATCCATAGCAAAAAGAATTATGATGAGTGCGGACGACTGAGAAAAACAATCATTTGTTTTCCCATCCAGTGTAGTGAGTTCAGTCCTATTATTTAGTTGTTCTTAATATTAATTATAATTCTTTTAATATTGTATTCTTGCATTTTTCCCCCATAATAAAATCACATCTTCGTAATTCTGCACAGTTTCAGGTAATATCCATCGGATCAATAGATCAGATGCGGCATAGGCACCATGGCGTTTTTTTCATTGATAGCGGAACGCTCTGTTCATGAGATCAATATACATCGATCTCTATGCGGACATTTATTTTCTGTTTCAAAATCTGCAATACGCACGATCTTCACTGTAATAATTTATAAAGGAAAGGAGATAGAAATGCAATCTAAGGAGTATCAGGATGGATACTGGCGGGCAGGTGTGATTATTCTCATGGTTTTCTTTGTTCTTCCCCTCTGTTTTCTCGCGGGCTGCAGTAAGACTGAAAAGGGGGAAGTTCCGAAGAAGGCGGAGACCCCAACCGCCACCAAGGTCTTCGTCGATGACGGAAAACCTCTTAATTTCCGCGGGATCACCATGGGTGTTCCTCTGAAGGATCAGTTCAAAGACTGTAAAAGTGCAGCACAGCCCGCCGGTGGGGCGTGCGTTAAGGAAGGAGTCAAGGGAGAGGCCCTTAAACAGTACCAGATAGAGGGTTTGCAAAAGCTTGATTTTCTTACGACGGAATATGTTGCTCTTATTGATGATAAGGTGGAATCGATTTTGGTGGAGTTCAATAGGGAATATGCGGGAAAAAATATGATGGCCCTCGTCAAAGGTCAATTCGGAGAACCTACAAGTTTAAAGAGCAGCATGCTTACCGAAAAGGCAGGCGACATTCCCTATGAAAAATTTCTGGCGACATGGAATATTAAGGGATGCGTTCTTGAATTGAGCAACATCCGGGACAGCCTGGTGGATAGCGGCAGGCTGCTCATCAAGTCCGATAAGTACCTCAAGAAAGAAGGACAGGGAGGAGGCAAAAAGTAAAAAAGACAAATATTGGTGTTTACCGGCCTGTGTGGCTTTCATATTCACGTGGAAACTTCCTGCGGTGTTGAAGAAAGGCGTTGGAACTTACATATACGCAGACTGTGAAAGAACACCGGTATGAT
>CAZMBE010000003.1:0-137409 GCA_964564625.1 uncultured Syntrophaceae bacterium | reverse complement strand
AGGGACTTAAAATCCCTCGATACCTAGTATCGTGCCGGTTCAACTCCGGCCCTAGGCACCAATGAATACGTAGGGTTGCGGCTATCAGGGTTGCAACCTTTTTGTTTTTTATCTCATTCAATCGTCATTCTCTCCCCACTTTATTGAAAACTCGCACTCTTATTCCACTATATGCCACTATCCATCAAATAGAATATGATGCTTCCCGGATCACCCCGGTCTTCCCTTCTAAGATATGCCTGTATAAAAAGACATAGCTGTAAAATTTTAGAAAATCAAAAGGAAGCAGATACTGCGATCTTGCCGGATGAAAGTGGGTTAAGAAATTTCTTTGCTGCCTGAACTGTTGTTCTTCAATTTCTGCCTTTTTATCCATCATTTCAACATGTAAACGTGAGGATCCGATCAACTACAGCTGTGTAGATAACATAGGTGGAAGAAATATTTTGAAAGGCCACCTTTAGATTAGGTACCCAACTGGTCCTTGTGCAAACCCGATGGTTCATCTCTTTAATAAATGGCAGCAGCTCATTGCTGTTTCGGCAGGATCATCTGGGTGCAGCGGAAAAGCGCGAGGTTTCTTCCAGATTTTTCATCCCACACGCGGGCGTCCCAGACCATCGTACGCCTTCCGATATGGGCGGGCGTCCCTTCGCAGAATATGACGCCTTCGCGGGACGTGCCGAGAAAGTTGGTATTCAACTCGATGGTAGTGAAGCCTCCTGCTCCTTGGGGTAGATTGATGATGGTTGCGTACCCGCAGGTCGTGTCAGCCAGCGTGACGACGGAAGCCGCATGCAGATAATTATTGGGAGCCAGATGGTGCTTTGCTATTTCCATGCAGGCACGAACGCGCTCCTTTGATGCCGATATTAGCCTGAAGCCCAGCAGTGCCGGGAGATAACCATCACTGCGTCGGTTCATTAACTCGGCCAACCTCTCGGGGGAGAGGTCCTTCCATCCTTTCGGTTTTTCCGTGTAGTCGGCCATGGGCGATGCCCTCCTTTCTTTAATGAAGCATTATTTCAATCAAAAATTGTTAGCGTCTGAATCTGCACAAAGCTGAAAATACGTGGGTGTGAGAATCGCCTCACGGAGGGAAACTATTCTATAGCACCACTTTTCTTCAAAAGCCTTGCAAGGGCTTCCGCTATGCGGCGGTACCCTGCGGCATTGGGATGAATATAATCCGACCTGAGAGAGCCATCCCCCAGTACCGCAGGCATAATCTTTTCTTCAAGCGGGATTGCTAAATCCCCGGCTATCTCTCGGTACATATGTGGCGGCGAAAGGGATATGCCCGGGGCTGGCACTGCAACGAGAACAACGGACACCCGCCGTTCCTGTGCCAAACGAATCATATTTCGCAGATTATCGGCGGCCTGCTGCCGGTTCAATCTTCGGAGCATATCATTACCCCCATGGCAGATTATCATGAGAGCCGGTTGTTCCTTTTGCAGTACCTCTGGCAAGCGGGACAGTCCCTCAGCAGTAACCTCCCCCGGAATGCCCGCATTAACTACCCTTCGGCCAATGAACTGTTCCAGAACTGCGGGATAACTCTCTGTCTGCTCCGCCCCAGTTCCGTAAGTCAAACTATCGCCAAAGGCCAAAATGACCGCATTGTTCCCAAGGCGAGGAAGCTTGACGCTATCAGAGCAAGCCGCCAGGCAGCCGGCAACGATAACCAGCAGAAGGAAACCCACCATTATGTATCTTCGCACCATCATGGCGTTAGCACCGATACATCTGTTGCCGTGCTATATGAACACTCGCAGGCAATAAGCACACCTCTCAAATGATCAGTAACTCGACTTTATACATCCTACCACATTCAAAGAGCTTTCTGCTATTGCATGTTATTCGGTGAAATGATGCTTCATGTACCGGGGGGTAATAATTCAATGATCTGTGACACCTGATATTTCGAATTCAGCATTACTCTATTTTTCATAAGACATGTATTTTTTTAAAAATCAGGAATGCGTCGATTATTAAAATATTTTTTTATGTCAGCACCATGCGTGAATCGATATGTGATAACTGCTTGATAATTTTGGTAATATGATGAGAGACGGGAGAGAATTAGGATACGATTAGGAGTTGTTTCCGACAGGCTTTTTTATGGCTCTTAGACGCAGCCGTTGCAAGCGCTTGTATTCTTTGATGCATGGATTTGAGTAGCAAATCTTTCTTTTCGCATTGTCGGCGATAAAGAATAAGTTGCAGTAAGGGCATCGTTTCAGTTTGCCTTTAAAATGCTTCGAAAAACCTACCAGGCAGTATGAGAGTATATCTTCACAGTGTTCACCCTTCCCTAATGCTTGACGATCAAACATAAGTGATATAAGAGCGGTTTCGTAGCTAATGGCATAGCAATGAGGATACATCGTCTCGCTAACGCCAGTAAACAAATAATTCATGCGTTCGATAGTTTTCGCTTCATTAAACATGCTCAGATACTGCCCGAACGGTTTCAAATCGTACAATTCGCTGATGCTCATACCATCGGTAAATGATGTAAGAATTGACACGAGTTGTTTTTGAACATAGATTGCTTCTTGCCGTTCATCTTCCTCCGTATTAATTACGGTGACATAAAAATCACTCACAAGGTCAATTGCGCCACTGCAATCGTGGGCTTTCTTCCAATTACTTGTTAGTGAATTGAAAGCATCAATCGGACTATTGGCGTTCGCGAAATCGACAACAAGTTGTCCGTATATCGTGTATCTTTTCTTTTCCTCGTTTGTCATTTTCTCCCCCTCAATCACTCGCTATCGTTGAGGTTCATGCCGTCGAGAATTTCAGTATTTAGTTTGTCAAGCTGTTACCCTTCAAATGTATGTACGAATAGCACAGGAGAGAGAATATTTAAAGGCTTATATGGACTCTCCGTTTACGTATTTCTTTTTTTAAGATTGATGAGTTTTGATGACACTCATGGTGTTGCATGGTGTATTGACTTCTTCCGTCTTTCTGAGCTTATATGATGATTATATTGCTCCTGTTTTAACCTATTTCCCATGGAATAAGGCGTCAACCCAGTAAATTTTACTATTTTACATATTCGGATGTATATTTTAAGTTTTGCTTTTGATTATTACGACAGGAATGGATTTTTTTTGTAACTTGTTCATTGATCTACAATATTTAATTCCATTGTTTCATCAGCGATTTCAAGGTCCGGTTCTTGCTTTTTATTGATGCGGCAAAGAAACCATATGAACAACATAAAGAGAATGGTCAGCATTGTAGTCATACATTCATAGCTCTCAAATAAGGTAGGAACCCTCACAAATATAGCGTTTTGATATTGCCTTCCCGCAGAGATGATTCTGAAACTATTTGTCTTTTACTGTTACCTCCACCCCGATGGTCTGGTATAAGTGATATACATAATATACTATATAATATCTATTGTCAATATATTTTATATTGCAATTATTGTTTTTATATATTATATATATATTATGTCAACTGATAAGCCTAAAATAATTCTTGTATTGGATCATGACATTATTCACCGAATCGATGATTATCGTTATGGCAACCGTATTCCCTCGCGTTCGGAGGCAATCCGTAGGCTAATCCTTGAAACATTGCAGAGGTACGAAAATCCCCCACGGGAAAAGCCATGAAAACACTTCAAATGCTCCATAATCGGCTATTCTCATATCTGAATATTTAACGTGGGATAGCAAACCATCGGGTCGCCATAGAAAAAGGAGAGAAAGTCGCAGACGTCGTTCTTTGACACCAGTTCACATAGGGTGTCAATGATAAAGTTGCCCGTTTTCCCCCGAGGCATAGAGCTGCGATTCATCAAATCGAGTGTCTCATCAAGATTGACTGGCAATTCCTGGGCCTATTCATGATCAACATAGGCAATCTGGCTTCAAGGGTATGTCGCTTCCAGTGGGTGGGATGATTTTGCCGAACAGAACACCCGTCCACACTCGTCGTAATGATGACTGATACAGTTCAATACTACCTTTGAAGAAATACAGACATTGTTCCTCCGAATATATTTGCAAATAATTGAATAATTCAATGTTATAGTGTAAATTCCTAATAATTTATTATGTAAGAAAGTGTTTGGTGTTTGAGAATATCTTTGAATTAAGGAGTTTTCGCAATGGAAATCAAAGATAAAGCAATAGGGCGAACCAAAAAAGAGATAGAAGAGGTGACCCAGCATGGTAATGAAATGGAAGCAGATGCCTCACATTGTAGTCAGATTGTGGAGGAGTCACAGAAAAATGAATCTCCTCAAATACTGGTTGTAGACGATGCTTCCATAGACCTTGAACTGCTCACATATATTCTTACGAGTGGCGGTTATCGGGTTCGTGCTCTCTCCAATGGAGAGATGGCTCTTGACTCTGTGGCACTCAACCCACCGGAACTGATCCTGCTCGATGTGAAAATGCCGGGTATGGATGGCTATGAGGTCTGCCGCCGTTTAAAGCTGAACAAACAGAGCAGCAGCATTCCGGTAATCTTCATAAGCGCACTTGATGGGTTTGACGACCGTGTTGAAGGCTTCCGCGCAGGGGGGACTGACTATATTACAAAACCGTTTCAGCCGGCGGAAGTTTTGGCGCGTGTTGAAACACATCTCAACCTTAGGCACATACAGGAGAAGCTCGAAGCGCAAAATTCCCAGTTGCAGCAAGAAATCGCGGAGCGCAGAGAGGCGGAGACAGCGCTGCGAGAAGCACGCGATAATTTAGAAAAACTTGTAGAGAAACGCACCGCAGAGCTGATCCGTAAAAACAGGCAACTTACAGAGGAGATTGAAGAGCGCAAGAAAGTGGAAGATCAGCTGCGGAGCAGTGAGGAAAAATATAGATGTATATATGAAAGTATACAGGACATTTATTATGAAATTGGCTTTGACGGGATCATCCAGGAGATATCTCCCTCCGTTGAAAGGATAACAAAATATACGCGTGACTCATTCATTGGAAAATCTGTATACGAAATATATGCCTATCCCGAACAAAGAGACGAGTTTTTAAAAGAAATAATGAAGAAAGGAACGGTATCCGACCACGAGGTTACGATGAAAGATAGAGATGGCAAACGTGTTACCGTATCTTTATCCTCCCGGCTTGTCTTTGATGAAAAAGGGCGTCCACTGAAGATATTAGGCTCCTTAAGAGACATAACCACACGGAAGTTAGCAGAGGAAGATTTGAGGGCATCCGAGGAAAAATATCGAAGTGTTGTTGATAACATCGGTATTGGCATTGCCTTGATAAGCCCGAATATGGAAATAATCACGCAGAACAATCAGATGAAGAAGTGGTTTCCTGAAGTTGATGTGTCAAAAAAGCCCATCTGCTATAAAACATTCAATGATCCGCCTAGACAACATGTGTGTTCCTATTGCCCTACATATAAGACATTCCAAGACGGACAGGTTCATGAATCTGTCACGGACACACCGGCAGGGCAGGAAACAATACATTACCGGATCATTTCATCTCCAGTAAGGGACAGAGACGGTAATATTATCGCAGCCATAGAAATGGTGGAAGACATTACTGAACGCAGGAGGGCAAAGAATGATTTGGAAAAGAGGGAAAAGGAGTTGCGAGAGAAGACTCGTAACTTAGAGGAACTCAACACGGCCCTTAAGGTCTTGCTAAGACAGAGAGAAGCAGACAAAGACGAGCTTGAAGAAAGGACACTGTCGAATGTCAAGCATCTTGTGTTGCCCTACATTGAAAAATTGAAAAAAAGTAATTTAGACGCTAAGGACGAAGCATATGTAGGTATTGTTGAGTCAAATTTGAAAGATATTGTTTCTTCATTTTCTCAAAGATTGTCTTCTCAATACATGACGTTCACTCCCAAGGAGCTTCAGGTAGCCAATCTTATCAAAGAGGGACAAACAACAAAGGATATAGCTGAATTGTTAAATACGTCGCCGGGAACAGTTGATTTTCACAGGCATAATATCAGGAAAAAATTGAATTTGAAAAATAAAAGGGCCAATTTAAGATCATATCTTTTAACGTTATCATAATACAAACGTGTAGTGGGTCATCTCCGAAAATGCTACAGGTTAACTCAGTAATCAAGAGTACTGTTAAGATACTGTATGGCCTTAACCGTCGATCAAAATCACACTACGCAGCTTACGTGGGAAACTTTTTTAAGATGTGCACGTAAATTATGGGATGAAGAAAATATCACAGAAATTTGACGACGGGAGCAATTGAAGGTGGAAGAAAAAGATTTTCACACAGCCGACCTTGACAACAACCCTTTTTTATTAATGGTAGAGAAAGCCCAGGATGCCATATATATTCTGTTCAACGGTAAATTTGAGTATATCAATCGTAAATTTTCTGAAATTTTTCAAATAACATTGGAAGAGGCCAATAGCCCCGATTTCAATTATTTTGATCTCATTGCTCCCGAGAGCCGTCCTTTCATTGAGGACAGAATTGATAAAATCAATAAAGGTGAGCATGTAGCGCCAAAATATGAATTTACTGTCCTCACAAAAAGCGGTCGAAGAGTAATTATGGAGGCCTCTGTTTCTTATATCCCATATAAAGGAAGTATGGCGGCCCACGGGATTCTCCGCGATATTACGGAGCGTAAGAAGGTAGAGGATATGTTGCATGAAACAAAACGCCAACAGAACGCCATTCTAGACAATATTCCTGACATTGCCTGGTTGAAAGACGGGGATAGCAGGTACATCGCAGTAAATGAACCTTTTGGCGCGGTTTGTGGCATCAAACCGGAAGATATACGCGGCAAGACTGACATAGAAATCTGGCCGAAAGAACTGGCTGAAAAATACAGGGAGGATGATACAACCGTACAACAGTCCGGTAAAAGAAAACGCATTGAGGAACCACTTGTGAACAGTCATGGTAAGAAAATCTGGGTAGAAACGGTAAAGAGCCCCATATATGATGGAAGCGGCAATGTTATCGGTACTGCGGGAATAGCGAGAGATATCACTGAACAAAAAATAGCGCATGAACAATTGTCCCGAGTCAATGAGTGCTTTCTCAGTTTTGTCGCCGATCCAATTGAAAATATTCAGCGCCTTACCTCTTTATTGGGGGAGATCATGGGCGCTGCCTGCGCGCTTTACAACCGCCTTGAAAAAGGGATGCTCTGCTCAATCGGGAAATGGCACACCCCCCCGGGATACAACCCTGTAGATAAGCCGGATGGGCATATCTGCTATGATCTTATCAAAAATGATCTCGATTCTTCCGTTATTGTGAGGGATTTGCAAAACACATCATATGCAGAGACAGATCCAAATGTTGCACGGTATGGGTTACACACATATGTTGGTCAAAAAGTAAAGTGCGGCGGTGTAACGGTTGGCGCACTGTGCGTCGTTTTCCAGGATGATTTTTCTCCTTCTGAAAACGATAAAAAAATCATGGGAATTATCGCGTCTGCGCTGAGTATTCAGGAAGAGCAATATCGGGCTGAGGAGATCTTGAAAGCGAGAGAGAAAGAATTGTTTTTCAAGTCACGAAAGCTTGAGGAAATGAATACGGCCCTGAAGGTTTTACTGCAACACAGGGACATAGACAGCAAAGAATTTGAAAAAAGAGTCTTATCTAATGTGAAAAAACTGATTATCCCATACGTAAAAAAACTTAAGAAAAGTGGAATGAAAAATGACCAAATAATCTATGCGGATATCATTGAAAACAATCTCAAGGAAATTATTTCTCCTTTCTCCCGAAATATATCTGCGAAATATATGGATTTTACTCCACAGGAAATCCAGATAGCAAGTCATATTAAAGAAGGCAAAACCAGCAAAGAGATAGCAAGAATGCTTGATATCACCGAGCGTACTGTCAATTTTCACAGGGAAAATATTAGAAATAAACTTGGCCTTAAGAACAAAAAAACGAATATCAGATCCTTCCTGTTAGCCGTATTATAATACCAGTATTATCCTGGCATATTCCTAAGAATTAATTAGTATTGCGTTTATCAATGATCAGATTTAAATTAGTTTAAAAATTGATTCTATAAAGAATTTTAGCAGCCTTAAAAAAATTCAATAAACTTGTAAAGAGTTTTCACGGCGATTTGTTAACCATAACGTCAACTGCAAAAATATTGATCAAAAAGACAGTACAGAAAAAAATTTTTCAAACATGCAATATGTCGAATCATTTTTTGAATCCTGTAGCGAGCTCATTTCCCATAGGTTGGTGCGGGGTGAGCGAGTGAATAGTTAGAATTATATTTCCTTACGGATCGAAGATTCTCCGAAGTTTACTGCGGAGAGCATCAATATTTTACTTTCGACAAAGGAGGATTTTCAATGAGGCTTCAGGAGATTCGTGAGATAGCAAAGACGTGGGGAGTAGATGCGGGAGCACGGCGTACAAAGCAGGATATTGTCCGTGATATTCAGATCGCAGAAGGGTATGAACCGTGTTTTCGCACGAAAGATACATGTGAGAATGAGTGCCTCTGGAAGAAGGATTGCACAAACGGCAGATGAATTTACGCGCTACTTATAAAATTAACAAACTGCCCGGGATTTACGTCAGAAGCCGGAATCTTCGACGTCACGAGCACACTCCGTCAAAAGGATTGAGAAATGTGAAAACATTTGAAATCCTGAAAAAGGCGGAAAAGACGGCGGTATTGCTGGTGTCTCCGGAAACGGGGAGGTTGCCCGATTCCATGGGGAATCTTGCCAGGTTTATTTCCGGCAAGGCGGGGGGTCTTGGAGAAGTTGTATCTGCGTTGTGTGAGGGTCTCCGGTCGAGGGGGATTGACTGCCATTTGGCGACGCTGAACCTGAAAAAGCGGTTTCAGCGGGAGAACAAGGTGGATGAGGCAGCGTGGCGCGAGATCAGGTACAAGGTTGATCCGGACAAGGTGCATTTGGTAAGTTCCTCTATTTTTGCGAATCTCTTGTGCGCCTATGCGGGGAATCCGCGCGTGAATGCCGCCGAATTTCAGAAGGAAGTGGTAAACAACATCATCAAGACGGTCCGTGCCAAGCATGGCGGGAGGATGATCCTCCACAGCCACGACTGGATGGCGGGAGGCGTGGTCACGGCCTACGCGAAAGCGAGAGGCTGTCCGGTCCTGCATACCGTGCACAATGTGCATACGGGCCATATTCCGGTAGACATGCTCATTGGTGTTGATGTGGGGAGTCTCAACTGGAATATCTATTTTTCCCAGGAGTATGGGAGGACGTGTATCGATAGTCAGGCGACGGCGATCAAGAGCGCCACCATGGTGAATTTTGTGGGGGGGAAGTTTCTCGAAGAAGTCATTGAAGATTATTTTCTGGACAGGTCTTTCATACCGCCGAGTGTGCGGCGGGAAGTAAAGGCGAAACATCAATGCGGCGCCGCGTTTTCCGTCATGAATGCCGTGTCTCCGCGGTTGTATCCAGAGAACTGTGAGCACCTCGTCAGAAGATATGATCATGACAACGAAGTCATGGCAGCCAAGAAGGATAACTTAGCAGCGTTTCAGAAAAGGACAGGCCTCATTATCAATCCCGGAGCAATTCTTCTTTACTGGCCGTCCCGTCTGGACGAAACGCAGAAAGGTGTTGAGCTGTTAGAGGACATCGCCCTTAAATTTGTGATCGAGCATGGGGATGTGCAGATTGCCATTATCGGGAACGGTGTGGAGGGTGATCGTACCCATGAGGAGATATTGGGAAGGATCGCGTATGCATCGGGGGGAAAGGTTACGTATCAGCGTTTCAACGAGGAACTCTCAATGCTCGGTTATGCCGCAGCCAGTGACGTCTTCGGGGCGTCTCTCTATGAGCCGTGCGGCCAGATCGATCAGCTCGGGAACCTCTTTGGCGCGACGGCGACGAACCGTGACACGGGCGGCTACCATGACAAGATACAGGAGTTGCGATTGAAAGATGAAGGTGTTTCAGAAGATGCGGGGAACGGATTTCTTTTTACAAATTATGATTCCGGTGGGTTGTGGTACGGTTTGTCAAGGAGTGTGCAGTTTCACCGGAGATCCCCGGAAATACGAGAACGCCAGATCAAAAGGATCATGAGGGAAGCGAGAAAGAAGTATGATCTGGATATTATGGTTGATGCCTACGTGAGACTATACGAAACACTCAACGGAGAAAAGCCTGTCGCATAGGTTGCTGTTAGGGGATGATGATGTTAATCGCGAGGGAATAGAGTCAAGTATGTGCACCCACACATGTCTGCATCAGGCGGTGTTATCATATCTTTATCCCGTTAAGGCACAGACCTTGGCAAAGAGACTGACATTTTCATTTTCACCGAGGGCAATAAGCTTGTCCCCATTTGTAATTATGTAGTTTGCAAGAGGATTAAATATCATCTTTCCATTTTCTTTTTTAACTGCAACAATAATAATCCCGTAGCGTTGTCTAATTTCTGATTCTTCCAGCGTTTTGCTTATTAAGGATGAGCCTTCACAGACAGCCAATTCTTCCATTCGCAATTCCAGGCTCTGTCTTCTTGTCGTGATCTCAATAAAATCAAGCATGGCGGGCTTTGTAATTGCCATAGCCATTCTAATACCACCCAGTGTATAGGGAGACATAACACGATCAGCCCCCGCTCTAATAAGACGGTGTTCTGATTCTATTTCTTCGGATCGGGAGAGGATATAGATATCCGGGTTGAGCTCTTTTGCGGTCAGGATCACATAGAGATTTTCCGGATCCGTAGGAAGCGCACAGACAATACCTTTTGCTCTCTTTATGCCCGCAGCAATAAGCGTCTTGTCCTGAGAGGCATCGCCTTTATAATAAATGAATCCCTCTTCTTCTATTTTTTGGATGGTTTCGGGATTGTTGTCAATGACGACGAAATCGATTTTCTCCGCTGTAAGCTCCTTGCAAATAAGATATCCGATCCGTCCGCATCCGCAGATAATATAGTGGTTATTGAGTTTCTTCAACATTTTCTCCATCCTTCCCCTTCCCAATATTAATCTGAAACGGGCCTCTACCATGGTTTCCGTGAAGAGTACGACAGTGTAAAGCATGGTCCCGACCCCAAAAATAATAAGAATGATGGTGAATATCCGTCCCTTCTCGGATTCAGGGTAAAAATCACCGTAGCCGACAGTAGAGAGGGTAGTAACTGTCGTATAGAGTGATTCAGTGAAATCCCAGCCCTCGATACTATGAAAGCCGAGTGTACCGATAATGAAAAGTGAAAATAAACCCGTCAAGGCTATTTTAAGTTTTTTGACAGGTGCCGAAGATGCCTCCGCAATAGCGTGCATGAATTGCGACAGCAGATGACTGCATCAATGCAAATGAAATAAAGCAGGATTATATCAACCACGCTTGTGAACGTTATTCTATTTCCCTGAAAAATTCAAACCAAAATGATCAGTCTCTTGTGTATGGAAAAGATTTTTCCCGTTTTTATGGGGATGGAGAGTTTACGGCGTTTATAGTCCCGGCATTTTCGAAGTTTTCATTAAAAAGGAAGACATCACAACGTTTCTCTCATGCGAAACACCACATTGCGGGGCATGGCTGTTTGACGTGATCACAAGAAAATATAAAGTACCGCAGTGCGTGCAAACGGCCATGATGCGGCATTCACAACCTGAGTACAGTGAGAGAACATCAAGAGAACAAGAAGTCGATTTATAGTATGATATTATGTAGTTAATAATTATAAAGCTGTCAAGATTATTCTCGACACGCTGCCAGCCTATACTGCATGCTTTGTATTCGGGAATTAACAGGGTATGATCTCATTTGTCATTAAATATCGCTTGAATATAAAAGAATATTGTATATTATAAATGATTTTTTTATGGTATCTTACGGAGGGTGGTTATAAAGAGGCCATAGAGTTATCTGTTAAGACTGTCAGGAGAGGAGGTGATATTTCGAACGATTATGATTGTGATGAGTTATCACGGCAAAGTTGTAATTTAGCGATAAGGTTTGGTTCAATGAGTACTATAAGGAGAACAATATGAACGCAGCATTACTTCCTATTATCGCGGCTGTTTTATTCTATTTAGGGTATCGTTTTTACGCGAGGTATATTGCAAAGGTATTTAAAGAAGATGATGCCTGTCCCACGCCAGCGTGCTCAATGAAAGACGATGTCGACTATGTGCCGACGAAACCGCTTGTCTTGTTCGGTCATCATTTCGCAAGTATTGCCGGCGGCGGACCCATCATAGGCCCCACGGTCGCCATGGTATTCGGATTTATCCCCGTATGGCTGTGGGCGGTGCTGGGGAGCATCTTTATCGGCGCGGTCCATGACATGACGGCGCTCTTTGCGAGCATAAGGGAAAAGGGCAAGTCCGTTGCACAGATCGCCAAAGCAACCTTGGGAAACACGGGATTTTTTCTCTTTATCAGTTTCACCATCCTCGTGCTCTTGCTTGTCACCTCGGCATTTCTCGGCTTGACGGCGACGGCGCTGACGTCGCTGCTGTCCTTGGACGTACTGAGGCTGGATCCCTCCCAGACGGTGGTAAGAACAATAGAGGTAGGGGGGGCAACGAAGGCCGTCATAGGCGGTATCGCCTCCACGTCTGTCATTGTTATTACCGCGTGTGCCCCATTTCTGGGCTACCTGGTATATAAAAGGAATATCAATGTGTATCTCGCCGCCGTTATTGCCATCGTCGTGTGCTTTGCATCAGTTGAAATCGGCATGGTGTTCCCGGTGCAGTTAAACCCCAACACGTGGATGATAATCCTCTGTTTCTACACGTTGCTTGCCGCTGGGATCCCCGTCTGGATTATTTTACAGCCGCGGGATTTCACAAATTCGTTTCTGCTCTATACCGGTGTTGTAGTATTGTTTATTTCCGCCCTCGTGGCCGGCTTTAAAGGTGTTACCTTTTCAGCTCCGGCTTACAATGTCGCTGCAGGGACGGCCAAGCTAGGGCCTATCTGGCCGTTTTTATTTATCACCGTTGCCTGCGGTGCCATTTCAGGGTTCCACTGCCTGGTTGCTGGTGGGACGACGTCAAAACAGTGTGCCAAAGAATCGGATGTGAAGAGAATTGCCTACGGCGGCATGCTCTTAGAGGGTTTGCTTGCCATCGGCGTCCTCGTTGCCGTCGGATGCGGTATCGCGTTTTCGGATTTCACAAATATTGTTTTTCCGACCGTCGCAGGGGCACGATCAAACCCCATTCTGGCGTTTGCCGCCGGCGCAGGGGGCTTGCTTGATAAAGGATTGGGGATACCGCCTGTGTACGGGACGGTCTTCGGGATCCTCCTCGTGGAAGGTTTTGTGGTGACAACCCTGGATACGGCGGTCAGGCTCAACAGATATTTATTTGAAGAGTTGTGGCAGGTGATGTTCAAGGAAGTTCCGAAGATCATGAAAACATACATATTCAATGCTGCCCTCGCGGTGGTGTTTATGTATCTCCTGGCATCCACCAATGCGTTTTTGGCCATCTGGCCGGCATTCGGTTCGGCGAATCAGTTGCTTGCGTCTCTCGCATTGATCGCCGTCTCCGTCTGGCTCGTGAACAGAGGCATCAATGCGTTGTTCACCGTCGTACCGGCAATATTTATGATGGTGACCACCATATATTCCCTCTTTGTTCTGCTCATCGAGAAATATCTTCCCAAGCAGAACTACGCCCTGTCAGCATTTGCCATATTGATGATCATTCTCTCCATCGGCGTCATATGGCTGTCGTTTAGAAAATGGCAGGAATTGAAGAAGAATGCCGCAGCCGCACAGACTGCTGCATAACCACAGTGTAGTGAAACGGTTTTGACCACAGGAACTAGAGGTTTCAAGAAGGGGCAGCCCAGGCTGCCCCTTCTTGGTAACTACTCTACACTGGCTTACTGTTATTCTGTTATGATACCTCATGTCAGAGGTCGTGGTTCCCGCCCTTCACCAGTGTTCCTAAGGCAGCTTCTTCACTATCTGTGTGAACTCGTCTAATGTGAATGCCTTCAATGTTGTGGTCCTGAGAATCCCCGTGGCGCCCAAACCGAGCAAAAAGGTGCAGGCAACCTCATCATTGGGGGCTTCGCCGATGGCGATATAGTCGTAATCGCCGATGGTGAGGTAAAATCCTGTAAGTTTGCCTCCCATCTTTTCAATCATTTTCCCGGCTGCTTTAATGCGTTTGGGGGCGTTCTTGATATCCTGAGCTCCCTGGTCGGTTAATTTGCACAGAACAATGTACAATGGCATACTCCACCCTCCCTTCAAATTGAATGTGTTGAATAAAAGTTTCTCTCCTTACCGTACTTGTTTTTTCCATTTCGTTGCAAAAAAGGTTCGAGGGTTCAAGTGTTTATTTACCGATATTCACTTGAATCCTCGACCCCTTGAATCCTCAACAAGGCAGTAACATTTTCGGGAATGAACCGCCTTTCCATATGCAAGAATACTGAAGACCTGCAGACTTACTCTGTTATTTCGGAGACCTTCGATGCGTGAGAACCTCTGGATTCACAAGGTTGGGAGGAACTTCACCGCTCAGTCCTGCGATGAGATTCCTCACTGCCATGGCGGCCATTCTCATACGGGTTTCCACTGTGCCGCTTCCCACATGGGGGAGAAGAATCACATTATCCAGTTCCGTTAAACCTGGTGTCAGGTCAGGTTCATGTTCATACACATCCAAGCCGGCGCCGCTTATCTTTTTTTCCCGGAGCGCATTGACAAGAGCACCCTCGTCGACTACAGGTCCCCGTGACGTGTTTATCAGATACGCAGTCGGTTTCATCACGGAAAGCTCATCCTTGCCGATACAGTGTTTCGTCTGTTCTGTGAGGGGGACATGAAGAGAAACGATGTCTGATTCCATGAGCAAAGTCTTCAGACTGACGTATTCCGCGGGGAGAGTTTTTTCCTCCGATATCACTAGTCGATTGCGGTTATGGTAGAGGATGCGCATATCGAACCCCCGAGCTCTTTTCGCGACAGCCTTGCCAATTTCCCCCATACCGATGATGCCGAGAGTTTTACCGCTCACTTCACGGCCCAGAAAGAGCATGGGCGCCCAGTACTGGAAGCGTCCCTCTCTTGTTATTCTGTCGCATTCAACGAGCCTCCTGGAAGTGGCTAATATCAGCGCAAAGGCCAGTTCTGCCGTCGCGTCGGTGAGCACCCCGGGGGTATTGGAAACGAGTATCCCGCGGTGAGTGGCAGCCTTCACGTCAATGTTGTTGTACCCAACACCGAAATGGGCAATCATTTTCAAATGAATTGCTGCATTAAGGAGTTCCTCGTCGACATTATCCGTTATCATGGAAATGAGACCATCTTTTTCACGTATGCGCTGGAGGAGTTTCTGCCTGTCCAAGGGCCTGTCCTCCATATTTGCTTCCACGGCGTAGCTCTTTGCGAGGGAGGCCGTGATATCTTCGGGAAGTCGTCCCGTAATCAATATATGCGGATGGTTCATCTTTGCAAAATGCTCTCTTATGATAGTTTAGATTATGTGCATTATATACATTATTTCCGCATAGTACAAAAGAATGTTTATTCAGGGCATCATGGTCATTGTTCGAGGGGAGCTTGATTTAAGGCTGAAAATATGAGAATGTGTAGGGCAATATTACAACCAAGAGGCGGTGATTGAGATACATGGACTATCGGGTAATCATTGTCGGTTGCGGCCCGGCAGGGATATTTACAGCGCTCACTCTTGCAGAAAATGGTGTTGACGGGGTGATCCTCTACGATCAGGGGAATGAATTGGAAAAACGATCGAGACATGACGCGAGAGATGTCCTCTGTGGATGGGGGGGAGCCGGCGCTTACAGTGATGGCAAGCTCAATATCTCCACGGAAGTAGGCGGGTATCTTTTAGATTATCTCGACATGAACGACCTGACTAAAATCCTGAAAAGCACGGATGAGATATTTGTCAAGTATGGGGCGCCAGACCGCATCTTTGGTGATGTAACGACGTCAGTTGAAGAAATTGCCGACCAGGCACGTCTTGCGGGACTCGAATTTATCCCAACAGTAATTCGTCACATAGGTACGGAAAACTGCCAGCGAGTTTTACGCCACATGAGAAAGGCCCTTGACGGGAAAGCAGAAGTGAAAACCGGCTGTCAGGTTAAATCATTGATTGAAGAAGGCGGACAAATCAAAGGTGTGAAACTCGCGGACGGTAAGGTCGTGAATGGTGATTATGTCGTCGCAGCACCCGGCAGGGTAGGGGCAAGTTGGATGAAGGGCGAAGCAGAATCGCTCGGACTGACAACAAAATCAAGTCCTGTGGACATCGGTGTCCGCGTAGAGCTCCCCGCCACAATCCTTAAAAAAATAACCGATGTTACCTACGAGCCCAAGCTGATTTTCTATTCAAAGACCTTTGATGATAAAGTACGCACCTTCTGTATGAACCCTTACGGAGAAGTGGTTATTGAAGAAAATGACGGCATAACGACAGTGAATGGTCACAGCTACGCCAAACGTAAAAGTGATAACAGTAATTTTGCCATTCTTGTGAGCAATACATTTACAGAGCCTTTCCGCGATCCCATTGCCTACGGCCGCTATATTGCCAGGCTTGCTAACCTCCTGGGAGGCGGTGCAATCATTCAGAGGTTGGGGGATTTGCTGGCAGGACGAAGATCGACGAGAGACCGCATCGATCACTGCCTTACAAGACCGACACTTAGAAAAGCAACGCCGGGAGATCTTAGTTTTGTATTCCCGTATCGCCATCTCCAAAGCATTATTGAAATGCTTCAGGCCCTGGATAAACTTGCCCCCGGGGTTTTTTCACGGCACACTCTTCTTTATGGGGTAGAAGTGAAATTTTATTCGAACCGCATAGAAGTCTCACAGGAAATGGAAACAAAGGTGAAGAACCTCTACGCTATAGGAGACGGAGCTGGAATAACAAGGGGCTTATTACAGGCTTCGACAAGTGGTGTCATTGCCGCAAGGGCAATTGTTTCCCGGATACAAGGAAAACACAAAACTGCAAAGCGGGAGGGCAAAGGATTTTCTCAAGGAATGGCAACGTGCGGTGAACCGTGTTGATTTATCACATAAAAGATTATAGCATCATATGATTTTGATATGGGGGGGATAATGAGGGTTCTTGTCAGAAAAGGCAACATTACGGAGTTCAAGTCTGCGGCGATAGTAGTGCCCTGCTTTGAAGAGGGGAAGGAACTTCAAGAAGCGGCGAAACTGCTCGATGAAGAAACCGGCGGTATGATGAGGGAGATTATCTCTACAGGAGACTTCGAGGGCAAACTGAACCAGGTATCTGTACTGTATACAAGGGGTCTTATTCCTGCGAAAAGGATAGTGCTCGCCGGTTTCGGAAAAAAAACGGACTTCACCATGGAAAAAGTGAGAAGTGTCTTTGCGACTGCGGCAAGGCATGTTCGATCTTTGAAATTGAAGGAGTTTTCAACATCACTGGATTTCATAGGGAGTAAAGAATCAATCGACTATATGGTACAGGCCGTTGTGGAGGGAGCAGTACTCGGACTTTATCAATATACGAATTATAAAACTGTGGACAAGGATGAAAAAAGGGGGCCGAAGGAATTTACCATTGTTGAAGAAAGGGAGGATGTCTGCAACACTATTCGGTCTGCGGCAGAAAGCGCAGAAATCATCACGAAAGCCGTATTTTTTGCCAGGGATATGGTATCTGCTCCGGCAAACGAGATGACACCTACAGCCATGGCCGGGGAAGCACGGAAGATCTCGCCAAGAAAGAATGTGAAATTACGTGTCCTCGACGAGAGGAAGTTGAAAAAAATCGGTATGAATGCGCTGCTGGGTGTGGCGAAAGGAAGTGCAGAGCCCGCCCGTTTCATCGTCCTGGAGTACAGCGGGGGCGCAAAGGCAGATCCCCCGGTTGTTCTTGTCGGGAAAGGATTGACGTTCGACAGCGGGGGTATATCCATAAAGCCGGCGGAGAAAATGGATGAAATGAAAACCGACATGGCAGGCGGGGCGGCTGTAATGGGCGCTATTATGGCAGCTGCTGATCTAAGGCTCCCGGTCAATATTGTAGGGCTCATACCGGCAACGGAGAATCTGCCTGGTGGGCGGGCGTATAAACCCGGTGATATTTTAAAATCATTATCGGGCAAAACAATCGAGATTATCAGTACAGACGCGGAGGGTCGTTTGATTTTAGCCGATGCGCTTGCGTATGCGGAACGATTCAAGCCTGCCGTTATTATTGATCTGGCAACATTGACCGGAGCATGTATCATTGCCCTCGGCGATCTTGTAATAGGAATGCTCGGAACAGATGATGGGCTGAAAAATAAACTAAGAAATGCGGCGGAAAAAACAGGTGAACGCGTATGGGAATTGCCCCTGTGGGAAGATTATCATGAGTTGATAAAGAGTGATGTGGCGGATTTCAAAAATACCGGTGGGAGGCCCGGGGGGGCGATTACGGCTGCCGCGTTTCTGAGTAAGTTTATAGGTAAAACACCCTGGATCCATCTGGATATTGCAGGCCCCGCATGGCTTGCAAAAGACAGGTCATATATCCCAAAAGGTGCAACCGGTGTAGGGGTCCGCCTGCTGGTTCAATTTCTTAAAGACTGGCAGAAAAATAATTAGCACTGGCATCCTATGGGAAAAATTCTGGAAATCAAGAACCTCAGTACCCATTTCGAGGCAGAGTACGGTGTCATAAAAGCAGTCGATGACGTAGAACTATTCGTCAATGAGGGTGATACGCTTGGTATTGTCGGTGAATCCGGTTGCGGCAAAACGGTCCTTGCCCTTTCAATCATGCGCCTGGTGCCAAGCCCGCCAGGTAGAATCGTAGCCGGAAATATTTTTTTTGATGGTACTGACCTTCTTCGCCTGGACGAAGCAGCAATGCGGAAGGTTCGGGGCAAGGATATATCGATGATTTTTCAGGAACCCATGACCTCCTTGAACCCGGTTCTCCGCATAGGTGAACAGATTGCGGAAGCGATCGAATTGCATCAGGGGTTTGACACATCAGAAGCCATGAACATCGCGATTGAAACATTGCGCCTCGTGGGTATGCCCTCTGCGGAGACTGTTGTCAGAAATTATCCGCACCAGCTGAGCGGCGGCATGCGCCAAAGGGCGATGATCGCCATGGCCATCAGCTGTAAACCCAGACTCATGCTGGCCGACGAGCCAACCACCGCCCTGGATGTAACCATCCAGGCCCAGATCATAGACCTTATGAAAAGTTTAAAAGAAGATATTGGAACGTCCATACTACTTATCACCCATGACCTGGGTGTGATCGCAGAGGCGGCTCAATATGTGGCGGTCATGTATACAGGCGGAATTGTCGAATACAGTTCCGCAGGAAACCTCTTCTCTTCACCCCTCCATCCTTATACGGTGGGACTCATGGAATCAATTCCAAAGATTACTGCATCGGCCGAACAGAATGAATACCTGAAGGTAATTCCCGGAACTGTTCCCCCCCTGTATAAACTTCCTGCAGGATGCAGCTTTCAGGACCGGTGTCCGCATGTCATGAAAATCTGTCGTGAGGAAAAGCCGTTACTGAAAGAGAAAACTCCCGGGCACAAGGTGCACTGCTGGCTTTATGGTTAATATGAACTCTGTCTTGGTAGATATTCAGGGATTGAAAAAATACTTCACTGTCCACGCAGGATTTCTTTCGGGACATCGATCCGAAGTCAAAGCTGTTGACGGGGTTTCTCTTACTATATTCAGAGGAGAAACTTTGGGGCTTGTCGGTGAGAGCGGGTGCGGGAAGTCAACCCTCGGGCGCCTCATTATGCGGCTTGAAGAACCGACGGCAGGCCAGGTATTGTTTGAAGGAGAAGATATCTTTGCCTACTCCGGCAGGGCGCTAAAAAGTTATCGTAAAAAAGTCCAGATAATATTTCAGGATCCCTATTCATCGCTCAATCCCCGGAGATCAGCAGAAAACACAATCGGGGAACCGCTCCTGGTCAATACAATGGCAAATGGAAAGGAGAGAGAAGAGGAAGTACGGCGGATCATGAACCTTGTGGGTCTCACACGAGAACAGGCGGGGAGGTATCCTCACGAATTCAGCGGCGGACAAAGACAGCGCATAGGAATTGCGAGGGCTGTTGTCCTCAAGCCGCAATTAATCGTTGCAGATGAACCCGTCTCTGCCCTTGACGTATCTATACAGGCGCAGATACTGAACTTACTCAAGGATTTGCAAAAGCAACTGGGACTCACGTACCTATTTATCACCCACGACCTCAGTGTGGTAAGGCATATGAGTGACAGGATTGCGGTGATGTATTTCGGCAGAATTGTGGAGCTTGCCGAAAATAGAGAATTATATGAGAACCCTCTCCATCCCTATACGATGGCGCTCCTCTCCGCGGTACCGAATACGGATCCGGGGAAGAAGCAACAGCGGATGATATTGGGAGGTGAACTCCCGAATCCGGCAAATCCGCCGGGTGGATGTCCGTTTCATCCCCGATGCCCTTTCAGAATGGATGTCTGCGACAACGTGGAACCAAAACTCAACGATAGAGGAGACGGGCATTTCGTGGCGTGCCATATGGAGGGCTGTAAAATACGCTGCATGGATTATGAGAGCGATGTTATTGCACAATAGAATGTACGCCCCATATAATATTCTATACCTGTGCAGTGTCTACAGAAAGAAGTGTAGCATTCCGAACATCAGTTATTTGTTCCATAGATTCAAGGAGTTCCTGCTTTTCCGCTCCTTTCGTTGTACCTCTTTTCATCCATCTTAATATCCATGGGTGGATATTTCAGGCGGTAAAAACGGATACGTTCTGACGACAACGTTTTCATACCTATCACCACATCGCCGATGAAAATAAGGGATTTGTTGCCTTCCCATGGTGCTAATCTCCCTTTTGCCTGGATGGATTGCGGGTAATAGAAATTGACGACAAGAGACAGATTATTCCGCTTCTCCCATGGCGTCTGAATGAATGGATTGCCGTTCCCCTTGATCGCGGTCTCTGATGCGTTTTGTGCCATGTTCCATCGTGCTGCGTGTTTGGGACAAAGGAATTCTTTCGAGAATTGTGATCTTTTGGAAATTGCCGGATTAAATTGACCCCTCTTGAAAATAACACCCCGAATCCCGAGGCCATAAGCGTGTCGTATGCTTCGCGATCGCTCTCCCAATCGTACTCGGTTCATGACACCCCAGGCGATGGCATCATATACCAGGTGATCATCACCTAAAGAGGTTGACAATCCCTCCGCATATACCAGCCTTGTGAGGAGTTCCTTATTGTTGATTGAATGGGAAGCAACAAGTGATTCAGTAGTTGTTTCTGTATGCGGCGAAAGGCAAATAGGCACGCCTTCCGCAAAAGAAATGTTCGACATACTGAACAGCAGAATTATGATGCTGAAAACATGATGGACCATACGGGGTATTCCTCAATCTTACACTTTCTGCACACCTGAATCTAACGAAGGGTAACAGATATTGTAGTAAAGAGAGAATCATGGAATGACCTGCGAGAAAAGTCATTATGTATTTTTCTGATTGTCCGCAGTTCCTGTCCTGCTTAATTGCCGCTTTCAACGCGTTTCAGCTCCCGGCTCCGATCCTTAGACAAATCTGTTGAGGCAAAGTCAGTCGCATTTTCCGGAAGTTTAAGGAAGAACTCATGCAGCCTATCAATACCAGCCTGACCGGACACGATTTCAAAGCCCAGAACATGGCCTCCGAATAGTCGATCCCGGCTGATAAAGTGGAGATGATAGCCGGGAACGTTGACGCCTTTAACAAAAACGGGGCAGCGGAATCCGACAATTGTCCCCTCAACATCTCTCCTGTTGAATTCAGGTTGATGCCGGGTGACAATATCAAGAACCGGATAAGGCTTTTGCTGCCTGGGAACGCTTCTTGTTTTTACCAAGCCAAATTTGCCGTCTATCCGGATAGCATAAAAGAGATTCTTGTTGGGGGTGTTGGCTTCGATCAATGCTTCAACAGCTTTATGGTCCATAGGCGTTTTTATCGAAAAAAACGTCTCTTGTTTGATATGGCAGACCGTGGCAAAGGGCGTCGTTGTGGTGAGTTCCGGCGTATGGACGTTGCCGTCCGCTTTGACCTGGTAAATACGGCCATCGAGGACGATCATTTCCCCATCAAGACCGTCAAAAGTCCCAATGCCAAAATCACCGTGCTGAAGCAACTGACCGCAAGTCATATTTCCGTCGTAAAGACCCGCGAGCAGAGCGTCGATGGTTGATGTTTGAAAAACAACATTTCTCTGCGGCGCCGCACAGCCCACAACCAATAGCGATAGGGTAAGTAAAACACAACAGATCTTCTTAATCATGCGTCACCCCTTAACGCTATCATACGCATACTTAACAACCCCAGGGCCTAACAAGGGAATGAATATCAGGATTATACGCCGTCTCTCACAAAATCAACGTAAAGCGTTAATGATTGAGCTCGCCGACATGTATCCAAAATCCCCTTCAAGGTATGGATTATCCCTCAGATGTCAATTTTACGAAGCTTCCGGGATACATATCGAATAATTTCTTTTCTTGCATATACATGGAAGCTTCTTTAAAAGTCACAAAGTGCCCCACTAAAATTCTATTCCATACTCCCTGCCCCTGGATATACACTTTGTCCATATGGACATCGGGCTCTCTTTTTCTCAGGGATGTTACAAACTCTGTTGCATCGTTTATCTTTGTTTCTGGATACGCTCTAATCTGAATGGAATAGTTCTTCCCGACAGACGAAGTAATTACAGATAAAATTTCAGTCTGACCGTTCAGTTTTGTACATTCTAAAGCTTGAATAGTTGGCAAGAAGAAAACCGCCATAAGAAATACCACAAGAGCGAAAAAAACCCCCAACAAGGCGATAAGTGAAAAACGAGTTTTTCGTTTTTTCTCCTCTTGCACAAGAGGTATTTCTGATTGATGGGGAAGCATCACTATATCAGGCCTTTCATGCTTTTCTGTCAAAGGGAAGGAACACGATGGTATCGCCACCCAACGAAAACAATGACAAGAACTTTTTTCTGGGAAAAGAGTATAAGGAAACCGTTGCCTTATGTCAATGAAATAACGACCGCGATATATGGAGTACGGTGTCGATCATTGCGGAACAGCTCTGTCAAGTTGCCTGAACTTTTGTTTCCATCATCCTGAATTCCCTTCGTGTCCAGAACAAGATTATGCAAAAAGCAACGATGTTGGAAATGGGTTGCGCCATCCAGACACCATTTAATCCGAATATAGATGGAAACAGGATCAGCATTGGTATTAAAATGATAGCATCGCGCATCATGAGCAGCACCATAGAGGTGAATCCTTTGCCAAGACCGATGAACATATTGATCCACATAAGAGTGGGGCCGATAAATAAAAGCATGGTAACGAAGATTCTCAAGGCCGGAACGGCAATTTCCAGCAGCTCCCCATCGCGTGTGAATACCTCAAGAATAGATGGAGCAAACAATTCAAAAAGCAAAAAAGCCGCCGCTGAAAAGATAAAAGATATTTTCACCGCTAGATTGACCGTTTCCATAAGCCGTTTGTGAAGACCTGCACCTTCATTAAAACCTACCATGGGCATTACTCCATGTCCTATGCCAAATAACACCATAACGACAAGTCCGTTAATGCGAAAACAGAGGCCCAGGGTCGCGATAGCCAGTGATCCGAAGAAACCAAGAACATAGTTGTACACAATCAGTACAAGACCAAAGACAAGGTTCATGATCACGGAGGGAAAGCCTGTTTGATAAATGGATGAAATGATCGAAATATTGGGAATCAGGTATCGCCAGTGAAGATCATATTTTGATGATCTGAGGTTAAGATAGTAATAGGACAGCGCGCCGGCAGAAAAATAGGAGATGATGGCAGATAACGCTGCGCCCATGATGCCCATACAGGGTATGGGACCCCACCCAAATATGAAGATGGGATCGAGCACCATGCCGAGAGCGGACATAACGAGAATGACATACATTGACGTGTTGGGTTTGCCTTCAGCGCGTAAAAGGTTATTTGCCATCATCATGAAAAGTAAAAATGGCGAGCCAAAAACAACCGTGACAAGATATTGCCTCGCTAATGGCAGGACATCCCCCGTTGCCCCGAAAATCTTCAAGATTATGTCATGGTAAATCAGGGTTACGGTGATAATCAGAAAGCTCAGGGAAGCAGAAAGAATAATTATTTGTCCGGCCGTTTGTTTTGCTCTTACATAATCGCCGGCACCAAACATTCGGGCTGCAAAAGAACCGGCACCGACACCTGTGCCAACACCGATGGCGCCGAACACCATCTGGATAGGAAAACAGATAGTCAAAGCGGCAATTGCCTGAGAACTGAAACGGGTAAGCCAGAAGGTGTCAATAAGATTATAAAGCGCCATCGCGAACATCGCGGTAATTGACGGCCAGCTCATTTTGAGGAGCAGCGGGAGAATCGGCCCGGTGCCAAGATCAAGACCTTCATTTTTCATGGCAATCTTCATCCATTTGTTATATAAACCGCCTCTGCTTACATGGATTAAAGATCTATTTCAACAAAATTCATTGTAACTATTGGGATCATATCCGTATAGTTGCGGGCATCTTCGGAATTCTATGGGTAGAAGACTCAAGTAAAATACATTGAAACTATAGTTACTTAACAGAATGGAAAACATCTTTTTAAAGTTACAAATATAATAAATACAACACATAGTATGATTACCTCTGAGATGCCATGTAACCTGATCGTGATTTTGGGGCCTACAGCATCGGGGAAAACGAAACTTGCCGCCCGCCTTGCAAAAGAACTATCTTCTGAGATAATATCGGCAGACTCCCGTCAGGTTTACCGGGGCATGGATATTGGCACCGGCAAGGATTTGAGCGAATATGTTGTTGATGGCGTAACCATTCCCTGCCACCTTGTCAATATTGTTGATCCCTCCTATGAGTTCAATGTTTTCGAATATCAGAGATATTTTTTTGTGTGTTTCTCTGAGATTTCTTCACGGGGCATAATTCCGATTATGGCTGGAGGGACGGGACTTTATATCGAATCCGTAATTAAAGGCTACAAAATGTTTGAAGTTCCGGAATCTCATTGGCTGAGGAACGAGCTGGAGAAGGAGGAGATGCATGCCCTGGTTGAGAGATACCTTACTCTTAATCCTGCAGCCCACAACACAACGGATTTGTGTGACCGTAAACGGCTGATACGGGCAATAGAAATACAGGAATTTACAAAAGCTCAAGATTCTAGTTTTGATGACAATGTTCCCGTGATTATTCCTTTGGTGATTGGTATTTGCTGGGAAAGGTCAATACTGCGTCAGAGAATTACATACCGTCTTAGAGAAAGGATCATGTCCGGCATGATAGAAGAGGTAAAAAATCTTAATGCCTCCGGTATCCAATGGGAGAAACTTGATTTTTTTGGACTTGAATATCGTTATGTAGGACTCTATCTTCGGGGCGTGTTGAGTTACAAAGATATGTTTGACACCCTCAACACGCGAATACACCAGTTTGCGAAAAGGCAGGAAACATGGTTCAGGAGGATGGAAAAGCAGGGTATTCAAATTCACTGGATTAAGGGTGATGATTATGATTCATTAAAAAATATTGTTGATTGTATGATGAAATAAACCGTGCATTTATAGTAGTAAGAGTATAATATACATAGCATAATAGAAAGTAGTGAAAAATTAATTTTATAACTGATGGAGGCCATGTCATGGTAGACCAGAAATATATACATACCTTCTTTATCGCCGCCTGTCTTATCACGCTGGTATTTACTGGTTGCGGTACAAAAGAAGAAAAACAAGCAAGTACAAATGCTGAAACAAAAACACCAACGGTTCAACAGGCGGAACCCACCCCTGTAGTTCCGACTGATGTACCTTTGCTCACACAATCTTCGGAACCAGGGGTCATCGTGAATGTTGATGGTGCGAAGCTGACCAAAGATCAGCTGGAATCGGATGTTAAAAAAAGGATAGCAGCGATCAGGAAGCAGGTACCTGCTAACCGCCTGGAGAAAGTCAGGGAGAATGTGCGCAACCAGATCATTAATGATTTTATAATAAGGACGCTGCTTACAAATGAAGTAAACAGGCTTAAAATAAGCGCCGCCGAAAATGAGGTGACGGCAGCCATAGAAAGACTTAAGAAGAACCTTCCTGAGGGCACGACACTTGATGACATTATTAAGAAGAATAAGATCACCAAGGAAAAAATGAAAGACGATATCCGCTTTGGGCTTAAAGTTAACAAGCTTGTGATGTCGCAGCCGTCAGCGAACGTTAAGCCGACGGAAAAAGAAATAACCGACTTTTACGAAAAAAATAAGGAGAAGTTTAAGACACCTGAATCTGTTCGCGTGCGACACATACTCGTAGCGAAAGCGGCCGGAGATGATGATAAAGTGAAAGAAGGGAAAAAAGCGAAAGCTGAGGATTTACGTAATCAATTAACTGCGGGGGCAGACTTTGCTGAGATAGCCAAGAAGAATTCAGACTGCCCTAGTAAGGAAAATGGTGGTGACTTGGGTGTTTTTTCACGGGGTGAAATGGTTAAACAATTTGAAGATGCTGCCTTTTCACAGGAGTTAAATGCAATCGGGCCAGTTGTTGAAACTGAGTTCGGTTACCATATAATCCAGGTATTGGAAAAAAATGCTCCGACGGTAATTAGTCTGAGCGAAAGAATGAAGGGAAATATTTCCGCTCTTATCCAGCAACAGAAACAACAGGAAGCCTTTGAGACCATATTGAAAAAATTAAGAGCAAAATCCAATATTGTTGTATATAAAAACTGATATCGTAAAAAATTTACTTCATAAGAATGAATGTTTCTTTTCTGGGAAGGTGCCCTTTTTCACCTCATCGATATATTGCTGGATAGCCTCCTTCATCTGAACATTCAACTTGGCGTAAGGTTTCACAAATTTTGGCATAAATTTTTCGAACATTCCCAGCATGTCATGAAGAACCAGCACCTGGCCGTCGCAATCAACGCCTGCGCCGATGCCTATGGTGGGTATAGTGAGTGATTCTGACACATCTTTGGCAAGTGTTGCGGGAACACATTCTAACACAAGAGAAAAAGCCCCCGCTTCTTCAAGGATCTTGGCATCTTCCATGATTCTTTTTGCAGACGCGTCTTCTTTTCCCTGAACCTTATATCCTCCAAACTGGTGAACAGATTGAGGTGTAAGACCAAGGTGCGCCATGACAGGAATTCCAGAAGAGGTTATTCTTCTCGTGATTTCTGCCACCTCTCTGCCACCTTCCAATTTGACACCCTGTGCACCTGCCTCCTGGAGGAAACGAGCTGCGTTATACAGCGCATCCTCGACAGAAACCTGATACGACATAAACGGCATATCTCCCACTACCATGGCGTGTTTTACTGCCCGGGATACTGCCTTGGTATGATGAATCATTTCATCCATTGTAACAGGAAGGGTGCTGTCGTAGCCTAAGATAACCATGCCAAGTGAATCTCCCACAAGGATTATATCGATGCCTGCTTCATCCACAATCAGAGCTGTGGGGTAATCGTAAGCCGTCAGCATAGTGATTTTTTCACCCTTGCTCGCCATATCGCGGATTGTGGCAGTGGTAACCTTACTGATGCTTGTCTGTGTGCTCATAGTGGAGACCTCCTTCTAATAATTGTTTAATACATTCGGCACCTTGTGGAGACAACGTTTTTTTCTCTACACCAATTTCCGTCGTTAATATTCCAAGAATACTGTATACATGTAAATAGTGCGGCAATTTATTCTGCAGGGCCTCGATGTGTTGTTTTATGGGGCCCATATCACCGCGTGCTATCGGCCCTGTTAAAGCTTGTACCGTTCCCCGTTCCTCTATATTTCTCATCGTACCTTTCACAAGAGGCCAAAAGGCATGCATAGCGTCCTCATGCCTCAAACCAAGGGATTGGTATATCACTTCAACCGTATGGATGAGGGTCGTCAGGTAATTTGAAGCTATACAGGCCGCAGCATGGTAAAGGGGTTTGTCCTCATCGGAGACGAAGAAAGGAACGCCTGCCAGGTCTCTAACAATTTTTATTGACCATTCTCTTATTTCATCTTGAGAGGTAATACCGAAAGTGCTGCCAGGGATATTTTTGATCGCGCCCTCCACGTCGGCAAAGGACTGGAGCGGATGTATGCTTGCTGTATAGGCGCCGGACCGCCGCGCTGTTTCAAGGAGATTAAGCCCGCCGGAACCGCTCATGTGAATAACCTTTTTGCCTGGTTTTATAGCGCCCTCATTTGCTATCTTCTCACAAACGGAAGCAATGGCATCATCAGACGTTGTAATAAAAATGCACTGAGCGCGAGAGGCAGCTTCTGAAGGGTTTGTAAAGGCTTCTCCGCCTGTATATGCGATTCCCTGAGTAAGGGATGACGCAGATCTGCTCGCCACTGCGGTAATTGCATAGCCGGCTGATCGAAGAAGAAAGCCGACTGCTCTTCCAACTTTGCCGAGGCCCAAAATTGCGATGGTGTCCCTGCTCATATCCTACACGTTTATGGGTAAAAATAGCAAAAGGCCTTCCAGACAAACCCCGGAAGGCCTAAAGATACAAACTATCGTATTTGACCGTTCCGTCTCAGTCCATCTGTCCTGGATCCAAGCGGATTATGGAGAGCTACCATAAATAGTGTCAAATAGTCAAGAGAACAAAAAAGGATATTTATTTCTATTGATCTCTTGTTATTGTATAATCATTTATATATACAGAAACAAGCATCTCCGGAAAGGCCTATTGTCTTCTTTAGGATTCAAGTGGTCAAGGGATCGAGAATTCCAGTGAATGGTTGTGAGACTTTGAATCTTTTTTAGACTTCAATGAGAGAAAAAAAACGAGAATTTAATAGGGACTGGAAAGAATGAAACACATTAGCCTTATGATATTTGACTTTGACGGAACCCTTGTGAATTCGGGTGGAGACATCGCAGCTTCCGTGAATTACACCCTCAGAACCTTAAATATTCCCATGATGGATCAAGAAGCGATAATCAGATACATAGGAGACGGTGTGCATAAATTAATCGAAAGGTCCCTCGGCATAAATAACAAGCAATATTTCAGCGATGCTCTGAAAATATTTTCCGACCATTACGCGGAACACATGCTGGATACGACATACCTATGTGATTCTGTTATTGAAGTACTCGATCATTTTCAGGCTAAGAAAAAATTTATCATTACAAACAAACGCAAATATTTTACTGAGGTGATGGCCGACGCGTTCGGCATCTCGCATTATTTCGATGATATTATCGGGGCTGATAGTACACCGTATAAGAAACCTGATCCGCAATTGTTGAATCCACTCATCCAAAAATTTGGTGTAGAAAATACTGATGCGGTGGTCATCGGTGACGGTGTGAATGACATTATGCTGGCAAAGAATACGAGGGTATTGAGCTGCGCACTTTTGAACGGTTTGACCCCAAGGAACATACTGTATTCATTGAAACCGGATTTCGCGTGCGAAGGACTATCAGAATTGATCAAGATATTCGGATGAGCGTATTTTAATGATTAATAAAGTTAAGGATTCCATACAAAAGCACTGTATGCTCAATAAAGGAGAATGCGTTATAGTCGCCGTTTCCGGAGGCCCTGATTCTGTCGCGTTATTGAAAGTGCTTGCGCTCATTTCTAAAGAATATGAGCTAACATTGATTACCGCTCACCTCAACCATGGTCTTCGCAAGGAAGCCGATGACGATGAACAATTGGTCCTCAGAATAAGCCGTGAAATGGAAATTACATCAGAGAGCAGGAAGGTAGATATCAACTCCCTCAGACAAGGGACCGGAAGATCCATAGAAGACATCGGCAGGGAGGTGAGATACCAATTTCTCAATGATGTGGCCAGGAAATATCATGCGCATAAAATCGCATTGGGACATAATCTGAACGATCAGATAGAGACCGTAGTGATGAATGTGTTGAGAGGTAGCGGTTCCGAAGGGTTGAAGGGCATGTTGCCCATAAGGGATTCTTTGTATATCAGACCGCTTCTGAGTATATCTAGGGAAAAGATATTGTCATTTATTGAATCCCACAAAATACAGTACGTGACTGACGCGTCGAATACTGAAAGTCTTTATCTGAGAAACAGAATAAGAAATTCGCTGATACCGCAATTAAAAGAATATAATCCAAATCTGGAAGAAAACCTGCAAAACATGGCGGAAATAATGCGCCTGGAAGATGATTACATGAAATCAATGTCTCGTGCTATCATTCCAAATTGGAAAATCAAGGCGGAAAGCAGTGACATCACTATCAGTATATCTGAATTTCGAAAGTATCATGAAGCTGTTCAAAACCAGGTGATAAAGGGTCTTTTACGGCAATTAACACCCGGTGGCCAGGGTATCGGGTATGCTCATATCAAGGCAGTTACGGATTTGTACTCCAGCGGCCACCCAAGCGGTTATCTGGATCTTCCTCATGGTATTATGGTACGGCGAGAATACGACTCCCTTATCATCTCCAAGGGAATAAAAGCAAAAAGAAACATTACTCGGGATATATTTGACAACATACATTATGAGGTTGCATTTCCAGGATCCGTGAACATTGCAGAGTTAGGGAAAATACTGCAATCTGAATTTGTCAAACACCCTGAAGATCTTCGCGCAGTTACCAAAAATATTGTTTTTATGGACTACGACACAGTTGTTCCGCCTGTGATTATAAGAACAATAAAACCGGGTGACCGGATACAGCCCCTGGGGATGCGAGGAGAGAAGAAGATTAAGAACTATTTCATTGATGAAAAGGTGCCCATAGATGTTCGCAAGCAAACCCTGCTGTTATTAGATCAGGTATCGGTCATATGGATCGTCGGGAGGAGATTGAGTGAACGTGTGAAAATATCGGAGGAAACAAGAAGGGTTCTGAAGGTAGAAATAGTTTGAAATAATGCTGTAGTTATTGTAGTTCTAAACATTACCATATTGGGTGAAATCGTAGAGAGAAATGTCTAAGGTGTATTAAAGGGAGGTACTATTGAATTCTTTACAAAAAAACATAGCGCTCTGGCTATTTATCAGTCTCGTATTTGTGTTGTTGTGGCATCTGTTTAATCAGCCAAAGAGCACCCAGGAAAGCATAATTTATAGCGATTTTATAAGTTACGCGGAAAAGGGTCAGATTGTTGAAGTTACCATGCAGGGCGAAAGTATTACAGGCAAACTTAGCAATGGCAAGAGTTTCAAGACATATGCACCAAAAGACGCGAGTGTAGTTCCACTTCTCAAAGAAAAAGGGGTGAAGATTGCATCGAAACCTGTAGATGAGTCTCCATGGTATATGAATGTGTTGATTTCATGGGTTCCCATGCTCCTCCTTATAGGTGTGTGGATATTCTTTATGCGTCAAATGCAGGCGGGTGGCGGCAAGGCAATGGCGTTCGGAAAAAGCAGGGCGCGTCTTGTTACGGATAAATCAAAAAAAGTGACTTTTGCTGATGTCGCAGGGATTGATGAAGCAAAGGCAGAACTGGAAGAGGTGATTGAATTTCTCAAGGATCCGAAAAAATTCACGAGGCTTGGCGGCAGGATACCCAAAGGTTTGCTCCTTGTCGGGCAGCCTGGTACTGGCAAAACGTTACTTGCCCGGGCCATTGCCGGTGAGGCAGAAGTGCCTTTTCTCAGTATCAGCGGATCGGATTTTGTCGAGATGTTCGTAGGTGTAGGGGCATCGAGGGTAAGGGATCTGTTCGAACAAGGTAAAAAGAATGCCCCCTGCATTATCTTTATCGATGAGATTGATGCCGTGGGAAGGCACAGGGGCGCAGGTCTGGGAGGGGGACACGACGAAAGAGAACAGACTTTGAACCAGCTTCTCGTTGAAATGGACGGTTTTGAATCAAACGAGGGAGTAATTCTTGTTTCCGCAACAAACCGGCCTGATGTCCTTGATCCCGCCCTCCTGAGGCCGGGCAGATTTGACAGGCAGGTAGTGGTCCCCCTTCCCGATGTGAAGGGAAGGGAAAAGATTTTGGAGGTTCATACCAAAAAGACCCCTCTGAATGAAGATGTCGATTTCGCGGTAATTGCCAGAGGAACCCCAGGATTTTCGGGCGCTGACATTGAAAATCTTGTGAATGAAGCTGTTCTCTATGCTGCCCGCTACGGTAAGGATAAAGTGACCATGAACGACTTCGAGTTTGCCAAAGATAAGGTGATGATGGGTGCGGAAAGAAAGAGTATGGTGATAAGCGATGCAGAGAAAAGAAACACGGCCTACCATGAATCCGGTCACGCCCTGGTAGCAAGATTATTACCGGGAAGCGATCCCATTCATAAAGTTACCATTATCCCCAGGGGGATGGCTCTGGGATTGACCCAACAGTTGCCTGTAGATGAAAAGCATACCTATCCCAAGCAGTATCTCTTGAACAACATTACTATTCTCTTAGGCGGCAGAGCAGCAGAAGAGCTGATTTTGAATGAATTTACCACAGGTTCCGGAAACGATATCGAACGGGCGACAAATCTGGCAAGAAAAATGGTATGCGAATGGGGCATGAGTGATGTGATGGGCCCGCTCAGTTACGGCAAGAAAGAGGAGCAGATATTTCTTGGCCGTGAATTTGCGATGCACAAAGATTACAGCGAGGAAACAGCGCAAAGGATAGATAAAGAAATAACGCGCATTGTTTCAGAAAGCTATGAAAAAGCAAAGAAATTGTTGTCAGATCATATCGATATCTTAAACAAGATTGCCTCAGAACTCCTTGAAAAAGAGGTGTTAAATACTTCTGAGCTGGATGCGATTATACAGCAAAAAATGGGAGAGAGGGAAGAAACGGGAGATTTAATACTACAGGAAAACGTAATAAACTAAGAAAGATCTATACCCGCTGAATAATCTTATATAATGGGAAATACAACATCAGAGATTAACCGTGTAAGACATCTTCACTTACGAACATCTTCTGACGCTCTCCAGATACTGAAAAAGATCAATGTGGATCCTTACGGTATTGAAGCGATGCTTCCCAAGATGGCACATTGCAACTTACTGCTTGAGGGCATTAAGTGTAATGTGGCGAACATTATTAAACAGGAGATGCTTTCACTCGGCGGCGATGCCGCGGTTTCACGATCCTCCGTTTCCTGCAGCGTCAAGGAAACAGATGTGGTGATCATGGGTACAGCGAAACAGATCCAGCGATTTGCCGATAAAGTATCCTTTCAACCTCTTGGCTTAAAAGTCATATCAATAGCCATCAAACAGCTTTTAACAAATATTGTAAAAGATATTTTTATTCTCAGAACATGCAGAAGAAAAATGGTTCTCGGAGACCGCACGCACATTATGGGGATACTCAATGTAACACCAGACTCATTTTCTGACGGTGGGATGTTCAATACACCGGAAGATGCTGTTCAATACGGTGTACAAATGGTAGAGGAAGGTGCTGATATTATTGATGTCGGCGGAGAATCTTCGAGACCCGGGGCAGAGCCGGTAACTGTTGGGGAGGAAGTGGCAAGGGTAATTCCGGTGATAAAAGCCTTAGCATGTTGTGTGAATGTTCCGATTTCCATAGATACTACGAAGGCTGAGGTCGCTCAAGCGGCTATTGAGTGCGGCGCGGAAATTGTGAACGACATAGGCTCGATCAGCCTTGATGAGAACATGGCACATGTCATAAACGGATCAGGGGCTGGAGTTGTGCTCATGCACATGCGGGGAACACCCAGGGATATGCAGACGGGCGACTTGTCCTATCCTTCACTTCTGGGTGAGATTATTGAATTTCTGGGAAATACAATAGATCACGCACTGACAGCCGGAATTTCTGAAGAAAGTATTGTCATCGATCCCGGAATCGGCTTTGGTAAAACCGGTGAAGACAACCTCAAAATTCTGAAAAATCTATCAGAATTTAAGGTATTGGGGAGACCGATTCTGATAGGCGTGTCCCGCAAAGCCTTTATCGGCAAAATAACCGGGGGAACGCCATTAGAGCGCACAGAGGGGACTGCTGCAGCCGTTACCGCGTCCATTGTGAACGGTGCGAATATAGTAAGGGTACATGATGTGAAAGCCATGAAAAAGGTTGCAGCCGTGGCTGATGCGATTGTCAGGGCGTAGCAGTGCCACAAGGATAAAAAGATGATTTACGGAATTGGAACGGATTTAGTTGAAATTAACAGGATCGAAAAAATTCTTAAAAGATGGGGAGGACGTTTTACCGAGAAGGTATATTCACAGGATGAAATTAGTTATTGTCAGCATAAGGCTAATCCGGCAATGCATTACGCCGCCAGGTTTGCTGCCAAGGAATCATTCCTGAAATCTCTCGGCATAGGACTGGGAATGGGGATTTCTTTAAAAGATATCGAGGTGATCAACAATCCTCAGGGGAGTCCGCATGTGCATATGAATGAAAAGATAAAAGAGGTCCTTGGTAACCACGGCATCACTGCGGTTCATGTAAGCATGACGCATACAAGGGAGAATGCACAGGCCGTAGTTGTTCTCGAGCAATGAAGAAATGTATGAGCAAGGAAACTTCCCAGCTTTGTGTTATTTCTAATAATCCGGAAGAAACCTTTTCTATTGGAAAGATTATTGGGGAGAATCTGACAAAAGGGGACGTTCTTGCACTTGTAGGTGAGTTGGGAGCCGGGAAGACATGCTTTACACAGGGTGTTGCCCGGGGTTTAGAAGTCCCCGAAGGGTTTAAGATAATGAGCCCCTCGTTTACGCTGATTAATGAGTATCCGGGAAAGATAGCGCTCTACCACTTTGATCTGTATCGGTTACGGGATTCTCAGGACATGGAGGATATGGGCTTTGAGGAATATCTTTTTGGAGATGGTATCAGCGTTATCGAATGGGCCGATAAAATGCGCCACATCCTCACAGAGGAAACCTTGTGCATTTCGTTTAAATATCTCGATGAGAATGTAAGAGAAATAGTAATATCCGGGCAGAAAAAAAGAATTGCCCGGATGTCAAATGCATTGAAAAGCGGAGGATTTTAGAGAATGGCCATTGTTGTGCAAAAATATGGTGGGACTTCAGTTGCCGATCTTAACAGGATAGAGAATGTAGCAAAAAGAATTATAAAAACGAAAGAAGCAGGAAATCGCGTTGTTGTGGTGGTGTCGGCAATGGCTGGAGAGACGGATAGGCTTATCCAATTAGCACATAAGGCTGCGGAAGATCCCCACGAGCGGGAATATGATGCTCTCATTTCCATCGGAGAGCAGGTTACGGCAAGCTTGCTATCCATAATTTTGAATAAAATGGGACACGTAGCCAAATCTTATCTGGGTTTTCAGATCAAAATCCTTACCGATCAGGCCTATAAAAAGGCGCGTATCATCCAAATCGATGCAAAGAAAATAACCAGAGAGCTCAAAAGAGGAACAATCGTAGTAGTTGCTGGTTTTCAAGGCGTGGATAAGGAAAACAATATTACGACTCTTGGGAGAGGCGGCTCAGATACAAGCGCGGTTGCGTTAGCGGCCGCCCTGAAAGCGGGTGTATGCGATATTTACACTGATGTTGAGGGGGTTTACACCGCAGATCCGAACATATGCAGCAAAGCACGAATGTTGAGCAAGATTTCCTATGAAGAGATGCTGGAAATGGCAAGAACAGGGGCAAAAGTTTTGCAACCCCGCTCAGTTGAACTGGCAAAAAAATATGAGGTGCCTGTGTGTGTGAGATCGTCATTTACGGACGGAGGAGGGACACTGGTTACTAAGGAGGATGAAGACATGGAAAAAGAACTTATATGTGGGGTAACATACGATCGCGATCAAGCGAAAATCACCGTAGTCCGTGTTCCGGACCGGCCAGGCATTGCCGCTCGGTTGTTTACGCCACTTGCAGAGAACAATATTGTGGTTGATATGATTATTCAAAACGCCAGCATTGAAGGCTTTACAGATTTGACATTTACGGTCTCACGTAAAGAAATAAAGAAGGCACATAAGATTATTGGTAGTGTTTCAAAAGATATCGGTGCAAAAAAGGTAGAAATAGATGATGATGTTGCTAAGGTATCAATTATCGGGGTAGGGATGGTCAGCCATTCAGGAGTTGCGGCCAAGATGTTCTCGGCGTTGGCGAAAGAAGGGGTTAATATTTTAATGATCAGTACTTCTGAAATTAAGATTTCCTGCGTCATACAGGCAAAATATACAGAACTGGCCGTTTCATCCCTGCATGATGCATTCGGCCTGGATAAGAAGAAATAATTCAACAGATATGGAGCAAGCCTCTATGACGATGGGTGCATCACGCGGTCACAAAAATTTTCGATACCATTAAGTATTCCCTTCAAAATGAAAGATTTAGAGGTATTTTGTAAAGGCAGTAAAAATTCTTCTCTTGACCTCGATGTTTCCACAGGGGATGTGACATGAAGTCTTTTTTCGTACTCATGAAGATACAAATGTCGGACAGACAACTTGATGGGGCAATTGTCTTAATCGTCATTGCGGTAATCAGTTATACTCTTGCATTTTCGTCTTTCCTGTTGCCATCGAACGTATGCGACATCCCATATAGAGATATGGGCCATGATCAAATAGTCATTGAGATTACCGGCGATACAAGGCACCATGGTATCTATTGGTTACCGAGAAACGCAAATGTCGTCGATCTGCTGAAAGCTGCCGAGATGCAAAATTTAGAAAAGTTTGATGAAAAAACACTCCATGCGCAACTCATACATGGCAATAACGTTGTAATAGATTCAGGTTGTAAAATAGCAATAAGAGAAATGGATAATGTTAACAGGGTAGCCTTGAATATCCCTATCAATATTAATAAGGCCACACTTGATGATCTTATGCTGATCCCCGGCATAGGTGAAAAAACGGCGTTACAGATCATTCAATTCAGGGAACATTCGGGAAGATTTCGCAAACTAGAAGATTTAATGAAAATTCGCGGAATCAAAGAAAAGAAATTTGCAAAGTTAAAGAAATATTTCTTTACTGGTCAGATTTCGTAAAAAGTCCTGCCCATGGTTTTTAAATTTTGCCACTATTTGAATCTTTCGAAGTAACTTAGAACCCTGCGAACGTATGTCTGTGTCTCACGGTAGGGGGGGATTCCGCCATATCTGACTACGGCATTTTCTCCAGCATTATAGGCTGCAAGCGCTAAGGGAAGATTTCCGTTAAAAAAATTTAAAAGATATCGCACGTATTTTACCCCACCTTCAATATTGTTTTCAGGATGGAAAGAATCCTGCACCTGCAGGTGAGAAGCTGTTGCCGGCATCAGTTGCATCAGTCCCTTCGCCCCTTTTGGGGACACGGCACGGTGGTTAAAATTGGATTCGGCCTTGATGATTGCTTTTACCAAAGCAGGTTCTACATTATATTTCCCCGAAGCCTTCTTAATAAGTTCATCGTATTGTGATATGTTTTCTGCCAGCTTTCTATTTAAAAGAACGCGTTTTTCCCTCATGATCAGCGTATATTTAATACCCGTTTGGGTAGGAACGTTTGTGAGATGGAGAACACCTTCAGTATCCACATACTTATAGATGTCTGCAAATACTGGTGGAGCAAAAGCGAATATCAAGAATAAAGGAGCCAGAATTACATGCCACATGACAATTTCACTCACGAATATTAATCGGAACTTCAATAGCTAATTAAGAAACGTTGGTATAGTACATTACGATGTCTTCGAATTCAAGGAATTTATTCATCTATTAATATATCGGCAGATATTCATAATTCTTGACAGAAATGTGACATGATGGTAATTATGCACCCCTTGTATAGATAAATAGTCGGGGCGTAGCGCAGCTTGGTAGCGTATCTGAATGGGGTTCAGAGGGTCGGAGGTTCAAATCCTCTCGCCCCGACCATTTCATTGTTAGCCGATGAGTATTAATGATTTCTATAGATTATTGGGGGATCGTTCAATGGTAGGACACCGGACTCTGACTCCGTGAATAGAGGTTCGACTCCTCTTCCCCCAGCCATTATAAAGAAAAGGGTTTGACTCAGCTGAGTTCAACCCTTTTCTCTTTCAGGAGCTCTACGGTTTTCCCTTTTCTGCAATTTTGGCCCAAGTATCCCGCAGCGTTACGGTACGGTTAAATACCATAAGGTTGGCGGTAGAATCAGGATCTGCACAGAAGTAACCGAGCCGCTCAAACTGGAACTTATTTCCGGGAACGGTATTTTTTAGGCTTGGTTCCATGCGACAGTTCTTGAGAATTTCCAATGATTTCGGATTCAGATACTCGATGAAACCAGTTTCTTCCTTCAGAGGGTTGGCAACACGGAAAAGTCGGTCGTAAAGGCGCACCTCGGCGGGAAGTGAATGAGCCGCCGATACCCAGTGGATAGTTGCATCGACTTTTCTTCCGTCAGGGGCAAAGCCGCTTCTTGTTTCGGGGTCATAGGTGCAGTGCACTTCTATGACTTTGCCACTTTTTGGATCTTTCACCACATTCGTGCATTTCACGAAGTACCCATACCGGAGTCGTACCTCTCTGCCTAGTGCAAGCCGGTAATACTTCTTGGGTGGATTTTCCATGAAATCTTCCTGTTCAACATAAAGTTCACGGGAGAAGGGGACTTCCCGGGAGCCCATTTCAGATTTCTGAGGATGATACGGACAATTGAGCTCTTCGACCAGTCCTTTCGGGTAGTTGTCTATGATTACACGGAGAGGTCGAAGCACTGCCATACAACGGGGCGCCTTTTCATTCAGATCGTCTCGGACACAGTTCTCAAGTAAGGCCATATCGATGAGGCTGTCATTCTTGGCCACACCAATGCGTTCACAGAAGTCGCGTATCGCATCAGGAGTGTAACCCCGTCTCCTCATGCCAGATATAGTGGGCATCTGAGGATCATCCCAACCATTTGTAATGCCTTTCTCCACTAATTCAATAAGCTTGCGTTTGCTCATAATGGTGTAGCTGAGGTTGAGACGCGCAAACTCGATCTGCTGAGGATGATGCTCTACCCTTAATTCATCCAGAAACCAATCGTAGAGAGGCCGATTGTTTTCAAACTCTAAGGTACAAATGGAATGAGTGATACCCTCGATGGAATCCGAGAGGCAATGTGCAAAATCGTACATGGGATAGATGCACCATGCATCACCCGTTCGATAATGCGTCTCTTTTTTTATGCGGTACATGACGGGATCACGCATGGAAATATTGGGGGAAGCCATGTCTATTTTAGCCCGGAGGACATGGGCTCCATCATCAAACTCACCAGCCCGCATGCGCGTGAACAAATCCAGATTTTCTTCAATCGATCTGTTGCGATAAGGGCTTTCTTTTCCTGGTTCTGTGAAGGTACCCCGGTACTCGCGCATTTCTTCTGCACTCAAGCTGCAGACGTAAGCCTTACCCATTTTAATAAGCTGCACGGCATACTGGTACAGTTTTTCATAGTAATCGGAGGCATAATATAAACGATCTCCCCAGTCAAAACCCAGCCACTTTACATCCCGTATGAGAGACTCCACATATTCCATGCTCTCCCCGCTGGGATCCGTATCGTCCATACGTAAATTACAAGTGCCTCCATACTGGATGGCGATGCCGAAATTCAAGCAGACAGACTTCGCATGTCCGATATGGGGGTATCCATTCGGCTCAGGAGGAAATCTGGTGGCAACACGCCCCTGGTGCTTACCGGTTTTTATGTCTTCATTTATAATGTCACGTATAAAATCATAGGGTTGCGATGAATTGGATTGAGACATAGAACTGATTTCCTTTCTCATTCACAAAGGCGATTCAACACGTCATTGTTATTATCATATTTGATGCAATAGTTCTGTCTATTTTTTTTGATAAAAACTGATTATCTCTGTTATAATTCTTATGAAAGGAACACGCACATGCCACTATCATCCCCCGTGCAAAAAAAGGGCAAGGATAAAGGGGTCTTTCACGCCCTACTTCACATGTCACCGACCGGTGGCATCTTCGTCAATCTGTCAACACCCTGGCTCACCGTGATTGCCGCAACAATTACTCAAGGTGAAAAGCTTCTTTGCGTTATTTCTTAACAGGAGCCATATCTTTTTCCAGAGAGGCATAGGCACCTTAAGGTTAGTAAGAAAGGCACGCCCACTGGGGTGTGCTTTGTGATGGTGCATCATACCTTGTCTCCGATCAAGGGGAGTACCTTATCGATACGGAAGTAGACGAGGTATTTTGTTTCTGTTTCATATGATTTTGAGGCGGAATTGGTCTTTCTCCGCCTCAATGTTGCGATCAGCGGGCTGTCCTTTTCCTCTTTTATCTTTGTAAGATACAGCCTTTTGCCCACATATGTATTTCCTGCTTCAATAAACAGGTATGCGGCGTGGGGATTCGCCTTGAGATTATGGTGGGTCAGTCGATCTGCCATAATGAAGGCAATGGTTTCCTCATCCATAAAGTGGGGACGGGAATAAATGGCCGCATTGACGATACCTTTATCATCTGCCGTCGAAATGACGCCTGTTCCCATTTTCTCTTCAAAATATTCACTCAGTTTCATAGATCTCACCTCGATTGCATTAGTTTTGTTAATTATAGCAAAGTAAGTCAAGGGATGGTAGGATAAATCATGACAGAGATAGTAATGAATAATGCCAGAGCGAGATTACTTAAAGAGGGCATAAAAAGTAAGGCACCTGTAGTGTACTGGATGAGCCGCGACCAACGCGCACGTGATAACTGGGCACTGCTGTTTGCCCAGCATATGGCTATGAAACAAGATGCTCCTCTTGCAGTTATCTTCTGCCTGGTACCACAATTCCTCAATGCAACGATCAGACACTATGATTTCATGCTTACAGGATTGGAGACTGTAGAGGAAGGCCTTGCAGAAAAAAATATCCACTTTTTTCTTCTCACCGGTGCTGCGGAGAAAGAAATACCTCGATTCCTGCGAACATACAGGGTCGGTACACTGGTTGCTGATTTCGATCCCCTCAGAAGTAAAAGAACATGGAAGGCACATATTGTAAAAGAAATTGAATCCTCTTTTTATGAAGTGGACAGCCGTAACATTGTTCCATGCTGGATTGCCTCTCCCAAACAGGAATTCGGGGCATACACCTTTCGTCCCAAGATACACAGAGCATTGAAGGACTTTTTAGTAGAATATCCTCCATTACACAAGCACCCGATTCCATGGGTTGGAGAAAAGAAACGTATCGACTGGCTGGGTGTGAAGAAAAAGCTTAAGGTGGATTCTTCCGTAGGTGTTCTGAACTGGATAAAATCAGGCGAAGTGGCGGCACAGAAGGTGCTTTCCGACTTTATGAAAACGCGTTTAGACCACTATTCCACAGAGAGAAATGATCCGAATAATGATAGCCAATCGAACCTTTCACCCTATCTGCATTTTGGGCAGATCTCCAGCCAGAGGATAGCCATAGAAGTAATGAAGCATTTGGGGAAAAAGGACTATTCAGAGGCTTTTTTGGAAGAACTGATTGTCCGTCGTGAACTATCCGATAATTATTGCTTTTACAACACCCGCTATGACATGTTTGAAGGGTTTCCGCCTTGGGCACAAAAGACGCTTAATGACCATAGAAATGATCATCGACCTTATGAATACTCAATCGGTGTGTTTGAAGGAGCAAAGACCCACGATGAACTCTGGAATGCGGCCCAGATGGAGATTGTGAAACGAGGGAAAATGCACGGCTATATGCGAATGTATTGGGCCAAGAAAATTCTTGAATGGACGGCATCACCGGAAGAAGCCCTCCATCTTGCCATTTACCTCAATGACAGATATGGGCTTGATGGAAGGGACACCAACGGCTATAGTGGTATTGCCTGGAGCATCGGCGGTGTTCACGACAGGCCGTGGAATGAACGGGCAGTTTTTGGAAAGATTCGCTATATGAGTTATAATGGTTGCAAATCAAAGTTTAACGTGAAGGCTTATGTGGAACGTATAAAAAAACTATGAGTGGTGGTAAATTTGTTATGAATAAAGAAAAGATTCCAAACACAACACGAAAGGGCGCAGCAGATATTGCGGAGCGTTTGAAGGCGCTCAACAGGATGGAGTATTTTGCGGTACTTGCAACAGATGATGACGGGAAACCCTATACATCTCTTATTAATTTTGCCCTTTCACCTGACTCCAAAGCAGTCATATTTGCCACACCAAGAGCGACAAGAAAATACAGGAATATGATGAAGACAAAATCAGTGGCGCTCCTCATTGATAACAGGTCAAAAAGGGCAAAAAACCTTATGGGTACGGAGGCAGTGACGGTGATGGGGAATGCCCGAACCTTGAGAAGAGGGAAGGCGTGGGATGCTTTCGAGAACATCTATATCAAAAAACATCCAGATCTTGCTGACTTCATACATTCACCATCCACCGCGCTCATGATTGTGGACATAACGCGATGTATACACGTAAGCCAGTTCCAGACCATCTCTGTGTGGGATTGCGGGAAATGAAAAACCATTAGTTATTGCTTAGTCTTTCCCCTTTTGTCGTTAACGAATAGATATGGATTTTTTTTCTATGTAAGAAAACCATAACGCTGATACTCGCGAGTCATCGGAGTCGAAAACCCGAACAACTTGCAAGAGCTCAAAATCGTCCGCATCCTTTTCTATGCTCATCTGACGTAAAGCTTTGGCGAATACCTGTTTCATGGTGCCGGTATGGGCGCATCTCCAATTTTTAAATTCCAATGATGGACAATACGCAACTGAAATCATGCGAATTTTACCTTTATCCGGTATTTTTATTATCAGATCCTGTGGCACTATGTGAATAACTGTTGCGATTTGATTCTGTTTTGTTCTTGTCATAGAAATGTTGTTTTGAAGCGCATTGTCCACGCTGGCTAGCTCTAAGCCAGGTTGCATAAAATCTTGAGCTGAAACTAAACATGGACTCAGAACGAGACCTATACATAATAAAACCAGAAGTGCTCTATTCATTTCTGCATCCTTCTTTTCTTTAGTTCATTTTGATTAAAACATTTTTTTATGTTTTCTCACTCAATTTTGGCCTGATTAAAACACATATGATGAACTAATTATATGATTTACATCACCAAAATACTGATTTTATTAGACTTGGAATAGGATGATGGAGATTCAATCTGGTAGTGAACATATTCCCAGTAAATTGCTGGGGGTATGCAAGCGCAAGGTAAGCATTATACTACTTATGGATTAAAGATTCTTCGCTACTTACAAGGTAAGGCTTCAATGTAGAGAACGTGGATACTATTTTTATCCGTGTATACTTTGCTAATAACGTCAGGAACTCCTGATGACCTCCATGAAAGCTTCTATCCTTGCTTCGATCTGACTTTCCGCGAAGCTCCTTTCGTCGACCATGTCCGCTTCAATGACCAGGGAAGGGACTCCCCTTTTCTTCCGTATGATCCTCTGAATATCGTACTGGCCGAACGAATAAGGCTTGCAGCTTCTGTTCGAGTGCATTACGATACCGTTCACATCATACCTGTCAACCATGGAGAGAATTTCATCCGCCATCTGGTCGATGCCAATATTGAGGTAGATTCGTGAATAGGCCTCGGCGATGGTGTTGAGAAAGTCGTTCTCGTCAATATATTTGAGGGCGCCGCACCATGCGGATGTATAAGTATCTGCAACGAGACAGGCATCGTAGGATGCAAACTTTTCGGATAACCATTTTGTCCGGTACCATATGGGGAGGTTATCCCACAGCAGTCTGTAATGCTCATTTGCGATGGAGCCGATTCCGGCTTCGATTCGTTCTTTCATTTCTTTGAGAAGTGTGGTGTAGTAATCGACGACTACCTGCGTTCCGCGCAGGGTCACTATCAAGGCCAAGTGAAAAAAGGCATCAAAGGCGCTCAGAGGAGCCGGTTTATGCGCAGCCGTGTCAAGTACGGCCTTCCATAATCTTTGCCCTTCCACCGATAATCGTCCCACTTCCTTCATCTTGTCCTGATCGAATGTTTTCCCGCAATATCTCTCGAGAAATTCGATGTATTCATAAAGCTGCCTCAGAACATACTGTTTTGTCTCTTTGGAGAATTCTGTGTGACAAAAAGGGGTATCCAGTATGAAGAGCGGAACCTTAAAATATCTCGCCTGTATTTCATACCACTTCAGAACTGTTCCACAGATATTGTTACAGCAGACGAGCATATCCGGTTTTGGAAGGCCACCAATAGGGCCTGCATTTATGGGAGCAGAGGCAATATCGGAGCGGGCGTATGAACAGATGTCTCTTGAGAATCCCATGGCCTCGGACTTTTCACAAAGGTCCGCTCCCATTTTACTGGCACCAATCATGGCGCCGTGATTTTCGGGATAGACCGGTATCACATCCATAACGATTAGAGGTTCGACAGGTCCCCCGCTGGTAATCCACGCCACCTTTTTCCCGGTTCCTACTGCCATTTTTGCTTCGATATAATAGGTAGTCATGATTTCCTTCATCAGAGAAACGGACTTGATTTTCCGTTTTTCTTTCTCAGGATCTTTTTGGGTCATTTCAGATCTCCTGGTTCGTGTAACATTGTACTAATATGTTCTTGAGAGATATCAAAAGATTGTGGTTTCTTCCTTCCATCGAAATACAATGTGCAGGAAATACATTAGAGCATTTCCAAGAACGCATCAAATCGTGTTTTCAATCGCTCTCCGACAAGTGCCTGGTCTTCCATCTCAATCAATGTATTCGGAATACCATCATTATCAAGCTGGTTTTTGAGATACGGGTAATCGAATGAATGAGGATCGCAAAATTTCTGAATGAGAAATACGACCCCATCAGCACTCTTACTCTTCACAATCTCGATAAGATTCTCAGCTCTGGTGGAGAGCCCCGTGTGCTTTGCCGGGCATACGATGCGCGTTAAATATCGCTCTGCAATCGATGAGATAGGATCTCCGGTTGAATCAAGCTCTCCTTCGAAATATCTATAACCCGTACAGAGATCGTCCCACACGACAACGCCGCCGCCATCTTCAATGATTCTATAAATTTCCGGGTATTCGCACATCGCCCCTGTGAGCACAATGCGTTTCACTGGTGTAGTGTCCTGAATTTTTTTGTTTGACACCAGATTGGCAGTGATTTCTCTCAAAAATACCGCCAAGGCATTCCGATCCATTATCATGGAAGACTTTACAATACTGTGAAAATCACTGCCAGTTAATAGAGCGGGATTAGCTTGTCTCATGTCGTATATCGTTTTTATGCTTTTCCGTATTTGATTATATACGGAAATAGCGTTTCTGAGCGAATCTTCGCTTATCACGACTCCTAAATTTTTCTCCAGATTGTTCTTGAATTGATTCAGGACGCCGATCATGTACTCTCTCGCGCTCTCTGTGTTCAGTTTCACCGGCAGCACAACATCAATATGGAAGTGCATAGGGACATTTAAACGCCAGATATCTGACAATCGCTGCATGGAATCACAGGAGTGAGGGAAGACAACAACATCAAGAAAGTTTAGATTGCCTGATAATGCATCTTCAAGGGCGTTGCGCACCGGGGAGCAGCAGTATGTCTGCAGATGTGTATCTGCCAGATTGATATTACCGCGGGTGCCGAATATCCGGAAAGGCAGGGCGTTTGCGGCAAAGATAAGTTCTTCCGGGGTGTATGAACAGAAATAACCGACCACTTTCTTTCTACTTTCGTTTTTAAAGCGAATGGAATATTTATTAGGATCGTTTTGGATACTGTGCAGTTCCTGTAAATTCATTGATGAGTATCTCCATAAAAATTATAAGGCATTGATAAATAAATGATTTCAGTGCCAACGCCTCTTCAGTTTGTTAGGACTTCCATTCACCCTTACAATGACACCACAAAATTATCTTTTAACTCCCGCAAATCACTATCATTTTCATAAGGATTCTTCAAGATAATTCAAGGTTATGCCCATTTTCCGGTTGACGGTCTTGTTTTTATAGATTAAGCGTAGACCGTTGATGTATCGGAGACAGGAATTACTCTTGGATTATAATTTGTATGGGAATTACGGGAGAGAGAATTATCAACTTCTCATTATATGAATGGTATGGTGTTGAAAGGTATTAATCAAATGCTGAGTGTAAAACAGTTTCGTCATGTTGCCGATAACTTAAGCTATCTTGTATATGGGGAACAAGAGGCCATCGCCATTGATGGCGTCACTTCGAAAGATATTCTTGAATTTATCAGAAACCGGAATTTGAATCTCCTTTTTGTGACAAATACCCATGGACATCCTGATCATACAAGCGGAAACAGCGCGCTCCTCAAAGGATCGAAAGCGAGATTCATAGGATATGACGAGTTGATCAATAGGGGAGTGATAGAACTTGAGGCAAAGGGTATAAAAGTCATTAATACACCAGGACATACGAATGATTCAGTGTGTTTTTACTTTAACAATTACTTGATCTCCGGTGATACACTTTTTAATGGCACCGTCGGAAATTGCTTTTCCGGCAGTCTGGAAAACTTCTATCATTCCGTAAAAAAAATTATGGCTTTACCGAAAAATACGATTATCTATGCAGGCCATGATTATGTACAAGACGCCATATTCTTCGCAAAAAAACTTGAACCTGATAATGAGTATAGTGAAATCTTTCTGCGAAACTATAGCCCGAATCACCCTGTATCAACATTGAAGGATGAGTTTAACGTTAACCCGTACTTACGCTTTAACGAAAGAAGTATTATTGAAATTTTAAAGAAGCATGGACTTCCGCGGGATACTGAATTACAGAGGTGGTTATCGTTAATGACAATTGAATAGATCAAAGTAATTTGTGTTGTTACCGCAGGGTTAAGCAATATGATTTTATCATCGTTACGGGGTTATATGATTTTTTTGACTGGGCGAGGTTCGGAAGATTCATGTCGCTTTCTTTATTTATGTACTTATAACCGGCAAAGAGACGCTTCGCGCATTCGTTGTCAAGGAACTGATACAGTCCTTTGATGTCGGGATAGGCCTTTTCAAAATTAAGCACACCTATGCTCTCGGTGAGGCGTGAGCTGATCCCAAAGGCGCTCACCTCACCGTTTATACGGATCAGAAGGCCTTTTGCTTCCAAAGCATCGAAGTTATTGAGGGTAGTGACGGTCGCTATTTTTTCGCAGGCAAGATTCTCATTTTCTTCCAGATTGCAATCGCGAATTTCACACCATTTCTGTAAAAAATTCAAGCATGGAAGGGTGTTCGTGTGGTTGATCATCTCTACTTCCACTTTGCCCGCCTGGACAAATTTTTTGTGAAACTGGTGAATCAGGTTCCTCTGTCTGATGTACTTATTCCCCTTGAGATGCATTAAGTCTTCTGACAGATAGATATAATCATCGAATTCAGTTTGTTCAATTATCGTAAAATAAGTTTCGATCTCCTTGCGCTCGAATTTAAGGAGAAAGTCTTCCGGTACAAACCAATAGTGAGCAAAACCTGATTTCTTTGCCAGAAACGCGAGATATTCAAGAGTTATGTTTTCAGTGGGGGATATTGGCAGAACAAGGTGATTATTCTCACGGTGGTTCAGCGATTTGTTGCCTATGATTAAGGTGTCGTTTTCGATAGAATAATAAGACTGCAGCTTTTGAGTGCTCCAGACAATAAGCGATAAGAGAGAATAACTGCTTAATCGGTATTGTTGATTTTGAAAGAAACCCTTAAGTCTATGGTAATCAGTTACCGATAGTGGTGTAAATTTCATAAAGAATTTTGAAAATCCATGCGATATAATGGATGTAATATAGAAATCTTAGACCACTATGTCAAGATCAATAATGCGTTTCATTACCATAATTACTATTACTGCCTTGATTAATAATAGCCGTTGACATTCTAAGATGTAATGAATATATAGAAATGATAAGTATTATACGCGAGAGTGGCGGAATTGGCAGACGCACTGGACTTAGGATCCAGCCCGCCTTAGCGGATAGGGGTTCAAGTCCCCTCTCTCGCACCAATTGTGCGCCAAAATATTTTATGAAAGGTTTGTGTGATAGTGTCCGAAAATATGATACCAGTAAAAGTAGAAGATGTAAGTCCCATTAAAAAGAGGTTGTCCTTTGATATTTCATGGTCAGAAGTGAAGAAAGAACTGGACTCGGTCTACAAAGATGTTGGGAAAAAAGCCAAAGTCAAGGGATTCCGACAGGGAAAAGTGCCTAGAAACATTATAGAATCCATGTATAAAGAGTATGCGGAAGAGGAAACGGTCACGAAACTCGTAAACAAATATTACTGGGACGCATTAAAAGAGAAAAATATCGCCGCTGTTGCACAACCGGACATTGAGCAGAAAGGTTTGGAAGAGGAGAAAAATTTCACCTTCACTGCTACTGTTGAGGTTGAGCCAACCATAGAACCAAGAGGGTATGAGGGGCTTGAACTTGAGAAAGAGGAGCATATAGTTGACGATTTTGATATCGAAAAGAGGCTTCAGGAAGTTCGAGACATGTTTGCCACAATGGAAGAAGTCGAGATCGATCGGGGAATAGGTGAAGGTGATTTTGCTGTTATCGATTTTCAAGGTTCACACGAAGGCGAAGCCCTGAAAGAGATGAAGGCAGATAATTATCTTCTGGAGATGGGTGCTAAAACTTTTGTTCCCGGTTTTGAGGAACAACTGATAGGTATGAAAAAGGATGAGGCGAAGGAGATTAAAATTACCATGCCGGATGACTATCAGGCAAAGCATTTAGCGGGAAAAGAAATAATATTTTCGGTAATATTAAAGAATATTAAGGAAAAAAAACTGCCCGATCTCGATGATAAATTCATTCAAAATTTTGATAAATATGAGACTTTTAATGATCTTAAAAAGGATATTGTGAAAACGCTGGAGGAAGAAAATACGGCTAGTTCAAATACGAAGTTAAAAAATCAAATTATAGATAAACTGTTAGAAACGAATGAATTTGAAGTGCCGCCCACGTTTGTAAACAGGCAGGTTTCTCTTATGATTGCCGATATGCAAAGAAGAATGTCGATGCGTGGCCTTAAGAAAAAGGACAGTTCCGAGTTATTCAACAAGTTTTATGATCTTTACAAAGAAGAAGCATCAAAAATTGTTAAAACGGTCCTTCTTATAAAAAGCATTGCTGAGAAAGAATCTCTTTCAGTATCTGATAGCGAAGTTGATGAAAAGATTAAAGAAATAGCAGAACATCGAGCGCAGAGTTATGATTCTCTGAAGAAATCATTGGTAGAAGGGAATTTGATCGAAGACATGAAGAGCGAAATATTAAATACAAAAGTATTTCGTATGATTGAAGATAAAGCGAAAATTACTGTAGTTAAAAAATAATGTAAGGAGAGCGACATATGCCCTTGATTCCAATGGTAATCGAACAGGACGGGAGGGGAGAAAGGGCCTTTGACATATATTCAAGGCTTTTAAAAGACAGGATAATCTTTCTCGGTACGGCAATTGACGATGATGTTGCAAATCTGATTATTGCGCAAATGCTCTATCTCGAATCCGAAGATCCGGATAAGGATATTTTCTTTTATCTTAACTCGCCTGGAGGAAACGTAAGTTCGGGAATGGCAATCTATGACACTATGCAGTATATCAAGCCTCCTGTATGTACCGTGTGCATGGGGCAGGCAGCGAGCATGGGGGCATTGCTCCTTGCAGCCGGAGAAAGAGGGAGAAGAAGCGCTCTCCCGCATTCCAGAATATTGATACATCAACCTCTGGGTGGTTTTTATGGTCAGGCAACTGATATTGATATTCAAGCGCGTGAAATTTTACGAATGAAAGAAGAATTGAATCTCATCCTTGCGAGCCTTACAAGTCAGCCTCTCTCCAAGATACAGATGGACACGGAACGTGATTATTACATGACTTGTGAACAGGCAAAAGATTATGGTATCATAGATGAAATAATCATAAAAAGGCGATGATACAATTGAGCCTTTAGAGAAATTGATTTTGGTTCTTCTCATGGAGGTAACAATAAAAAATAGAGGTCGTTCAGTATGGTGAGAAAGAGTAAAGACAATCAAGGCGGGCAAGGCATTTTATTCTGTTCCTTCTGTGGAAAGAATCAAAATGAAGTAAGGAAGTTAGTCGCCGGACCGGCAGCATATATATGCGATGAATGTATAGAACTCTGTAGGTGCATCGTTGAAGAAGAATGTGAACCAACTGTAAATGAAGAATTGCAGAAAGGTATTCCGGATCCGAGAAATATTAAAAAATTTCTGGATCAATATGTTATTGGACAAGAGAGGCCAAAGAGGGTGCTTTCCGTCGCTGTGTATAATCACTACAGGAGATTGTTTTCAAACGTTGATCTGGATGGAGTCGAAATACAGAAAAGTAATATTCTCCTGATCGGGCCTACGGGATCGGGGAAAACTCTCCTCGCTAAAACTCTGGCAAAGTTGCTTAATGTCCCATTTACCATAGCCGATGCGACGACTCTGACCGAGGCAGGGTATGTTGGAGAGGACGTAGAAAATATTATCCTGAGCCTCCTTCAGAATGCAGACTACGATGTAGAGAAGGCTTCAAAGGGAATTGTTTACATCGACGAAATTGACAAAATTGCAAAAAAATCAGGAAATCCTTCAATTACAAGAGACGTTTCAGGTGAAGGTGTGCAACAGGCCCTTCTCAAGATTATAGAAGGAACATTGGCGAATGTGCCTCCGAAAGGAGGTAGAAAGCACCCGCAGCAGGAATTCATCCAGGTGGATACGACAAATATATTATTTATCTGCGGAGGAGCTTTTAACGATCTTGAAGACATTATTGCCAGGAGACTCAATGCATCGTCCATGGGTTTCGGTGCAAATATTAAGAGCAAACGGTATAAAAAGGTGGGTGATCTTCTATCGGAAGTTCAACCTGAAGATCTACTTAAGTTTGGTATGATCCCAGAATTTATCGGTCGTTTGCCAGTTGTCACAACATTGAATGAACTAAATCAGGATGAACTGGTACGTATATTAATTGAACCGAAAGATGCGATTAGCAAACAATATAAAATTCTATTTGAACTTGAGAATGTGAAACTGAAGTTTACAGACGGAGCCTTGAGAGCGGTTGCTAAATTGTCTGTGGAAAGAAAGTCAGGCGCGCGCGGACTACGATCAATCTTAGAAAATACAATGCTTGATATAATGTATGAACTGCCTTCCAGAAACGATGTAAGGGAATGTGTGATTACTGAAGATGTTGTCATGAATAAGGAAAAACCGATATTGATTTTTGAAACAAAATCAGAAACTGCATAACTTGGAAATATAAATTATGGGAAGTAGAGACATGTTCGATTTTTTGAAAAATAGAGAAGATGATAGTGCGACAATAACAATGCCTATGCTGCCGTTAAGGGATGTTGTCGTATTTCCGCATATGATTGTGCCGCTTTTTGTGGGGAGGGAAAAATCTATTGCTGCACTCGAATCAGCTATGAAAAGTGAAAAAGGAATATTCATGGTGGCCCAGAAGAGTGCCCAGAAAGATGAACCGACAGAGAATGACATATACAAAATCGGTTCGATAGGGGTTATTATTCAGCTCTTAAGACTTCCTGATGGAACCGTTAAGGTACTGGTTGAGGGCAAGAAGAGAGGAAGGATAATGGCATACCTTCCCAATGAAGATTACTTCATGGTGAATGTCGAAGAAATCAAGGATATTGACGACGTCAATCATGTAAAAGCTGAAGCATTGGTAAGAAACATCAGGGAATCATTTGAAAACTATGCGAAGCTAGGCAAAAAAGTTCATATGGAGATGGTAAATACGATATCGTCTATTGAGGATACGTCTAAAATAGCGGATGTTGTTGCCTCGCATATAAGCCTCAAGCTTGAGGAAAAGCAAAAATTATTGGAGATATTTAATGTCAATGAAAGACTCGAGGCGGTTTACGAACTGATGCTCGGAGAGATTGAAATAATGGAGGTAGAAGAGAAGATAAAGCGACGGGTCAAAAAACAAATGGAGAAGACCCAGAAAGACTACTACCTCAATGAGCAGATGCGGGCCATCCAGAAAGAAATGGGCGAAAAGGATGAATTCAGAAATGAAATTGCTGAATTGGAAAAAAGGTTAAAGCAAAAGAAATTATCTGAAGAAGCATATAAAAAAGTAAAACATGAGATAAAGAAACTGCAGATGATGGCGCCCATGTCAGCGGAAGCAACGGTTGTCAGGAATTATATTGACTGGCTCCTCGACATGCCCTGGTCTGAAAAAACAGAAAATAATCATACACTCAAAGAATCAGAGAATATACTGGAAGAGGATCATTACGGATTGAAGCAGGTCAAGGAACGGATACTTGAATATCTTGCCGTTCAGTCTCTGGTAAAAAAGAATAAAGGCCCCATCCTTTGCTTTGTTGGTCCTCCGGGTGTAGGGAAGACTTCTGTGGCAAAATCCGTTGCACGAGCGACTAACAGAAAATTTGTGAGGCTTTCTTTGGGTGGAGTCAGGGATGAAGCCGAGATCAGAGGGCACAGAAGAACCTATATTGGAGCCCTACCGGGCAAGATAATTCAACTTATGAAAAAATCGGGTTCGAACAATCCCGTATTCTGTCTTGATGAAGTGGACAAGTTGAGTTCTGATTTTCGGGGAGATCCATCCGCGGCGCTTCTTGAAGTCCTTGATCCGGAACAAAATAATGCATTTAATGATAATTATTTAGAGGTTGATTACGATCTTTCTGACGTGATGTTTATAACAACAGCCAATATACTCCAGACTATACCAGCAGCGTTACAGGATAGAATGGAAGTGATCCGCCTTGCTGGTTACACGGAACCGGAAAAATTGAGCATTGCAAAAAGATTTCTTGTTTCGAAAGAGATGGAAGCAAATGGCCTGACGAAGGACAATATCGTGTTTTCAGACGGAGCGTTACTGACCATTATCAGGCAATATACGAGGGAGGCAGGAGTTAGGAACCTCGAGCGGGAAATTGCATCTATATGTAGAAAAGTTGCCAGGAAAATCGCTACAAACGGAGCAAATAATCAAGTAAGGATCAACTCAAAATTGATTCCCAAATATCTCGGTGTGCCAAAATTCAGGCATGGCGAAACGGAAGGAAAAGATGAAGTAGGCTTATGTATAGGTCTGGCATGGACAGAAGTTGGTGGAGAACTTCTCGCCATTGAATCATCACTTATGAAGGGGACCGGTAAGATGGTGATGACTGGTAAACTAGGTGATGTAATGCAGGAATCTGTTCAGGCAGCTCTTACTTATGTGCGATCCAGAGCTGACAAATTTGGTCTGGATGAAAATTTTTACAAGGAAATGGATGTGCATGTTCATGTGCCTGAAGGAGCCATACCCAAAGATGGACCATCTGCGGGAATAGCTGTGGTAACATCAATAGCATCCGCTTTCATGAAGAGAAAGGTTCGTGGAGACCTGGCCATGACCGGAGAAATTACTTTAAGAGGTAGGGTATTGCCTATAGGAGGCTTAAAGGAAAAGCTGCTTGCTGCGCACCGTGGCAATTTAAAGACTGTAGTTATTCCCAAGGATAATGAGAAAGATCTTTCAGAGGTACCGGCCAATGTACTGAAGACGATTGAAATTGTATCTGTAGAACATATGGATGAAGTATTAAGGGTAGCACTTTGCCCGGTTGATGAAACAGGTCATTATGATGAAATAAAAGAAGAAAATTCAATTCGTGTGTCATCCATTCCTGTTACAGATTCGATCCGCCCTTTGGAAAACAGATATAGTGGTGAGAAGCAGAATTATTTATTACTTGACAACAAGAAGTACAGTTGTTAGGAAAACAGGACTGATAGTAGAGGCGGGTAGCTCAGCTGGAAGAGCGCCACGCTTACACCGTGGAAGTCACAGGTTCGAGTCCTGTTCCGCCTACCAATAAAAAACCAGGTGAGGTCCTTAAAATAATTGCCTTTTGGCAAGGAATAGGGCAGAGAGTGTTATCCCTAACCTTACCTTATTCACAAATTATGCGGGGTCGTAGTTAAGATGGTTATAACGCCGGCCTGTCACGCCGGAGGGCGTGGGTTCGAGTCCCATCGGCCCCGCCAGTAAAATTAAGGAGTTAGCCATTGTCGGTTAGCTCCTTTTCTTTATGTAAGGGTTTAGAAACGAGTATTCTTGTCAAATTCATTCCGGCAGGAATCAATGTACCGCACCTCATGATGCGGGAAACGAGTGACGGAAAGTTGAATCAGAATGAAATACGAAGGTGCGATAATAAGGCCGCCCAGCGAGGCCAATAGTATCTTGTTGCAGGTCACTGTAGGTTGTTCTCACAACAAGTGTACATTTTGTCCTGCTTACAAAGAAAAGAAATTCAGAATAAAATCAACTGATGAAGTGGAAGAAGATATTCTGGAAGCCAGTCGCTATCGATCTTCCGAGAAGATATTTCTCTGTGATGGTGATGCCTTGATCATTCCACAGGCAAAATTAGTGCAAATACTAAACAGTATTAAAAGGAATATGAAAGGAATCAAAAGAGTGGGAACGTACGCCAATGCAAAGAGTATATTGAGGAAATCGCTTGATGAATTAATCGAATTAAAAAATCTTGGTATTTCCATTGTCTATCTGGGTGTAGAAACAGGAAGCCCTGATTTGCTGCAAAAAATTAAAAAAGGGATTACATGCGCCCAGATGGTTCAGGCAGGAAGGCTGATCAAAGAAGCGGGTATAATGCTTTCCACAACCGTAATCCTTGGTCTTGGCGGTAACGAAAAAAGTATTGAGCATGCCATTGAAACAGCAAAAATTCTGTCAGAAATAGATCCTGCTTATGCGAGCGCTCTCACACTCATGTTGGTACCTGGGACTCCATTGTATACAGAGTATTTATCGGGACATTTTGTAATGCCTGATAAATTTGGTTTGCTCAAGGAATTGGCGCTGATCATTGAAAATAGTAGCTTTACTGGCTGTTATTTTACATCAAACCATGCGTCAAACTATCTTCCCATAAAAGCTATGTTGCCCAACGAAAAAAAGAAAGCAGTGAGTATGATCTATGATGTTATTGATGCCAATGATGTAAAATTGCTTAGGCCGGAGTTTCTAAGAGGGCTTTAAAGAAAGGAAGATGTGTATTTTGAGCAGCAAAATATTTGCAAAAATCAAGAAGCTTATTTCCTCAGATGAACAGAAACGTCTTGAGGAAGAAATTCAGTCTATTATTGATTCCGGAGAAGAGAGAGGACTTATAGATCAGCAATCAGGCGAAATGATTCAGAGCATACTTGAATTCAGAGAAACCATAGTCCGGGAAGTAATGATACCCCGGACCGAAATGATTGCGATTAGAAGTGATGCAACGGTTGAAGAGATTTTGGAATTAACGATTAAGAATGGGCATACGAGGATGCCTGTCTATGCAGGGAGTGTAGATAACATTGTCGGTATTTTGAATGTTAAGGACCTTCTTAAATATTGGTCGAAACCCATCACAGAAAACGATATTTTGTCGAGCCTGCGAAAACCCTATTACATCCCGGAGACAAAAAATACGCATCATCTGCTCCATGAACTTAAGCAGAGGAAGTACCACATGGCGATTGTTATTGATGAATATGGCGGTACATCCGGCCTCGTTACCCTCGAAGATTTGATAGAAGAAATTGTTGGAGAAATACATGACGAACATGATGCAAAAAAAGAGGATATAGTCGAACTGCAGGATGGGTATACGCTTATTGACGGAAGGGTGGAGATAGAGACAATTGAAAATTACTTGAATATGACGTTCCCGGAAGGAAAGTTTGAGACTCTCGGGGGATATATTCTTAATGTCATTAAAAAAATCCCTGTATCCGGAGAAATTATTCGTGTCGATAATCTGGAAATGATCATCGAATCTGCAGACGAGCGAAGTATAAAAAAGGTCAAAGTAAAAAAGACAGATGCTTCTCAAGCCGAGAGGGGCGTTGTCGATAAAAATTGAAAAAACGAAGCTTGAGGATAAGCAAAATAAATTTATTGTTGACTGTTTCTTCCGGGATTCTCCTTTTTCTCTCGTTTCCCAAATATGGAATAGGGATAATAGCCTGGGTAGCTTTGGTTCCCCTTTTCTTTGCGCTCAAGGATGCGGACGTGAAAGAAGCTTTTATCCTGGGCTTTGTGACAGGTATTGTAGCCAATGTTGGAATCATGTACTGGATTATGTATGTTGTCGTACACTATGGATACCTCCCTTATTATTTAGGTGTATTTATAATGCTGCTCTTGGCAGCTTACCTCAGCATATATGTAGCTCTTTTCACGTCGGGTCTTACATACTTCACAGATAAAGGCATACCCAGAATCATCACAGCACCAGCTTTATGGACATGTCTTGAATATGGAAAGTCACATCTGTTTACTGGATTTCCTTGGGAAAATCTCGCTCACTCTCAATATCTGCACAGAACTTTAATTCAGATAGTTGATATTACAGGTACGTTTGGAATCACATTCCTTATTGTATTGGTAAACGTCATTATTTTTGATGCCATGACTAGCAAGTTTAAGGGAAGGCGCCTATGGGGAGAAATAGTCCTTGGTTGCAGTTTGATACTTATCGTTTCCGGGTACGGACACTTTAGAACGCATCACCTTGAGGAAGCGGATAAGACGGCGGAAGCCATGGATGTCGCCATTATTCAAGGAAATATAGATCAAAGCATTAAATGGAATCCTCGGTTTCAATATGAAACAATTAGTGCGTATAAACAGCTATCTTTACAGAAACAGTCATCACGCTCAGGATTAACAGTATGGCCTGAAACAGCAGTCCCTTTCTTCTTTCAGGATGAGAATAACGGGATGCACGGTGAGATCGTAAATATTGCACAAAATTCAGGAGAGTGGCTTCTCTTCGGCAGTCCAAGTTATATAAAGGAGTGTGATGGTGGTGAAGACTGTGTCTCATTATTAAATAGTGCTTTTTTGTTATCACCTCAAGGAAAGATATCAGATCAGTACAATAAAGTACACCTGGTGCCATATGGTGAGTTTGTGCCTTTGAGGAAACTGTTTCCCTTCATTAATAAATTGGTGGTTGGCGTTGGGGACTTCCGTTCGGGCAATGGATATTATCCCGTAACGATGAATAATCATAAGCTAGGCATCTTGATCTGCTATGAGGGTATATTTCCTGAAGCTGGCAGAACCTACAAAAAGATGGGGGCTGACTTACTTGTGAATATCACGAATGATGCCTGGTTTGGAAATACATCAGCACCATATCAGCATCTTTCTATGACGGTTTTTAGAGCAATAGAAAATCGTTTGTATCTTGTAAGGTCTGCGAATACTGGAGTAAGCGCTATAATAGATCCGACAGGGAAAATTGTTTCTAAAACGGAATTGTTTACGAGGTCGGCATTAAAAGATAAAATAAAGTTTATTAATTATAAAACTGTTTATACAAAATATGGTGATATCTTTATTTTAATTTGCATGGTATCTTTGCTATGTTGTGTGTTAATTACTTGTATAAAGGAGAACAGGAAATGATTGGGGAAATTCAAGAAACAATAAACGATTTGAAAAAAAGAATAGAACATTTGGGAGAATGTCTTTGACATCAATGTCATGGAAGAGAAAATCAAGGGACTAGAGAAAGCATCACTAAATAAAGATTTCTGGAGTGAGCAGGAAAAGGCGCGCGAAACCCTCAAGGAAAAAAATAAATTAGAAACGGTCGTCGACAACTGGAAGAAGCTCAAAGACGAAATCAGTGATATAGAAATACTGTATAGTTTAGCAAGCGAAGAAAATGATGAAAAAACAGTTGAAGAGATAGGAAAAGATATAAACAGGCTCCGGTCATCCGTAAGAAATGAAGAGCTCAAATTGATGCTGGGCTCTCCGCAGGATTCGATGAATGCCATCATGACCATTCACGCCGGCGCAGGAGGAACAGAAGCTCAAGACTGGGTGGAGATGCTTTTAAGAATGTATTTACGATGGGCTGAACGGAAGAGTTTTTCTGCCACTATTATTGATTATCAGCCTGGTGATGAAGCCGGTGTAAAGAGTGTTTCCTTGACGATTGAGGGAGAGTATGCCTACGGCTATGCCAAGGCTGAGATTGGCATTCACAGACTTGTTCGGATATCGCCTTTTGATTCCGGAGCTCGTCGTCATACATCGTTTGCCTCTGTTTTTGTGTATCCAGAAGTAGACGATGAAATAAACATAGAAATTGATGATAATGACCTACGCATAGATACGTACAGATCTACAGGGGCAGGTGGTCAGCATGTGAATAAAACGGATTCAGCGGTGAGAATTACTCATTTGCAGACGGGGATAGTAGTACAATGCCAGAATGAGCGATCGCAGCATAAGAATAAGGCCATGGCAATGAAATTCCTAAAGTCGCGGCTTTACGAAATGGAAATACAAGAACAAAGGAAGAAAATTGACGAACTAAATAAGACAAAAAAAGACATCGCCTGGGGCAGTCAAATTCGCTCTTATATCTTACATCCTTATAAACTTGTCAAAGATCACAGGACTAACCTTGAGGTAGGTAATGCAAACAGAGTATTGGATGGTGATATAGACGATTTCATTGAGACATATCTGTTGAGTTAAATATATGTATATCGAAGTGTCAATGTGTGATATAAGCGCCTATCATATAAATCACTGATAGGACTTATAGCTGTATAAACCGCAAAGGAGTTCATTATGATGTTAAGAAGAAATCGCTTTCTTCTATCAGTTACCGCCATACTATTTGTTCTTTGTCATAATAATTTCGTTGGTAATGCTTTTGGTCAAAGTAAGACTGAAAATGAACCTTTTAACAGTTCCATCAGCGCAGAAAAAATATCCATAGATGAAAACAAATATAACACTACAGAATCCTCCGCCAAAGAAGAATCTTCTCTTGGCCAAAAACAAAAAGAAAAGCATGATAAGGACGTATCTTCAGAAAGAAAAGATGGTCATCATGTAAAAAAGGTGAAAAAAGACAAGGAAAGGGAAAAGGGCAGTGACATAATGGAAGAAGCCCTTATCTTGTTGAATGAATCCCGTGCGTACTGGATAAAAGGTGATCTGGAAAATGCCTTGGATCTGTTAGATCAAGCCTATGCCTTGCTGCTCGATACAAACGGAGAACCGGATATTGCACGCCAGAAAGATGACCTGCGTTTACTTATATCGAAACAGCTCCTTGCTATTTACTCATCGAAGCATACAAAGACGAATGGTAAACGAAGCGAGATACCACATATAATCAATGCTGATGTTGAGAAAGAAATCAGGCTTTTTCAAACCATCGAAAAAGATTTTTTTATACAGTCCTATAAACGTTCCGGCTTCTATCGTCCCATCATCATAAGGGAGTTGAGAAAGGCTGGCTTGCCGGAAGAGTTATCATGGTTGCCTCTTGTGGAAAGCGGGTTTAAGGTCCATGCACTCTCAAGGGCGCGAGCCCTCGGCCTTTGGCAATTTATTCCGTCGACAGGTTACAAATACGGACTTACTCGTGACGAATGGGTTGACGAAAGGCTGGATGTTGAAAAATCAACAAAGGCAGCAATAGATTATTTAAAAGAACTACATGGTATGTTTGGTGATTGGCTCACGGTTCTGGCTGCGTATAATTGTGGTGAAGGGAGGGTTCTCAAAGTCATATCAAGGCAGCATATTAACTATTTCGACAGATTCTGGGATCTTTACCATCAGCTTCCTAATGAAACGGCGCGTTATGTACCGCGCTTTCTTGCTACACTCCATATAATTAGAGATCCTAAAAAATACGGTATTGACCTTTACGAAGAATCAGAAAAACAAAGCTTCTACAACTACGAAACCGTTAAAATAAATAAGTCAATGAGGTTACAGGATATTGCTGAACATCTTGGAACAAGTGAAGAAGTGGTTGTTTCCCTTAATTCGGAACTGAGGCAGAAAATCACCCCTGACAAAGAATATAATTTTAAAGTTCCCTCCGAATATACGGGTAAATTTGTTAAGATTGTTGATGAAATTCCAAAGTACGAAAAACCACGCCAGACGTTCATCACTTACAGGGCGAAACGCGCGGAAACCGTCGTTTCAATTGCCCGCAGGTATGGAACTTCCGTGAGCGCGATTATGGACTGCAATCACATATCGGGTAGAAAAAAGGTCAAAGCGGGTCAACGAATAATTATACCTTTAAATGTTTCCCGCTATGCGAAGATTAAATCGATGAAACGACCAGAAAGTACTAAAATTCAGGCGAGCGGGGATGTTATTAAATATAAAGTGAGACGAGGTGATACGCTGACATCTCTCGCGAAACGGTATGATACTAGCGTTGACGAAATTAAAAGGTTAAACAAATTTAAAGAACTAAAAGGTATTACACCCGGTCAGGTGATTATACTTAGTTCAAAAAACGAAGCAATGGAACAAAATAGTAATTCAGATAAAACAGTCCCAACAAAAGGCAATAAAAAAAGAAAAGACACCATTACAAATGTTGCGTCCAAAACTTATACTGTTCGAAAGGGAGACAACCTGGAGGTAATTGCGAAAAAAAATGGGATAAGCCTTGATAAGATACGTAACATCAATAAGTTAGAAAAAGATGATAGTATTCACCCTGGACAGGTTATTGTGGTGAAATAAACGATAAGAAATCAATATCATGTTTTCTTTATTATTCAAGCTGGTATCCTTTCAGCATGAAAAATAGCTCCTTTTCCTTTTTATCCATTTTTATAGCCTCAGTTTCACTTGTGTCTTCATGGTTATAACCGAGGAGATGAAGAACGCCATGAATCATGAGAAAGTCTATCTCATCATTTAATTCAATATCTGCTTCTTCGGCATCTTCAATCGCTTTTTCCACTGAAATGACGATATCGCCGAGAACGTGAGGATTTATATTTCCGTGTTGTCCATCTGTTAAAGAAAAACTTATAACATTCGTAGGATAATCACGATTTAAATAACGTTTGTTTAAAGATCGTATTTCTTCGTTATCAACGAACAGCAGACTGATTTCATTATCATTACGATTTACATAATTCAATATTTCACTCATCATGTATCGTATGCGCTTGAGATCAAGGCTTAATTTTTTCTGCCTGTTTTCGATGAGAATAGACATTATTTGCTTTTCTGCTACCGTTAAAGTCGCGGACCACCATTTCCGGATAATCAATCCTTTGGTGGAAGATGCCATTAAGAATTCTTGTGAATGTCTCGGCAATTATATTCAAGTCGTACAGTGTTAATTTGCATTCGTCAAGTTGACCATCCATTAAAACTTTATCAATTCTTTCTCTTACAAGATTTTTGATTCTTGAGGGAGTGGGATTTGATAATGTCCTTGATGAGGCTTCAATAACGTCACCCAGAAGTACAAGTCCCGCTTCTCTGCTCTGGGGCTTTGGTCCGGGATAACGAAAATCGCTTTCAGGCAGAGCTCTGATAGAGGAATCTCTGTCATGCTTCGCTTTTTCATAAAAATAACTTACAAGACTTGTTCCATGGTGCTCTCTGATGATGTTAGTAATTTGCGTCCCAAGTTTATCCTCGTTCGCGAGTTCACATCCGTCTTTCACATGAGAGGTAATAATGAGGCTGCTCATTCTGGGGGAAAGTTTGTTGTGCTTGTTTTCAGAGTTCCTCTGGTTTTCAATAAAATATTGTGGCTTCTTAATTTTTCCAATGTCATGATAATATGCACTGACCTTTGCGAGAAGCGGATTTGCTCCGATAGCTTCAGCTGCGGCTTCAACCAGTGAGGCAACAATAATACTATGGTGATATGTGCCAGGAGCTTCCATGATCATTCGCTGGAATATTGGCTGATTTAGATTGGCCAGTTCCAACAGCTTTATATCAGTTGTATAGTTAAATAGGGTTTCAAAGAGGGGTATAATTCCTGCGACGATGATTGCTGAAACAATGCCGCTCATGAATCCCATGGAAAGGTTTATAACTGTAGTTGCAGATAAAATGCTACATGATGGAGAAGACAGACAGAGGAATAGAATGGTGGTGCAATTTATCACTCCCAACAAGAGGCCAACTTTAAAAAAAGCCGATCGTTGCTTGCTGTATGCAATATGATACGATGCAGCTACACTCCCCAGAAAGGAAAAAAGCATGATTGATATTTTACCATCGAATAAGAAAGCGGCAAGAACTGATGCATAAATAGAGAATATAAGGGCAATATTCCGATTGATAAGAATTCCCACCAGCATTGCACCAGCGGCAAAAGGTATGGCATAATAGTATGCTTCTGTTGGAAAAAGAGGGAACGCCCGGTTAATAGCTTCAGACATAAAAATCCCTGCTCTTACCAGGATAATTTGAAAAACTATGGTAACACTGAGAAAGATAATATCAGTAATATTATCTTTAATCTGAGATGTCTTTGTGGTTAAATAAGAAAGAACAATCGAGAGAGATAAAATCAAAAAGAATGTGCCTAAAAGAATGGATATGTTTGAAAAAGATTTTTCACCTCTGCCAACAAAAAATGCTGTAAGCTTGTCCTGATCAAGAGGTGAAATTTTTTGCCCTTCCCGTATTATGATTTCATCCTTTAAAACCTGAAAAAAAACAGGTTTAATATCATTCTGAATTGTCTGTTTTTTCCTTTCTGAGGCACTCTTGTTGAAGGTTAAATTTGGCTGGATCAACTTTTTGGTTAAAGGAACAATAACATTCTTTAAGTTTCCGCTATCGCTTTCTAGTATATTGTATGCCTTCTTTAAGAGCTTAGCATCAACAGTATCGATATGCTGAATGGTTTTGAGATTAGTTTCAATTCTTTCCTTCTGATTCTTGATATCTCTGATTACGATACCGTTACTCAAATCCTGTTTTGTAAATTCTGCATTGGTTATTAATGCAGTATGGTAGACACTTGTAATAAGTCTCGAAATTTTATCTGATATATAAGGAGAAAATTTATTATTTTGCAGCGTATAAAATTCGTCATCAGTGAGGGTAATCCCTAAAGCATTCTCAAAATTGTTTCTCAGCTGTTGTAAAGAAAGCTGGTTCAACGACCTGTTGGCACCGGGATTATATGTTTGTTCTGTCGAAGAGAAAGCGCGAGTGACAGTCGCTCTTAGCTGAGAAGGAGTATCACTGTCATAATCATACACAGACTTGAAATCCTTTATTGCCTCTGCCCTTTTTTGTTCCGTAGATAATCTGTCTTCAACAAGAAAATCCCGATCGGCCCTTACATCTCTCACAGCGATGGAACCGACTTTATAATCAGGATCAAAAAAGTGAACTTGTGGTGTTAGAAGAAAGGTCAAAATAGCACTTAAAGAAATGGCAATAGTCCATCTATTGAATGCAATTTTTGCCGCAAACGTTGGTACTGATGGTATGTGTTTGAATACTTTCTTAAATATTTTGGTCGTCTGTCTAATATTAAAGATTTTGCGCATCATGATGATAAGGTCTTTTTACTTTTTCTCTTTCCGCGATCTAAATGATTGTAAGCGCGAATCACATCCTGGACTAATGGATGTCTCACGACATCAATTTCAGAAAAATATACAAATTTGATTCCTTCTATTTTTTTCAGGATAGTTTCTGCTTCTACAAGACCGGATATCTTATCGCATGGGAGATCAATCTGTGTGATATCACCCGTTATGACAGCGTTTGAACCGAACCCCAGCCTTGTCAGGAACATCTTCATCTGTTCCGACGTAGTATTCTGTGCTTCATCAAGGATCACGAAAGAATCATTCAGGGTTCTTCCTCTCATAAACGCAAGTGGTGCAACTTCGATTACACCTTTATGAATAAGCGCTGAAGCTTTATCAAAATCTATCATATCAAAAAGTGCATCATATAGAGGTCTGAGATACGGGTTAACTTTTTCTGAAAGGTCACCGGGTAAGAATCCGAGTTTTTCGCCTGCTTCTACAGCGGGTCTCGCCAGAACAATACGGTTAACTTTCTTGTCAAGCAGGGCCGATACCGCCATGGCCATAGCCAGGTATGTCTTACCCGTCCCCGCGGGACCAATAGAAAAAACTATATCATACTTCCTTATTAAATCAATGTAGAGTTTTTGGGCTATACTTTTGGGGGTGATTAAGCGTTTTTTTGAAGAAATGAAGACTGTATCTAAAAATATTTTTTCAAGATTTATTGAACTGTTACTGGAAAGTATCCTGTGAGCATAGTCTATGTCTGCTGGATATATAGGGTATCCTTTTTCTAATAATGAATAGAGCTGACTGATGAGATTTTCAACAAGTTCTGCTGAGATATGTTCCCCGGTGATAGATAAATTATTTCCACGAATGACTATCTTTACCGGCTCCAATTTTTCGATGAGCTTTATGTTTTTATCATATTCACCGAAAAGTGTTCTGATGAGGTTATTGTCAGCAAAGCTAATGTTTTTGACCGAAATAAAATCGGAATTATGCTTCAAGTAAATATGTAACCTCTTGATTATATATCAAATAATCTTCAATGATCTTATTGAATATTACATAGCCTCTTTATTAATGCTATCACGCACTTTAGTTGATTGCAATTATTTTTACTAAATCTGCCAGTATGCCAAGTTTAGGTGGGGCGATTCACGTATGCATAAACAGATGAGCATATACCTTTGCATTTCCTACCATGTTGGAGATGAGGCAGTTTTCGTTTGGTTGATGAGCGGTGTGGTTGACTTTGGACCACACCGCAACTGGATAATTATTATTACGGAAAATAGCGGCTATGGTTCCCGCGCCGATGCCCTGCGGTGTAGCATTGACCTGATAAACATGCCTTACAGCCTTTTGTAGGGCTATAACAACCGGAGCATCATGGGAAGTAGGAGGAGGTGCCTGAAATTCCTGAATATGAGTAATTTCTATGCTCACGTGACATTTTCTTTCGATATCGTCGGCGTTCTTCCTTATTTCTTGCAAAATGTCAGTCAGTGAATATTGAGGAAGAATTCTGCAATCCATATAAAAAATATCTTCTCCCGGAATAGTATTTATATTTGGTATATTTGGCTCTTTTCTTGTTGGTTCAAACGTACTGACCTGAGGCTGATAGAATGGATCGGATGCATTAAAAATATGATAAAGATCATTTAACAAAACAACAAGCTGAGATGCTGCTTTAAATGCATTTTTCCCAAGGTCTGGTCTGCTGGCATGACACTGCCTGCCAATAGTTTTAAAACGAAGCCATAATATGCTTTTTTCGGCTATCTCGATCATTGTTCCTTCTTCATTTCCCGAATCAGGAACGACAATGAGATCTGTTTTCCGAAAAGGGTTTTTCACATGTTGCAAAATGTACGATAAACCAAACCGGCTCGCCGTTTCTTCATCAGCAACAAAAGCGAGACCAATTGAACTTTCGGGTATCATGCCTTCATCTAAAACGGCTTTTGCCGCAAAAATTGATGCTACAAGGTCTTGCTGATTGTCTTCCGTACCTCTCCCAAATATTCGTCCATCTTTAACGTAGCATTTGAAGGGGTCACTTTTCCACAAACCAATTTCCCCTGGTGGAACTATATCTGTGTGTGTAAGAATCCAAACGGTTTTATGGGGATTTTTCCCCGGTATATGGACGATAAGGTTGGGACGATTTCCGGTGGAGACTCTTTCATCAGGGGCGTTGAGTTGTATGGCATGTGGAAACTCCATCTCGCTTAGATATGACAAAATGCACTTCGCCTTTTCAGATTCTCCATCACCACCATTTTCAGGTGACATTGCAGGAATGGCAGTGAGTTCATACTGCATTTTTATCATGGCCTTCTCGTATGCATCTATATGTTTATCAATTCCTATATTATTCATAGTGAATCTTTAACTCTGGACACAGCCCTAAAGGAGGAAAACAGTTGATCATATGCATTTTCATTACCAACAACGAGGATGACAGCTTCATCAGCAGATAGATATTTATTAGCCACTCTCATGATATCTTCTATGTGAACTTTTGCTATTCTATCTCTATAATTTGCCAGATAATCCTGAGACAGATTGTCGTATTCCATCATTAATTGCTGAGTTGCAATCTGTTCTGCGGAGAGGAAGGAAAAGATGAAATTGTTGTTTATTGATTTAATGGCACCTTCAAGTTCTTTATTATCAATAACATTCGTCTTTGTATCCATTATGATAGCTTGAATGTTTGAAAGCACTTTTGCAGTCGTCTCGGATTTGGTTATTGCATAGGCTCCGAACACACCGTATTCGCTGAGTTTCGTATAAAAACTTCCCGTACTGTATGCCAGGCCCAGATTATTTCTGATTTGCTGGAAGATGCGAGACTTAAAGCCGCCACTTCCGAGAATAAAATCAAGTACTTCAAAAGGATACGCATCGGGATTCTTCTTGCCTGGCGCAAGCTGAGCAGAAATGATTATAGATTGAGGAATCTCTTTGGACAGGAAATAGATATGCCCTTTCTGTTTTGCAGGTGTGGGAGGTAGTGAATAATGTTTTATTGATTCATTCCATGATCCAAAATACTGTTGTATCTTTGCGATAGCCTGTTCCTTTGAGATATCTCCGGTAACTGCAATCATAATGTTTTTCGGATAGAAGAATTGTTTATAGAAATGGATCAGATCAGCCCTATGAATGGTGTTAATAGATGTAATTGAAGGTAATCTACCAGCCGGGTTATCGCGGTACAGGAACCTTTTCAATTCCCTGAACGCCAGCCTTTGGGGATCATCGGCCGTTCTTCTAAGGTCCTCAATTTTTAGATTCTTCGCCAATGTTAACTTGGATTCTTCAAAAGCGGGATTTATAATTATCTGGGAGAAGATGTTCAGCCCTTCATCCAAATTATCCTTAAGAACAGAAAGGCTGATCGATCCCGAGTCCCGGCTCATCGAAACAGACAGTGAACATGCAAAAAAATCTAACGCTTCATCGATGGCATCAGCTGATATGGATTGCGTACCCCCAGTTCTCAGCAGTGTGCCGGTAAGTTCAGCAAGGCCCTCTTTACCGACCGTGTCATAATTGGAGCCAGTTCTGATTACCGCGGAGATGTTCAGCAGCGGAAGCTCATGATCTTCGAATATGTAAAGAATAATGCCGTTATCAAGAATTACCCGTTGTGCCTGAGGTGGAGCAAATTGAATTTGCTGGTAACGCAATTCATCCGGGTTGACAAGGGGAATTAAAGAATTTCCTTCTGCGAACATGAGATTGCAGAACAAAGAAAGACATAATAAAAACAACAGCAAAAAACATCGAGACAACATTGTTACCATAAGATTACTTCTTTTTCACAAGATTTGCCACAGTCCTGTTTTCAGGAATGAGATATTTCTTCGCTACCCGCATGATATCTTCAGGTGTTACCTGTTCGATAAATTTTAAATGATTGGTTATATAGCGGTAATCCCCGAGAAGGATTTCGAAGTAGGAAATCATTCTTGCCAGTTGCAAATTTGAATCGAGGTTTTTTATAAAATCTGCCTTGAGTTGATTTTTCGCCTTTTGCAACTCTCTGACTGAGACAGCGCCTTTTTTGATTCTTTCAATTTCCTCATTTATGGAAAACTCCAGTTCGTCATTGCCATGGGGATGACGTGGTTTAGCAAATATTACAAATAAATTAGCATATTTTGATCCCGGCACGCCATTGGCTGCATGTATGCTTTTGGCGATCCCTTTTCCCTCAACAATAGTTTTATAGAGCCTCGATGTTCTTCCCTTGGCGAAAATATATTCGATAAGATCAAAAACGTAGTCGTCATATTCAGGCATTGCAGGTTTATGAAATCCTATAATCATTTCAGGGTTCGCATCGGCTACTATATTAATCCGCCGTTCTCCATTTTGGGGAGGTTCCTCTGTTATTGGAGAAGGATTGAGGGCACGGTGAGGAATTGAACCAAAGTATTTATTGATGATGTTGAGTGTACGTTCTGGAGTTATATCTCCCACGACGGCGATTACTGTGTTGTTCGGAGCATGATACTTTTGAAAAAATGCTTCCAGATATCCTAAATTTAAAAATTGTATGTCTGAAGGCCAACCAAGGATAGGCCTTCTATACGGATGTGCAATATATGCCGCAGCGAGAAATTGTTCATAGAGCTGACCTGCAGGATTGGATTCAATTCTCTGCCTTCGTTCTTCCATTACCACACTACGTTCAGTATAGAATTCACGAAAAACGGGACTTGTCATTCTATCTGCTTCGATCCTGGCCCAGAGTTCAACCTTATTAGAAGGAAGACTGACGTGATATGAGGTCAAATCTTGTCCTGTGGTTGCATTAATATCATTTGCACCATTTTCCGTATAAAGCCTGTCAATTTCATTTTCTATAAAATATTGTTTATGTTCTTTCTGGAGTGCATTCAACTCATTGGTTAATGATTCAATACGAATTTTATCAGCACCTTTTCCCTTCATTTTTTCGAGATCAAGATCTTCGCCAACTCTTGCGATATTTTTAAGAATTTTTTGTTCCTCACGGAAGTTTTTTGTACCAATGGTTTTTGTTCCCTTGAAGAGCATATGTTCGAGAAGATGAGCGGTTCCCGTTCTGCCATCGGCTTCGTCAACGGCGCCCACTCGGTGCCTTATGTAAAATGAAACAGTTGGGCTTAAATGCCTTTCTACCATGAGGACTTTCAATCCGTTTCCCAGGGTATGGGAGATAACCTTCTTTTCGAGGTCGTATGAAAATAATGCCTCGGGTATTCCAATAAGGCATAGAATACCCGCAAGAAGTATTATCGATCTCTTTGCGAAGTTACTTAACATTTTCATCCATCTTGTCTGGTGTCAAAAGCTTTTTAATTTGGAAAGCAGGGTAAATAATCCCTACGAGGCTGATCAAAATTATCAGGCATGATGAGAAAAAAAACATGATAAATTCAAGAGGATTATTCAGTCTGTATGATGCAATTAATGACTGAATGCCAAACAACAAAAAAAATAATGCAATCAGAGCAATAGAAATGTTCTTGCCCCACCCAAACCACGAACCCATAGATCCTCTTTAATATTTAATTAATTATAAATATCTCAAGTGTGAGTAAAAATGTTTTTTTATTGATCGCGTGTGATTTTAAATGTGTTATTATCAGTCTGTACTGCTATCGCTTGTTTCCCATCCGGATATGTAACAGTACCTTTTCCATTAAGTTTGTCGTTTACAAACTGCCCTTCAATCTTTTTCCCGTCAGGGAATATGAGGGTGCCTTGTCCACTCCGGTAATTATCCTGGAATTGGCCATTGTACATCACACCATCGGCATATGTGATGGTGCCTCCTCCGTGACGTTTATCATCCTGGAACTGTCCTTCATATTTGGAGCCATCTGCATAGTAATACATGCCTGAACCATTGAATTTTCCATTAATAAATTCACCTTCATATTTCTCTCCATTGGGAAAGATGTAAATTCCCTGGCCACTATAGGCATTTTCCTTAAACTGGCCGCTATATTTTGCACCGTCTGGGAATGTGATAGTTCCTTCTCCTTCACGTTGGCCATCTTTAAATTGACCCTCATATATGGATCCATCTATATTCATAAAAGTTCCCTGGCTATGTTGGCAGTCTCCTCTTATACATTGGGCATAGACGGAATTAATTGAAAATGTTACCAGACATATTGCTAATATCAAATGTAGTTTCATTGCATTGATCCTTTCGTAAGTTTGGTGACATTATCATTATTTCACTAGTGAAACAATATTAAATGAAATAGCATCGGGTTTATTTGCTGTAAAAAACATTATGAATGTAGTCGTGTCTCTGATTTAAGTTCCTGGTACATGTCAAGTGTCAATCTTTCACTCTGGCACGGAAGTAATGAATTATTGTGAAATAGGGGTTCTCTTTCAATATCAAATGGCGACAGATTTACCGCTCTATCCCAAAGAGCCGTACCAGGGATAGGAGAGTATTCAGCAATTATTGGCCGTGCTCCAAAGGATTGCACATAACGAATACTGTCACGTACCTCCGATGCCTCCTGGCCTGGAAGACCACAGAGCAAATATATTCCGATATCTTCGGATTTATAACCTGCTTCTCGTAAGTAACTGACCGCACATTCAAATTGTTCGTTGTCTACTTTTCCCCCTGTGGTAATCTGAGTCATCACATGAGACGATTCGAAACCGAAACGAATAGTTTTAAACCCCGCCCTGAACATCAATCTACTCAAAATTTTGGTAATATCGCTGAGGTGCAGACCATTAGGGCAGTGATATTGGCATGGTAATTTTCTTTTAATCATTTCCTTAAGCATAGGTATAGCAACTTCTTCCGAATTTACTAAAAGGGCGTCATCGTAAAAAGAAAAATTCTTAACGCCAAAATTGATGTGCCAAAAGGTGATTTCATCAACAACTTGTATAGGATCTCGACGTCGAAAATTCTTATTTAATACATTAGATGCACAATATGTGCATTTGTATGGACATCCTCTGGAAGTCAAAATGGGTAATTGTTCTTTAACTGGCAAGAGATCAAAAGCAGGGTAGGGAAGCGAATCCAAATTTTCAGGATCGGGTGTAAATAGTGGATCTATGCCAAATAATTCTTTTACCATCAAAGGGATGATTTTTTCGCCTTCTCCCGTTACTGTAAAGTCGGCGCCTGACTTTAATGCGTGTTCGGGACATAAGGTTACATAAACACCTCCCACAATGATAGGGACACCGGGATACACATACTTTATAGTATTTATTACCTCGAAAACACCAGGGTACCAGTAACTCATCATGGAAGTTACTAAAATTAAATCTGGTCTATTGATCGACTGAAGCTCATCAATGAAAATATTTGGTGTAATGCCGTATCGATAATAATTTCTATTAATTTTTCTTAAAGAAAATGGTTTTGAGATTGTTTCTTTGGGAAGTTTACCATGACCCGAGGGGTGTCTCTGTACTGATTTTACTTTATGTTCTTTTTTTAGAAGGGGATGGAAGGGATTTATGCAGTCAATTAGCCGGACATGATGACCATTTTTACGTAACACGCTTGCAATATACAGAAGACCAAGTGGTTTTATCCAGAAATCGTACGCTGCAAAATCATAAATCCATGGATTTATGAGAATAATATTTTTTTTCATAATGATTCTTATATCATATTTATACATGATTTTATAGCGCATACATAATCAAAAATAATATCTAATGTATTGTATAATAGTATACTGTATAATAATATGTAATATAATATATATTACTGCATATTCTGGACTATATGTTAAACAGTCTAAAAATATTCTTGACAAAAAATTCAATTAATCATAAATAAGAGCGAATTCTTTGATAGTTGTTCAACATAAAGTATACAGTATAATTATACAATATAAGAGGTTGACATGAAAACTCAGAATGAATGGATAAGCAGCATTGAAATACTCAATAAAACAGGTATATCAAGAGCAACACTTAACAATTACATTAAAATGGGTATGATACCTAAACCGTTTATTCGTAAGCCATATGAACCGCATATAAAAGCAAAAAAAATAGGCTATTTTCCACAGGAGATATTGGAGAGGATATCATCAGTAAAGATTATGAAAAAAACAGGCAAGTCAATGAAATCTATTATTCATGAACTCGCATATAATAAGGATTTTGTGTATGAAAGAAAGGAAGAAAAATCAATAGGCGATTCTGCAATTACTCCCACAAATATACTGAAAAGAGAAGAAGACCTGAAATTAACGATTGCTGATATAAAATGTCCCGCGTATTTGCTCAATAATAATTTGCAGGTGGAATGGCTTAATCAGAGCGCGGAACTGAATATTTTTAAACAAAATGTTCGACAAATCAATGATATTACGTCGCGAAATATATTCAAAATTTTATCTCAGATGGGACTATTCAAGGATAACTATGTAAGGAATGAGTTGGTTGATTTTCATATATCACTCTTAAAACCAAAATATGAAAAAAACATTATCAAAACTTTATATGAAGGTATTAAAGAAAAAGAAATAACTATCTTAGAAAATGTTTATGATTCTGCTTGGCCCTTGTCGGAAGCGCCTATTCAGGAAGCCTACATAAACGTTGATATTTCACCTGACGTAAAGACGTCATATCATGTGTATCGCATCTATTTCAGAGAAGGGATTCTCATTGTTTTTGAGCCAGTAAACGGTATATTTAAAAACATAAATGAAATTCTTTCGAATAGAGCAGGTATTATTAATGAATTGTTAAAAAATCGCCTTAAAACGTTGGTTTCGTTTTGTGTATTAGTAGCAGATGTCCAAGATTCCACACGCATTTGTTCAGAATTAACTCCAGAAGAATATTTTGAGCTTATGACTCAAATATGGAAGTGTATGGAAGAATCTTTTAAACACTATTACGGAACATATGGCAAACATGCCGGTGATTGTATGGTATACTTTTTTTTAAAGAATAGCGATTCAAACTATATCCTTAATGCGATTCATTGTGCCCTTGAGTTAAAAAGGAAAATAAAAAAATTAAGTGAAAATTGGAAAGCAAAAAAAGGATGGTTCAATGGCATATATTTAAATATCGGAATCAATGAAGGAAAGGAGTATCTTGTAAATATACCCACCTCCCCGAACATTGAATTTACTGTATTAGGAGATTCAGTAAATTATGCAAGCAGGTTATCTGATATTGCAAGGTATGGGTCTATTTGGACAACAAAGAATGTCATAAGTAAATTAACAATTGATGAGAGGAGTAAACTACAGTTTGGAATCAGAAAAAAAACGGAGAATCAAGAAATATTCATAGAAAAAACATTTTCACGTGTTATGGATATGCTTGACGACCAAATGTCACGCAAATACAAAGATATCTGGACTTTATCTATAACTGAAATTGTTGATTAAATCGAAATAAAGTCGAGATCTGAATAAAAGAATAAGAAAGAAAAAAAGATTATCAAGATATATAACTTTATCGGAAAAAATTAGTCAATTCTTGTGATGTATCATAGAAAATGTTATGTTATACGTAGCAAATGTTGTAAAAAAAGACATTATGATGGTAAGGCATCTCTAAAGTAGGATGCCGGATCATCAACATAGTATAATTAATTCATATAAATCGCATATATGACTACTGAACTGACATACGTGGTAATAACTCCATACAGCTTAATAAAATCTCGAACAGGAAATATTATTGCTCGTCTTATGTCGTTTTCCGGCTGTAATCTCATTGGTGTGCGGATGATGCGGCCATCAGACGAGTTTGTGGACGAATATATCAAACGGCTAAGAAATTTGGGCATCGATTCTAAATTACAGAAGACTCTTGTAGATTACATAGATCAGAACCTAAGACAGAACAATATCCTCGGACAGCCGAATCGTTGTTTGTTTCTTCTGTTTGAAGGTGAAAACGCTGTAGATAGGATCTACGAAGTCGTTGGTGAGCTTACTACTGAGACTGAATCAGAAGCTATTCGCGGGACTATTCGCGGGACATATTGCGACTACATCACAACATCAGATGGTATGGTACGTTACTTCGAACCAGCGGTACTTGTGCCGACGAATATCAATTACGCCAAAAACGTTTTAGAGCTTTTCGCACAACTTGGATTCAATGATTCTGGGATATATGAGGAGTGCGCCGAAGGCGAAACAACCATGGTGATTTTAAAGCCGGATAATTTTTTCAAGCATTCTGTCAGACCGGGAAATATGATTGATATGTTTGCCAAGACGGGATTGAGGATAGTTGGTGCCCGTATGATCAGAATGAGCGCTGCACAGGGTGAGAAGTTCTATGGATTCATGCGTGATATGTTCAGGAGAAAGCATAAAGACCTGATCGCGGATAAAATAAAGGAGGGTATAGAAGGTCTTTTTGGTTTTCAGATAGCCGCGGAAGAATACAAAGCAATGGCAGGTGTAATATCAGAAAAAAACGCACAATATGAGTTTTCACAAATTGTTAAATATATGACCGGTATAGATCCAATGACGGTATTGCCGGAGGACCGTAATAAGCCCGGTAAACACCAAGCCCTTGCACTTCTTTATCGTGGTCTCAGCGCTGTTGGGAAAATTCGCGATCGCCTAGGTGTTACTGACCCGACTAAAGCAGCCGAAGGTACCATACGCTCTGATTTCGGGCAAAACATTTTGCAGAACGCCGCACACGCGTCGGACTCCGTGCAAAGAGCCATTCACGAGCGCAAGATAATAGGACTTTACGACGACGCCGGCGATGACTGTAAACAGATAATAATGGACTGGTTAAAAGGCAGGCATTATAAGAATTAATATACCATAATTGCTCTACCGCTTGAGATTTCCGGAGGAGGTGCACTATGAGTCAACGAGTTAAAGAAGACGCTAAGAATTGGGTGGAAAAGGCTGTATCTTTTTATAGGGCTTCCGGTAAAAGGATTGCTTTGGCTGAATATACAAATCCCAATGGACAGTTTGTTCAGGATGAAATGTATATTTATGCGTTAAACCCAAGAGGGACTATGCTTGCACATGGAGTCAACGAAAAATTTGTGGGTGAGGAATTCATTGATATAAGGGATTATGATGGCAAGAGTTTTATTAAAGATATTGTTGATATTGCAAATAAAAACGGCAGTGTGTGGGTTGAGTATAAATGGTATAACCCTGTAACAAAAGAGGTGCTGCCGAAGATAGTGTATTGTAAAAAAGTTGATGATTTGATTATTTGCAGCGGTATTTACAAAATTGAATAAATCGTTGACGATTATTCACCCTGGGGGCAATCACCGCAGTGGTTGATTTTTCTGGGATCTATCCTAGTATAGTATAATAAAATACGTGATTCTTTTCAAAAGCAGGATCAATATTTCCGGCAGATATGAGTGTCGGGACGAAATTTCCTGCCTTTCTCATATAATCGATAAAGCCAATTACTATAGGATTTTTCGCAATGTACGCGATGTAATAGCATCGTGTTTTCAGTATCTAACCTTTTTCTTATCCCTTCGGGATTTGGTAAAAAAAAACCCCAAAACCCCCGGAAAAGTAATTTTTAACCGAACTATCGTAACTTCATTTTGAATGACAGAATTTTCATAAGGGATATGAGGAAACCCTGTTGAAAGTATGGGGTGCGGCAATCATATATGACTACTGACCAGGAATCACGGTATTTGGATTCAGTCAAGAGGGAAGGGCACTATACGGGATCTTCTTGATTATGAATGTTTACGTTTCATGCGATTTTTTATTTTACTCCAGGACTTCGTAATGAGAAAGCTCTCCTCCATGTTATTTACCATACGGATGAATTTGGGCCATGGGATGGCAAAAGTCAGCATTCCTGGAGGAACATATGGACGCGCAGAAACATCGAACATACCCAAAATAGCACGAGGTTGTCCTGACTGTAGTTCTTTACACGGATAATGAACTATGGTAGCACAACCTGCACCGAAGGGTGCAATAACACTCTGAGGTTGTACTTCATCGAAACTCGCGAGGGTGAAGAGACCGGAAAGAACATCAGGTGTTGCAAAGAAAATAATCACGATAGGTTCATCAGTATAATCCATATTATCCCATCTCTTGAATACCATGTATTTGGCCGGTGCTTCGAAAGGCGTCTGGTGTTTCATATGTTCTCTTACCAGTTCAGGCGACTTCTTGTATCTTTCACCTTCCAGTTTTCCTGGGATACCGTAAGAAAGAAAATAATCAAAGTTAGGCATCTTCATTTCGGCAAAGCCAAGATATCTCTGCCCCCCTCCACATCCAATAGAAGAGACGTCAAAACATAACGTTTTGCCATTCCGTACTTTTGCTAATTCATATAGAATGCACCTGTGGCCTTTTGGAGTTTTTGGCATGGCTTGAAGATATTTCACTTCGGTGTAGTAAAATCCAATGGGCAAATCCGCACCGGGAAAATATTTATTCCAGTTTTTGATGAATCTCTCCTTTAATCCAGCATCCATGGTCAATCTCCCAGTTTATGTTAAGGCTTTTTTGATTTCTTTTGCAAATGATGAAGCGATACGAATAAGGTCTTTACTTCCGCTGTTTTTTTCCATTAACTGAACAAAGGCACTACCCACAACAATACCATCGGCAAGAGAAGCAATCTCTCCGGCTTGCCGGGGTTCAGAAATACCAAAGCCGACGACAAGCGGCAGGGTGGTTATCCTTTGAATGCGATACACGTCTTTTCGTATATTTTCAATAACGGGCTTTGACGTTCCAGTCACTCCGGTGATGGAAATATAGTAGAGAAAGCCTGTCGCGTTATTTGAAATAGTCCTTACGCGTTCGTCGTTTGTTGTGGGTGCAATAAGGGAAATGAAATCAATGCCTGCATGGTCTGTGTACTGTCTGAGTTCACGAGATTCTTCCGGCGGGAGATCCACGATGAGAACTCCATCAACGCCGGCTTTTACCGCCTTTAACGCAAATCGTTCATTCCCGTAAGAAAATATGGGGTTGTAGTATCCAAACAGGACAATGGGAATATCACTGGCATATCGCAAAGACTCAATCATATCGAGTATCATAGAAAGTGTTACACCTCTCTGCAGTGCCCTCTGTGAGGCCGCTTGAATTATCGGTCCATCTGCGGTAGGATCTGAAAAGGGAACGCCGATTTCCAGAATGTCAACACCTGCCTTATCAAGACTCATGATAAGACGGCGGGTTGTTTCCAGATCGGGGTCTCCTGCCGTAAGATATACTACCATCGCTTTCTCTTTTTTTTGCCTTAGATCGGCGAATTTCTTTTCTATTCTTCCGGTCATTGACGGTTCTCCATTCTCTGTGTGATCGTTTCTGCATCCTTATCTCCTCTGCCCGAGAGGTTGATCACAATGATCTTATTCCTATCTAAAGTAGGTGAAATTTTCATGGTATAGGCTACCGCATGGGCGCTCTCCATCGCCGGGATGATCCCCTCGCATTTGGATAACAGCAGAAATGCCCGGATCGCCTCCTCATCGTCGATGCTCACGTACTTAGCCCTTCCAGTGTCTTTGAAATAGCCGTGTTCCGGACCAACTCCTGGATAATCGAGCCCGGCTGCAATGGAATAGGCATCACGAATCTGACCGTGTTCATCTTGAAGAAGATATGTTTTGTTACCATGAAGTACGCCGACACGTCCGGCAGATATGCTTGCTGCGTGGTTGCCCGTCGAAATGCCCTTTCCGGCAGCCTCGACACCGATCATTTCAACGCCATCAATATCTCTAAAGGGATAGAACAGTCCCATGGCATTACTTCCGCCGCCAATACAGGCGATGAGGATATCAGGAAGTCTCCCTTCCTTTTTCATAATTTGTTTTTTTGTTTCTTTACCGATGATACTCTGGAATTCACGCACCATCATGGGATAAGGATGGGGTCCTGCCGTCGTGCCGATTACATAGAATGTATCCCGCACCCTCGACACCCATTGACGCATGGCCTCATTCATAGCATCCTTGAGCGTTGCTGTACCGGAGGCTACAGGTATGACCTCGGCGCCCAATATCTTCATGCGGAATACGTTGGGCGCCTGCCGTCTGATATCTTCTTCCCCCATAAAAATCTGGCATTCCATACCGAAAAGAGCGGCAACAGTGGCAGTGGCGACGCCATGCTGTCCGGCGCCTGTCTCGGCAATGACCCTCTTTTTCCCCATATGTCTGGCAAGCATGGCCTGCCCCAGCGTATTGTTGATCTTGTGTGAACCTGTGTGATTGAGATCTTCCCGTTTGAGATATATCCGTGCGCCGCCAAGTTCTTCTGTGAGACGCTTTGCATAATAGAGAGGAGTTTCCCTTCCCGCATATTCTTTCAGGTAATAAGTGAATTCATCTCTGAAGCCCCTGTCTTTTCTTGACATTTCATATGCTTTTTTGAGTTCAATAAGGGCGGGTATAAGTGTTTCCGCAACGTAGCGTCCGCCGAAAATGCCGAAGTGTCCCTTTTCATCAGGAAGTGATTGCTGCATAGTTTCTCCTTGTTCAGAAATTTCTGTTTTATGCGATGGCTACACTGATTTAGTAAAGATTGTTATCGGACTTTTACTTTTGATTGTATGAACAATCTCAATTATGGATTTCACTTTTTCAGGATCTTTCTTTCCCGGGGTGACCTCCACACCGCTGTTGACATCAACGGCATGAGGCGATACGATCTTCATCGCCTCCAGAATATTGTCAGAATTCAATCCCCCGGAAAGAATTAGAGAGAACTTGTCTTTTACCATCGCTGCCAGTTCCCAGTTGCATTTCTTTCCTGTTCCTCCGTAAAGCCCGGAATCGCGTGCATCCATAAGGACGGCCTTTACTGGGTAATTTTTTATGCTGTTCAGGTCATTTTCACCCCGGGGTGAAAATGATTTTATTAGCATGGAATTAGGGAACTGCCGGCAGTATTCACGTGACTCATCACCGTGAAGCTGAATCAGATCAAGACCGCAGAACTCATATATCTCTCTGAGAGCCTGGATGTCATGATTAACAAAAACCCCCACCATGGTGGTATCGCGCGGAAGCTGTTCTATGATTTTCTTTGCTGTTTCCGGAGTAACATAACGGGGACTCTTTGTATAAAAAATAAATCCCAGAGCGTCAGCACCGTGGTTGCACGCATTGATGGCGTCGTCCGGATTGGTAATTCCGCAAATTTTTATTTCCATGTTAATATTTTAATGTCTCCTCCGGATAATATGGCAATAAAAGATTGCACTTATTCCTTTCCAAGCAACTCTTTTAACTTCTTCTCGATATTCTCGGATCGCATCAGGGTCTCGCCGATCAGAAAGGCACGAATGCCCGCCTTCATTAACGTATCAATATCCTTTCTCGTCTGGATGCCGCTTTCACTGATGATGATTTTGTCTGCGGGTATATGAGGTGTTATCTTAAGGGAAGTCTTCAAGTCGGTAGTGAATGATTTTAAATTTCTGTTGTTAATTCCGATAATGTCCGCTCTGGAAGTAAGAGCCTTATCCAGTTCTTCTCTGGAATGCACTTCTACAAGTGCCGAGAGTCCCAGTGATTCGGCAAGGCGGAGGTACTCATCCAATTGCTCATTTTTCAGGATGCAGGCAATAAGGAGGAGGGCGTCTCCATTGAGGAGGCGGGTTTCATAAATCTGGTAAGAATCGATTATGAAATCCTTTCTCAACAGGGGAAGACGCATGGTTTTTTTTATCTCGGCAAGATAGCTTTTCTCTCCGCCAAAAAATTTCTGATCCGTAAGGACAGATACGGCCGCCGCCCCGCATTTCTCGTAGAGTGAAGCAATGCTGACAGGATCAAAATCCTTTCTCAAGATGCCATGAGAAGGAGAACGCCTTTTCAGCTCGGCAATAATGGCACATGCTTTTCCGCTGATCGCTCCCCGGAAATCACGGGGGGAGGGGAGGTCACGGATAGCTGCCTTTAATTCCAAAAGGGGCCTAGTCTGTTTTAAATAGTCGACTTCTTCTTTTTTGGCTTCAATAATGTTATCAAGAGTCATTTAACAATTGCTCAGTTCAATTAATGCCTGTAATTTTTTCATGGCACTACCGCTATCGATACAGTCCTCTGCCACCCTGATACCGTCCTTGATAGTTTTTGCTTTCTCCCCTACCATAATTGCCAACGCAGCATTGAGAACCACAATATTTCGACAGGCACCATTTTTACCAGACAATACATCCTTCGTAATTTGTGCATTAAGGGAGGCATCCCCGCCAAGGAGCATGTTACCGGGAAAGGTGACTCCAAAAATATCGACGGGATCTATGTTATACGTTGTGAGAAGACCGTCTCTTAGTTCTGTCACTCTCGTCTCCCCCGTAACAGTCGCTTCATCAAGGCCGTCTGAGCCGTGCACAACAAAGGCTCTCTTCGTGCCGAGATTTTTAAGAACACCCGCGAACATTTCCGTCAACCGGGGATTATACACCCCGATAAGCTGTGATGTGGCCCCTGCGGGATTCGTCAGAGGGCCGAGCATGTTGAAAATTGTTCTGATCCCAATTTCTCTGCGAGGGCCGATCGCATATTTCATCGTGCCGTGAAGCATAGGGGCAAACAGAAAGCCTATGCCGGCCTGATGAATACATTCTTCGACTATTTCAGGAGGAGCACTTATATTGATGCCCAAAGCTTCGAGTACATCGGCGCTGCCGCATCCACTTGAAACGGCGCGGTTTCCATGCTTAGCGACAGTAAGACCGGCAGCTGCAACTACAAATGCTGCAGTCGTGGAAACGTTGAATGTCTTCATACCGTCTCCTCCTGTGCCACATGTATCCACGATGATTGAGGAGCGGGCATCTATTCGCGTAGCCTTTTGTTTCATAATACGCGCGGCACCGGTAACCTCATCGACCGTTTCTCCTTTAATCCTCAGTGCGGTGATAAAAGAGGCGATCTGCGCGGGTGTCGCCTTTCCCTCCATAATTTCATTCATGACTTCCATCATCTCGGATTCCTGCAAATTGTCTTTATTTACCACCTTGGCAATTGCTTCTTTAATCATTGTATTCACTCCTTAGTATTGATCATATCCAGGAAATTCTTGATAATCCTCTTCCCATGAGGTGTCAAGATCGATTCAGGATGAAACTGTATCCCTTCTACGAGATATTCCTTATGCCTGAGGCCCATGATTTCCCTTTCCTCGGTTTCAGCGCTAATTTCCAGGCATGATGGGAGAGTAGCTCTCTCCACAAGCAGGGAATGATAGCGGCCTGCCGTGAAAGGATTGGGAAGTCCTTTGAAGATTGTCTTACCATCATTAAGAACCGGGGATGTTTTCCCGTGCATAATCCTGCCCGCCCTGATGACATTACCGCCGAAGACATAACCGATAGCCTGATGTCCAAGGCAAACCCCCATAATGGGTATAGATTTATGAAATTCTCTGATAACATCAACGGTAATTCCTGCTTCTTTTGGTGTACACGGACCGGGCGATAAAAATATGGCATCAGGTATTCGTTTACTGATTTCATCTAAGGTGACCTTATCATTCCTAAATACCGCAACTGTCTGGCCTAGTTGTCCCAAATACTGCACGAGGTTGTAGGTAAAGGAATCATAGTTGTCGATCATTAAAATCATTGCGTTCTCCTTTAGGTAACCTTTTTTATTTCAAATCCCGAGGCGGCAAGACTTATGGCCCGCATCATTCCCTCGCCTTTATTCACGGTTTCCTGGTATTCTTTATCAGGATCAGAATCAGCAACAATACCTGCACCAACCTGGATGAAAATCTTCCGATCTTTGACTAATATAGTTCTGATCGTGATACAGAGATCCATGTTTCCTGTGTAGCTGAAGTATCCGACGGCTCCTCCATAGGTACCGCGCTTTACAGGCTCCAACTCGTCAATGATTTCCATAGCCCTGACCTTGGGAGCGCCACTCAGCGTGCCAGCAGGAAAACAGGCCGTGAGGACATCAAAACAATCTTTTCCAGTAGATAATTGTGCCTGAATATTTGAGACGAGATGCATCACATGGGAATATCTCTCTACAACCATAAGTTGATTTACTTGAACACTGCCGATGCGTGCTATCCTTCCTAGGTCATTCCGTCCAAGGTCAACAAGCATAACATGTTCCGCCTTTTCTTTAGGGTCTTCCAAAAGTTCATCAGCAAAATGTCTGTCTTCCTGTTCATTCCTGCCCCTTGGTCTGGTTCCCGCGATGGGTCTCAATTCAGCAATTCCCTCTTCAAGACGGACCATTACCTCAGGAGATGAACCTATGAGAAACATATCGTCCAATTTAAAGAAAAAAAGGTATGGTGAAGGGTTCACATATCGAAGCGCCCGATAAAGATCGATGGGTTCTATCCCGCTATCCATGGTGAAACGTTGCGAGAGAACTACCTGGATGATATCTCCGGCAAGTATGTACTCTTTTGCCTTTCTTACAACAGCCTTAAAGGCATCAGGACTCATATTGCATTGAAGATGGAAATTATTGTCTGCTTTTCGATATCTTGCGTCTGTTTCTACAGGGGTTCTCAAGAAACCTATCATTTTGTCTATTTTATTTATTGTATCGTCGTATACGAACTCAATATTTTCTGGTCCCTCGGTGACGGCACACGAAACCACTTTAATTGTATGCCTAATATTGTCAAAGATGAGTAAGGTATCGGTTATGACAAAGATTGCATCATCCGTTTTCAAATCATCATAGGGCATTGCCTCAATCCGCTCAAAATATCGGACCATGTCATAGCCTAAAAACCCCACGGCACCTCCATAAAAGCGGGGCAGGCCGTCAACGGGAACAGGCCGGTAGCTATTGAGTAAATCTTTCAGAAATGTAAGGGGTTCTCCATGATGTTTTTCCCGGCGATACGAACCATTTTCCTGAATCAGGACTTCCTCACCCCTCACTGTGAATATTATGCGGGGATCTGCTCCTAAAAAGGTGTATCGCCCCCACTTTTCTCCACCCTCTACACTTTCCAGAAGAAATACATGGGATTTTGCATAAAGTTTCATGAGCGCCGACACAGGTGTATCTATATCAGCCAGGATTTCCCTATAGACGGGAATGAGGTTCCCATGTTCCGCACACCTTTTGAATGTGTCAAAGTCTGGATAGTACATAATTCAAAATTCCTTATCATTAAATTTAATTAAAAAAGGCCGTGTATCATCACGGCCTCTTTGTAGTGCAACAAAATAAAAAAGCCGCGGAATCCGAGATAGGTCTCCACGGCTATTTTCGAAAATATGGTTCAGCGGTGGACAAACCCCTGTATTAAATTCTGCCACCACCAGTTAGTGTTTACGGTATAAGTCTGCATTCTTTTCCTTATAAATCCCCCAAACTGCAATTTTAATAACAGTGTTTGAAAATCATGTCAACATATTTTTTTCTAACCTGATTGTGCTTATTCAATATTTTATATATAAAATATTGAACCCTGCTTTATATAAAGCGTAGCTCCCATTTTTTCGCTACATCTTCTTCAGAATCCGCATATTTCTTTGCCACATCACTAAATTGGTTAGCCAACTCCAAGAAAGCTGACACAATGTCAGGATCAAAGTGAACGCCTGACGCTTCTCTAATTATGTCTACGGATTCCTCATGGGGGTAAGGGGGTTTATATACAAGACGGCTGATCAGGGCGTCGTACACATCGGCAACAGCCATAATTCGCCCCGGTATGGGAATATCATCTCCCGACAAGCCTTCAGGATAACCTTTACCGTTCCACTTTTCATGATGCGCGTATGCTACTTCACGAGCAACATTCAGGAAAGATGCAGGGGTTCCGAGATGCTTTTCAGCGGCAAGGATTGCATCCCGGCCAATGGTCGTATGGGTCTTCATAATTTCGAATTCATCGGGTGTAAGTTGTCCCGGCTTTAATAGAATGTAATCTGGAATCCCCACTTTTCCTATGTCATGAAGAGGTGCTGATTTGATGAGCAACGCAATGAAATTCTCAGTTAAAGAATCCTTGAACCGCAAATGGTTTTTTAATGTTGTCGCCAGCAGCTTCACATAATTTTGAATACGCCGTATGTGATTGCTTGTTTCAATATCCCGTGTCTCAGCAATGGAGCCCAATGCGACTAAAGTTACATCTTGAATCTTCGTCATTTCCTTCGTCCGCTTTGCCAATTCCTTTTCCAAATACTCGGTCTTATTTTTCAAAATGTCTCTATCATTTTTTAACTTTAGATGCATGTTGATACGAGCGAGAAATATAGGAGAGTTCAGCGGTTTTGGGATAAAATCCACGGCACCAAGCTCAAATACCATCTTTTCATTGTCAATTTCGGTTTTGGAGCCGAGAAAAATAATTGGGATATCTTCTGTTTCCGGACTTTTTTTGAAATGGCGGCACAGTTCATATCCGACCATACCAGACATAATGTTGTCGATCAGGATAAGATCCGGAGGGTTTTCTGAAAACGCAATCTGAATAGCTTTATCGGCATTAGTGGCAATTTTCGTTTTATAGAGGTCCTTGAGCAAGGAGCTCATTAATGCAACATCATCAGATGAGTCATCAACAACAAGAATGTTCTTTCTTTCGGTGTCTATGCGTAATTCGGTCATGTATCCTCCACACACGATTGTTATTTAAGAGGTATTCACCACATTTTGCGTTTGATGGAAGTTAACAATCGAATGTGCAAACTTAAGAAAAAGAATGTTATGTGTCAAGAAGAAATCACAGCAAAATTAAGTAAATCTTGTGATTTGTTACACCGTCTTCAATGCAATTGGCCTGTTGTACACAGACTCCTGCATTGGCATCTCTCTTGACATAAACTGTCAAGTCAATTAATGTTTACGCTATCTGACTCCATAGAGGGAGGAATAGTATGTCTAGTATCTTGTTTCGTAGCATTAAAGGTAGGTCTGATCAACACATAAAGGCGCTCTCTTCATTACTCGGGGATATGAAGAGTCCTTTTAAAAGAGGTGCTGTGGTGGGTATCAAGCTTCACTGGGGCGAGAGAGGCAACCACAGCTTTTTACCGCCTGTGTATGCAAAAGAAATTGCCGGATGGCTCATTAAGCAAGGGGCAAAACCGTTTGTGTTCGATACCACGGCGTTGTATTCGGGGGGACGTCGCACGGGAAGTGATGCGCTGAAAACGGCAGAAGAACATGGCTATACAGCGGATTATCTCGGCTGCCCGGTTGTAATCGCTGATGGCATGGATGGTCGCAATGTCGTTGAGATACCGGCGGATTTCAAATATTTTCAGACCGTTCAAGTTGCCGCTGTTACAGAGAACACAGATGGATTCGTTATTTTTTCTCACTTTAAAGGACATATGGCTGCCGTTTTTGGTGGGGCTATCAAAAATATATCAATGGGCTTTGCCTCCCGGGCTCAGAAGCAGCGCATGCATTCAGATGCGAGACCGTCCATAAAAAGGGAGAAATGCTCACAGTGTGGAGTATGTATTGAAGTTTGCCCCGCTGGAGCGGCGAAGAGCGGGGATGATGGATATCCTGTGTATGATCTCGCTACGTGTATAGGCTGTGCGCAGTGTATTGGCCTCTGTCCGGAAATGGCGCTCAAAATATTGTGGAACACAGACGATAAGGTTTTTCAGGAAAAATTGATTGAAACTGCAGCAGCAGTATGGAAACGTATTAAAGAAAAAAGTATAGTGATAAATGCGCTTCTTAACATCACGGCTGAATGCGATTGCCTGCCTGGAGAAAATCCCACAATGTTTCATGATTTAGGTTTTGTCGGAGGATACAATCCTGTAGCGGTTGACGCTGAATCCCTGAAACTTATCGGTACGGAGCCTTTTGAAAAGGCTCATCCGAATATACCCTGGCAAAGACAATTCGAGTATGCAAAAGAAACAGGATTTTATCTTAATGATTGATTATGGGAAAGAGCTTAATGCTGAACAACTGCATGTAGTAATGGAGGAACGCGGTCCCATTCTTGTCATTGCTGGTGCAGGGAGCGGCAAGACCCGTACTTTGACCTACCGGGTTGCACGATTAATAGAAACAGGAATAAAACCGGAAAGGATATTATTGGCAACCTTTACCAACAAGGCTGCGCGCATCATGCTTTCAAGGGTAAGAGCCCTCATTGATCGCGATTTAAGTTATATGTGGGGAGGAACGTTTCACCATATTTCCCATCTTATCCTGAGAGCACATTCGCATTATTTGGGTTATGAACGAAACTTCTCTATTTTAGACACTGATGACTCATCTCAGTTAATTACTACATGTATATCAGAAATGGGACTTAACTCTCAAAACGGGAAGTTTCCCAAGGGAGATGTAGTAAGGGATGTTATCAGTTTTTCTGTGAACACAGAACTTCCATTCGAAGAGGTGGTGAAAAGAAGACACCCATATTTTTATTATAACGTAGATGGTATAGAACAGGTTTCATCACAGTATCAAATTCGTAAAAAGAAGCTGAACGTAATGGATTTTGATGATCTGCTCGTCAATTGTAAAAAAATCCTCCTGGAGTATCCCCATATCCTTCAGATCTATACTGAGAAGTTCTCCCATATCCTTGTTGATGAATACCAGGATACGAACGCGATTCAAGCAGAAATGGTGGATCTTTTGGCGTCGAATCATGGAAATATCATGGCCGTCGGTGATGATTCGCAAAGTATATATGCGTTTAGAGGAGCAAATTTTGAAAATATCCTATCATTTCCCACAAAATATCCTGCCTGCAAGGTTTTCAAGCTTGAAACAAACTATAGGAGCACACCGGAAATTTTACATCTAGCGAACATGAGTATCGTCAATAACAACAAGCAGTATAAAAAAGTTCTCAGGTCTGTGAGAGACAAAGGTATAAAGCCGATTCTCGTGCCGGTAAAAGACGTCATCCAGCAGGCTAATTTCGTATCCCAAAGGATTCTTGAACTGATAGGGGAAGGTATTCTTCTCAATGAAATATCAGTGCTGTATCGAGCCCACTATCACTCCATGGAGATGCAGATGGAGATGACACGCAGAGGAGTCCCATTTGAAATTCGGTCCGGTGTGCGTTTTTTTGAACAGGCTCATATTAAGGATGTAACCTCATACATGAGGATCATGGTAAATCCTCACGATGAACTTGCATGGAAGAGAGTACTCGGACTATATGACAAGATTGGTAAAGCAACAGCAGATAAAGTTTGGAAATATTTGTCATCAAAGCATACTCCTCTCGCTGCGGTGTTAAACGAAGAGTTACTGAAGATCGTCACAAAAACGGCGAAACAGGGACTAGTGCATTGCCAGTGTACCTTTGAAAGACTTACACGACTTGTATCCGGGGCAAGTCCTTCAAAAATTATCCAAATATTGATGGAGAGCGGGTATAGGGATTACCTGCATGAGAGATATATCGATGCCGCTTCAAGAGTAGATGACCTGGAACAACTGTCGAATTTTTCCGCTAAGTATTATTCTTTGAATGATTTTGTAAGTGAAATGTCCCTGATGACAAATATGTACGAAACGAACGAAGAAGAATTGGATGAAATAAATGGCAACAAAATCATTCTTAGTACGATCCATCAGGCAAAAGGACTTGAATGGATGGTCGTGTTCATAATATGGTGTTCTGACGGAATGATACCGCTGGCTCGTGCTTTGAAAGACCCGGATGGTGAAGAAGAAGAACGGAGGCTCTTCTATGTTGCGACAACAAGGGCAAAGGATCAGCTTTACCTCTGTTACCCTTTACTCAATTATAACAGGAATGCAGGAAGCATGACACATTGCCCTTCCAGGTTTATCAGAGAACTTGACCAATCACCAGGATATATAAGTGCTTGTCCATATGACCAGTGGATGATCAATGAAGCTGTCAGATCCTATTAGATCCAGCGGTCCGATTTCGATTTCGCCTCATATTCTTCCCTGAGGGCGATTTGTGTTGCTTCGGCAATATCTTCCACCCTCTTCACCCAATCTTCGAATTTTATATCCACACCGAATATGCCAACCATTTCATCATTATCATCGATGAGGGGGGCGGAAACCGTTATACATAAAGCCCCAGTCATTTTGGATATATAGAAATTGGTTACATGCATCTTTCCTGTCTGCAAGGGTTTGATGAACCATTCTCTATCCGACTGATCCGTACCAACTCCATAGTTTTCATATTTCGCCCTGTCAGCGATATTGGTTATGTTCTTTGTTGTCTTTTTCCCGTTCATGTCTACCACATAGGCAAACTGTATAGACGGATTCTCTTCAATAGTCTGCTGCATAATCGGTTCCTGAAGATCTGGTTTCATTGTCTTCATCACGGGGTGATCGATTACCTGTTTGACAACATCCATTGCGGCCTGAGTTGCCATATACTTGATTTTGTCCAAATCTGACATAAAGAGTTCCGGTAGAAATTTGCGAACCATTCTCTCAAGTTCTTCGTGGGATATACCGGTTACCCTTCCAGACTCGTATTGTTCCATAACCCACTTATTGATTTTAGACACACCAGGATGTGTTTTATCAATTATCGCTTTGCCCTTTGCGCTGAGACGCGTATTAATCCAGTGCGCAATACCGGCTTTTCCCGATTTATCGGTGATCATTGTTATTATGGGTCTCCTCAATATCTTTGTAGTGTTAAAGATATTGTAGATTTCTTCATTCTTGATGAGACCGTCCGCATGGATGCCTGCTTTGGTAATGTTAAATTCTGCACCGACGAAGGGGTAATTAACAGGAATTTTCACACCGATTTCACTCTCAAAGTATTCGGCAATATCAGTTATAATAGTGGTGTCGATACCATTAGTTGTACCCCTAAGGCTAATATACTCAATGATAAGGCCTTCTATGGGGGCGTTGCCGGTTCTTTCTCCTAAGCCCAACAATGTTCCGTTTGCACCACCGCATCCATACAGCCAGGCTGTTGAGGCATTTATGAGGGCCTTATGAAAATCGTTATGACCGTGCCATTCAAGCAGATGACCGGGAACACCTCCTTCCTCAATAAAAGCCCTTATTAATTTATCGATACTTCGCGGAAGTGATGCACCAGGGTATGTTACGCCGTATCCCATGGTATCGCAAAGCCGGATCTTAATGTCGATGCCGCTTTCTTCACGCAGCTTCATAAGTTCAATGGCGAAAGGAATGCAGAAACCATAGATTTCTGCTCTGGTAATATCTTCGAAGTGACACCTCGGCACGATACCTTCCTCAAGAATGCTTTTAACGATACCTATGTACTCATCGAACGCTTTTTTTCGTGTCATATTCAACTTGAGGAAAATATGGTAGTCGGAAACAGAGGTCAATATACCTGTTTCCTTCAATCCGGCTTCCTTCACCAGCCTAATATCTTCTTTTTGTGCCCTAATCCAGCCGGTAATCTCAGGGTATTTTAGACCCAGTTCGAGACACCTTGCCACGGCATCTCTATCTTTCTTGCTGTAGAGGAAGAATTCCGATTGTCTGATTATACCGTTCTCGCCCCCAAGCTTGCTCATCAAAGCAAAAAGGTCAACAATCTGCTTTACTGTATAGGGAGGCATTGCCTGTTGTCCGTCTCTGAAAGTAGTATCTGTTATAAATATATCCTCAGCAGGATTTATAGGAATGATTTTGTGATCAAAATCAATTCTGCTCACTTCATCATAAGGGAAAACACTTTTCTGCAAATTGGGCTCCATTACGTCTTTGAGATCGAGCTTCCAGAATTTGGTATGCTCGTGGTCAAGAACCCTTCTTTCCTTATTCCATCGTGCCATAATGATTACTCCATTTTATTGTAAAAAAAGAAGACACCCTGAAACCAGCGGTGCCCCCTGTAGTAATATGCCGCAGGTTTCAGTCTATCGATAAATTTGCCTTCTGGCGTAGTAAATAGGAGTTAGCAGCTGCACCTATCTGTCTTTCAAATATTATCTGTTGGGCTTCCTGTTCTTCCACAGCCCCGTTTTGCATCGCAAGGGCTGCTTTTGATTCTTCAGGGCGTTGTGTACGTTCTTGCTTCTGTTGCAATACTGCTCTCTGTACCCACTGTTTCGCGCATCCCGAAGCAAAAGAAGTACAGTTCACATTTTCCCCACACGATTTACTATATACCATGTACATAGCTTCCTTGCATATTTTAAAAAGCAACTGTAGCCTTGGTGAAACCGTCAATGCCTTTTCTCAAGACAGAGCCAAATTAATAAATACATGTCTCTTCTGTCAATAGAAAACCACGTAGGGATATTATACTATTTTTAGGGAAAGTTCCATCAGCTGCTCTATGCTTACTTCAGATGGTGCATCCGTCAGGAGACATGTCGCTCTCTGCGTTTTGGGAAACGCAATCACATCTCTAATGGAATCAGCACCGGCCATTATCATTACAAGCCTGTCAAAGCCAATGGCAATGCCACCGTGCGGAGGGGTTCCGTACTCTAAAGCATCAAGAAGGAATCCAAACTTTGTTCTGGTTTCCTGTTCCTGAAGTCCTAAAGCACTAAAAATCATGTTTTGGATATTCCGCCTGTGTATGCGAATGCTTCCTCCGCCTATTTCCGTGCCGTTTAAGACAATATCATAGGCCCTCGCTCTTACTTTACCCGGATCAGTAGAAAGAAGGGCAAGATCCTCCATGACAGGAGATGTAAAAGGATGGTGTTTTGAAACCAGTCTTTTTTCAGCGTCGCTGTATTCGAACAATGGGAATTCGTTTACCCATGTAAAAGCAAATTGCTCTGAATCTATCAGATTTAGTTTTTTTGCGAGATGAATTCTGAGATTCCCCAGTGCATCATTTGCAACAGGGGGGGTATCGGCGAGAAAAACGATCACATCCCCATTCTTGGCCTCCATTTTCTCATTAATATTTTTCACTTCAGGGGGTGTGAGAAACTTAAAAATCGGTGATGTCCATCCCTCGGGATTCACTCGAGCCCAGGCAATACCTTTGGCTCCATAAGCGCTGACAAAGTCGGTAAATCCATCAAGATCTTTTCGGGAAAGACGTGCTCCTTCTTCAATCTTAACAGCCTTCACAACCCCGCCGGTAGTCGCCGCTTCCTGGAATAGTTTGAGACCGGAATTCCTGACGATGCCCGTGATATCAATCAGTTCCAAACCAAAACGCATGTCGGGGTTGTCTCTGCCGTATCTCTCCATGGCATGCTCGTATGAAATCTTGGGAAAGGGAATGGTCAACTGTTTATTCAGGCAGGTTTTGAACAGATAGGCGATAAGACTGTCCGTTATTCCGAAAATATCGTCCTCCGTAATAAATGACATTTCTACATCGATCTGAGTAAATTCAGGCTGCCGGTCCGCCCTCAGGTCCTCATCACGAAAACATCTGGCAATTTGATAGTATCGATCGAATCCGGAAACCATGAGTAACTGTTTAAAAAGCTGGGGAGACTGGGGAAGGGCATAAAACATACCCTGATTAACACGGCTTGGAACAAGATAATCACGTGCCCCTTCGGGGGTGCTCTTTGTTAGGAAGGGTGTTTCCACTTCAATAAAACCATTTTTTTGAAAATACTGACGTGCTTCGGAGGCGATTCTGTTTCGAAGCATAAGATTCTTTTGGATCTCAGGCCGCCTAAGATCGAGGTAACGATACTTCAAACGGACATTTTCGGATATGTCCATATCCTCATTCAGCATAAATGGCGGAGTTTTTGACTCGTTAAAGATTTCGAGATCTTCTACCATAACTTCAATTTCGCCGCTGGGCAAATCATGATTTTCCATTCCCTGAGGTCTTCTTTGTATCCTGCCTCGTATGGCTAAAACGAATTCACTTCTGATTTTATGCGCTTCTACGTGACTATCCGGATTGATATCAGGGTTGAATACGACCTGTACAATTCCCTCACGATCCCTGAGATCAACAAAAATCACACCCCCATGATCTCTCCTTCTGTGCACCCATCCCATGAGAATTACTTCGAGACCAACATGGGAGGCGTTAAGATTACCGCAATAATGAGATCTTTTCTCTGTTGTCAAAAAATCGGCCAACGTTTTATCTTCCTTTCACCACATTCAAAATGGTTTCTTCCAGGGTATCAAGGTCAACTTTTTCCTGCGTCGCGTCGAGCATATTTCTCAATTCAGCTTTATTTGCCATAATTTCTTGCTCACCAAGAATAAGCGTGAAGCGGCAATGAAGCTTGTCCGCTCTTTTCATCTGGCTCTTAAGACTTTTACCTGCATAATCGATTTCCGTCTTTACACCCTGAATTCGGAGGCGGTTGCAAATCCTGAAGGCTAATTTTTGTGCTTCATTTCCCAGTGCAGCAATGTAAAGATCTGGATGTATAAGAAAATCAGTATCCTTCAAAGATGAAAGAGAAATCAGACGTTCACATCCTATGGCAAATCCGATTCCGGGTATATTCGGCCCTCCAAGGACGCTCACGAGCCCGTCATAGCGGCCTCCACCAACGACGGCATTTTGCGCTCCCAAATATTCCGTTACGACTTCAAAAGTTGTTTTCTCATAATAATCTAGGCCTCGTACCATCTTTGTATTTATTTCATAGGGTATTACAAATGTATCCAGGGCTTCTCTCACTTTAATAAAATGATCCTCACATGCATGACAGAGAAAGTTGAGCAACCTTGGTGCGCTGTCAATTATTTCGTTGCAGCCTGTCACTTTGCAATCAAAAACCCTCAGAGGATTTGTATTGATGCGACGACGGCAATCTTCGCAAAGGCCGGTTCTTTTGCCCTCTATATAGTCAGTTAATGCCTTTTTGAAAGGAGGTCGACATGCGTTGCATCCGAGGGAATTAATCTGCAGTTTCAATTGTGAAAGCTGTACACGCTCCAAAAATTGAGTGAGCATGATCATTAGTTCCGCATCGGCACGGGGATCATCTAGACCGATAAGCTCTACGTTGATCTGATGAAATTGTCTGTAGCGACCTTTTTGGGGTCTTTCCCGTCTGAACATGGGACCGATGGTAAAAAGTTTTGCAACGGGATCAGAGGCATACATGGCGTGTTCCAGATATGAACGTACAATGGATGCAGTTGCCTCTGGACGAAGAGTCAAATACTCGTCTCCCCGGTCTGAAAATGTATACATCTCCTTTTCGACGATATCTGTCGCTTCGCCAATACTTCTGCGGAAAAGATCTGTCTTCTCGAGAATGGGGACTCGTATTTCCCGGAAACCGAACGCCGTGAATGTTTCCCGTGCGACACCCTCAATGTAGTGCCATTTCCCCGTTTCTCGTGGAAGGATATCTTTGAATCCTTTAACTGCGGTGATGCTGTCCATAGAGATTAATTGCTGTTCTAATCATTGTTAAATGAATAATTTTACTATATTTATAATTATTTAAGAAAGACATGATTGATAACACACAAAATCTGGCAGTGCAATAAAAATTTCAGTTTCTGCGTAATCATGAAATGAGCAAAATCAATACCCAGAGGTTTTCTTTATACAACCTACTTGAATGTACTGTGCGTCAAAGTTGTACCATCTGTCATTATATTGATCGCGCCGTTCATATCTGTTCTCAGAATTCTCGTGCCGAGCCTTGAGTATCTTTCCAAAACGTCAGGATGGGGATCATTAAAATTATTGTCAGGTCCACAGCTGACTATGGCAAATTCCGGTCGAACTTTGTCAAGAAATGGCATTGTGCTGGAAGTGAAACCTCCATGGTGAGGAACAAGCATTACCTGGCTTTTGATGTCATGGCCGGATTTGATGAGTCGAGTCTCTGATGGTTCCGATATATCACCCGGCAAGAGGAAACTTACGTGCCCGAAAGTCAATTTTATGACAAGAGAGTCATTATTCGTCCTATCATACTTCCGCGGAAGGTTATTCTTCAAATCAACAGGGCTAACAGGATTAAAGACACTAAGTGAAGTTCCGTTAATTATGGTAACGCCGGATTTTTCCGACATCGGCCTGTAAGTTATGTTCTTTTCTCTAACAATTTTCATAAACTCTTCGTAAGTTTTAAAGGTTCCCTTTTCGCCGTTAGTCCAGACTTCTTTCACATTAAAAGACGATAGAATTGTGATCAACCCGTTGAGGTGATCTGGGTGAGGATGGGTAAGAATTACAATGTCGATTTCTTTTATCCTTTCATGCCAGAGAAAAGGGGCGATTACGTATTTCCCGATGTCGAATACGTTTTCATAGATCCCGCCACCGTCAATCAAAATTTTCTTATCTCCCGGTAATTCAATTAGGGTGGAACTCCCCTGACCTACGTCGATGAAAGTAACTTTCAGTTTATCATTGCGAATATCACGAGCGTATAAATAAATTGCATCAACTATAAAAAATACTGCGAGAACAGCGAATGATAATCTGTACCATCTCTGACTGATGGCATTTTTTCTTTCAGTATGAGTGGCCTTTTTATATTGCCAGAAATCAAGGAGCTTCACGGCAACTATCAGAAAAAGATAGTAAACTCCTATTTCCAGTAATGTAGGTGTACTGACAAAAAAAGAAGAACCTGGGAGAGACGCAAAAAAGTCTACGATGGCGATGGAAATCCTCACGAGATAGGATGCAATGTTTAAAAATACTAAGGCAAGAGCATTTGATAACGGAAGAGCAATAATGATGGACATACAGACAGGAATGGCAATAATGCCCATTATAGGGACAACAATCACATTTGATAGGAGGACGATTGTCGATACCCTATTGAAATAAAAAATAATTAAGGGAAGAGTTCCAAGAGTTGCTGCAAATGATACGATTATGAAAAGATTGATATTGATAAAAATCTTTTTTACCCATATTGTATGTGTTGACAGTTTATCGAGATTTCCTTGAGGCACCGTGGCAGTAAATCTCGGTGTGATAAAGAGAATAGCCCATACAGCCACAAATGAAAGTTGAAATGAGACATCAAAGAGAGAATATGGAGAGATAACAAGAATGATCAATGCTGCAAAAGCTAAACTGTTATAGAGGTCCCTGTTTTTGCCAAGAATTATTGCGATCATAAAGGTTAACGCCATGATGGACGCGCGCACCACGGAGATTCCCATACCGGCAATAAAGGTGTAAATAACTACTGGGATGATACCAAAAATTGTAGATATTGTTACGATATTGAACCTTAAAAGAATATATGTTGATGTTTTCATGAGTAATCTGATGGTAAAAAATGAAATGAACGCGATAATGCCAATGTTAAATCCGGATATGGCGATAATGTGTGTGGTTCCTGTCCTATTAAACTTTTCCATGATATCTTTTGGAATTCCGTCCTGGTTTCCCAGTATCATGGCTTGTATAATTTCTCTCTCAGGTGTGAGAGAATTATCTTCAATAAATTTTTCAATTTTTTTTCTAAACCGCTCAAGGTTTATTTTGAAAATATTCCCCTGATTTTCTCTTAGGATAACAATGCCGGAGGAATCCCTCACAAAACCTCGTACAAACAATCCCCTATATTTAAGGTATTTTTCATAATCAAATCCTCCAGGATTGTGGAATCTATGCGGTGTTCTCAGCGTGGTTGTAAATCGTAAAAAATCCCCATATTTAATATCTCGGTCGCTGGCTACAGAAAGTAAAATGTATCCTTCGACGGGGATACCATGATTGTCTTTAATAAGCCTGCGCACTGAAACAATTAACTCTGTTCGATCGGAAGATTTTTGGGGGTTTTCAGATACTATCCCTTCCACCGTTACCTTTTCTTTGGTGATATAATGAACAATATGCGCTGATCCTGGGTCTCGATAAAGAGACAGGTTAATATTTAAAATACCAAGGATAACAAACGATATAATTGAAAGAATGGTAATCAGTTTGTCTGATTTCTTAATTGATGTTATAAGAAAAAGAATTAAGATAATGATGAGGAATACAATTAATGCCTGATCAGGAACTCGATGAAAATTGCCAATCGTTATTCCCACTATGAAGGCAAAGAGGAATGGAATTAATGGACGTATCATAGAATTATAATCTGGAATTATAATCTGGAATTTTAATCTACAATGACTCAGATTCAATTCTTAACATATATAACGTATATGTCGAGAGATGTTTAAACGCTAATCAAAAATATTAAATGTGTTAGATTAAATTATTTGTTTGTTATAAAATACTGAAAATTTTTGAAACAGCGCACAACGTGCTGCGCTTATTGGCATTTGACTTCCACTTGCAGTTTTGTTGCGACATGAATGATACATTGTTACAAGAAAGGATCATTGATAAGCGAATTCGATGGCTGATGCTATGGAGGGTTGTCCTTGTCACCATTCTTTTCAGCTTTACAACATTTATCAAACTTCAAAAAACGGATTTCTTTCCGGAGATATCACTCACACAATTATATATCATATTCACGGTTACCTATGCCCTCTCGATACTTTATCTGTGTATTCATAAGTTTAGATTCATAAAAAACCCTAAAATAAACATTTACATTCAGTCTTTTTTCGATGTGATGTTAATAACGGGACTTGTCTATGCAACAGGTGGAGTGAGCAGTATTTATTCAGTCTTGTATCCTTTGGTTATCATATATGCGGTTTTGTTTCTTGAAAAGAGAGGTGGATTGATAATCGCCACTTTTTCGAGCATTCTCTATGGTCTTTTGATGGATTTGGAATATTACCGCATTATTCATCCCACATATTCGACAACTTTCTATAAACACGATTTAGGAGGGGCATATGTATTTTCACAAATCGCTATTCACGTTCTGTCTTTTTATATAATTGTTTTTCTTGCCAGCTTTGTCGTAGAGCAGGAAAAAAAGGCCAGGATACTGCTTGCAGAGAAGGAAACCGCTTTTGATCAGCTTGGGTTATTACACAGGAGCATTATTGAATCTGTTGACACGGGTATTATGACTATCAACCTTCGAGGGATGATCAAATCTTTTAACAGAGCTGCAGAGGAAATCACAGGATTCAGCTTCGCCGAAATAGATAATAGAAATATTCTAGAATTATTTCCTCCATTTAGGGAGATACAAGAAAAGATTACAAAAGAGGATCATAAAAGTTCTACCAGAAACAGATACAACATGGAATTTACAGGCAAAGATGACAGGAAACTTATTTTGGGCTGTTCTGTATCAAACCTTAAAGATCATAAAGGGAAAAGAATCGGAAATATAGTAATATTTCAGAATTTGACATCAATAATAAAAATGGAAAAATCCCTCGAAAAAAGTCGCAGATTGGCAATCATTGGTGAAATGGCTGCTGGCCTTGCCCATGAGATGAGAAATCCTCTGGCATCGCTTGGTGGATCAATTCAAATCTTAAAGAAGGATCTCAACTTAAATCCGGTGGACGAACGGCTTATGCAAATTATACTCAGAGGAAAGGAACAACTTGATAATATTATAAAGGATTTTCTTTTACTCGCAAGACCGTCACCGGGAAAGAAGGAAGCAGTCGTGATAAAAGAAGTTATAGAAGATATTGTCGAATCCATAAAATTAGTGCCGGATTGGAGTGATAATATTGAGATTTCGCTTTCACTTTCCGATAATGAAAGCATACAGGCAAATAGGACAGAAATGAAGGAAGTCTTATGGAACCTTATATTGAATGCTGTTCAAGCGATGAATGATGGCGGAGTTCTCACTATTGAAACGAAAATTATTTTATCCAGTGATGCTACGGGTGAATATCTTGAACTCAAGATAAGTGATACTGGCTATGGCATAGATGAAAAAAATATGGATATGATATTTGAACCATTTTTCACAACCAAAGAGTCAGGAACAGGCCTCGGTCTTGCCATTGTAAACCGAATTGTAGAAGGATACGGCGGAACTATCCGTTTTGAAAATGTTGGTGGGTCAGGGACAACGTGCGTAGTTGTTTTTCCCTTTTATAAATAACGGTATTGATATATTGAATTTAATTATTATTAAAGGTGCAACGAATGGCAAAGATTCTCGTAGTTGACGATGATCAGGGTATCAGGGATATGCTTGAAATCATGTTAAGCAGAGAAGGATATGAGGTAACATGCGCAGCTGATGCAAATAAAGCTCTGAACCGCTGTAAAAAGGAAAAATATGATCTCATACTTACCGATCTGAAGATGCCTAAAATTGACGGCATCGAATTTTTGAAAGAATTAAAAGACATCTGTCAGGAAACGATGGTGATTCTGATGACGGCATATGCATCTCCTGAAACTGCCGTATCAGCCATGAAAGAAGGGGCCTATGATTATGTCGAAAAAGGCTTCGATATAGAGGATATCAAAACCATTATAAGCAGTGCTCTTGAAAAAAAAGGTGTGAAGAGAGACGATGCATTATTTATAAAAAAAATAGAGGATGATGTATCATTTGGAAATATGATTGGGAAGAGCAAGGGTATGCTGAAAGTATATTCGATAATAAAAAAAGTGGCGGAAACGCCTACAAACGTTCTTATTCTCGGCGAGAGTGGTACGGGAAAAGAGCTTGTTGCGAAAGCTATACATGAAAATAGCCCAAGGAAGAGTATGCCTTTTGTTGTGATAAACTGCGGAGGCGTCCCGGAAAATCTGCTTGAGAGCGAATTATTCGGTCATGTGAAGGGTGCATTTACAGGAGCGTACGTTGATAAACCAGGACTTTTTGAAGTTGCGAGAGGAGGAACAATATTTTTGGATGAAATAGGCGACTTGCCGTCACTTCTTCAAGTAAAACTTCTAAGAGTTGTCCAGGAAAAAACATTTAGAAGGGTCGGTGGGGCAGAAGATAAAAAGGTCGATATCAGAATCATCTCGGCTACAAATAAGAATCTTGCAGAAAAGGTCAATGATGGTTCATTCCGTGAGGACTTGCATTTTCGTCTTAATGTAATTCCAATTCATATTCCTCCTTTAAGAGAGCGGAAAGAAGATATTCCTGTCTTAACCAACTATTTTATTGAAAAGTATTCACATGCATTTGGTAAAGAAATTAAAAAAATATCTTCTTATGCCCTTGAACTTTTAATGGAATACCCATTTCCAGGAAATGTAAGAGAACTTGAAAATATCATTGAACGCAGTGTAGCTCTTGAAACATCCAATATCGTTTTGCCGGAAAATCTTTTTCTCGCGGGAACTGTGCAGGCGATGAACAGATTCAATGATGTTGATATACCAACGGCTGGTTTTGACTTGAATGAAGAATTAGCAAAATATGAAAAGCATTTAATAGAAAAAGCGTTAAGAAAAGCGAAAGGATCTAAAACAAGGGCCGCGGAAATTCTGCAGGTAAGCTTTGATTCGCTGCGTTACAGGATTGAAAAACTTGGCATAAGTGTAGATTAAGAAAAATTTTTTCTTGACATTGTTGAGGTTTGGTTTTATATGTCGCTTCATGTAAAATGATTTATTATTGTGGAGATAGTATGTGCATGAATTGCAAACAGGCAGAGAGATCTTTCGCTTTTTTTGGCGTTTTTAGTATGGTCTGCCTGCTGCGCTCATGACCTGAAACAGTAAATAGAGCCGAAGGCGGACCCTGTAACTGCTAACGGCTTTTTTTTAAGGCCGTGGATTTTCCAAGGCCTTTTTTATTTTCCATAGGAGGGTGAAATGTACAAAACATGTCAAAGGATTATTTTAGCGGCTCTTGTGATGGCACTTTATTCGTGCAGTACTTCGGATGTAAAACCTAAGACAATAAAGGTCGGGGCAGCAATAAACTTGACCGGTCCGGCATCTACCTGGGGGCAGTTTCATGCCAAGGGCCAACAGGATTATTTTCGGTACGTAAACGAAGTCAAAGGAGGCGTTGGAGGAAAAAAGATTGAAATGATTCTTGTTGATACAGGATACAAAGTACCGGAAGCTGAAGCAGCGGTAAGAAAATTTGCTATTCAGGACAAAGTTGATATGATTGCGACCTGGGGTGCCGGTGAAGGGTTGGCAGCGAAACCAATAGTGCAGCAATACAAGATACCAACCATAAATTACTCAACAAGCTGGGAAATCCTTGAACCGCCCATAGGGTATATGTATTTGCCTTTTGGAAGCTACCGGATGGATAGTTATGCAATACTCGAATATATACGAACCATCCACAATAGGAAAGACGCACCTAAGGTAGGTCTCCTGACATATAACAATGCATATGGCAGGTCTATTCATAAGCCTTGCAAGGAATATGCAAAAAAAATTAATGTCAATATCGTTGCAACTGAAGAGTTTCCACCAAAAACTGTTGATTTAACTACGGAATTATTACGTTTACAGAAGAATGGTGCGGAATATGTGGTAATGCAAATGCTTCCTGCGGCTATTATAACCGCGTTCAAAAGTTCGGACCGCATAAATTATAATCCCATTTTTTTAGGAACTTGGACATCAACAGATCCTGATTTTTTTAAACTTGGTAAAGGCTTGATAAGAGATCGACTACGCATCCAGTTTCCGGGTGGTTTGCCAGTGGATAAAAGTGCCGGTATAAAAATTATGGAAGAATTGTGGCAGCGGTACAAAACAGTGGAAAAGTTTGATGCCTCCTACTGGGAAGGCGTAGTCGTCGGCATGATTATGGAAAGAGCTTTTACCCGGGCCAATGAGCAATATAAGGAAATAAACAACGAGACAATTAACAAAGCTCTGGAATCTTTCAATAATGAAGATTTCGGTGGTCTTGTTCCTAATATTACATATACCACAAATGATCATGAAGGATCATTTAAGGCGAGAATTGTAAAAGTAGGAGAAGATGGGTCATTTACCCCACTGACAAATTTTTATAATCCACTGAAAGAAAAAATCACATTAAAGAATTAATATCATCTTTATGAAGGCATATCGGGGAAAGCCGAGTATATTTAAATACAATAATTCGGATGAGAAGAAGGTGGCCGAACTTGAAGTCAGGAACCTTTCTTTGAACTTTGGTGGTGTAAAGGCGCTGAATGACGTTACTGTTTCTGTGCATACTGGGGAACTGGTTGCTATTATTGGACCTAACGGAGCCGGTAAGACAAGTTTATTGAATTGTATTACCGGCTTCTATAAATCTCAAAAAGGGCGCATTTTTTTTAACGGAAAGGATATAACAAATTTTCCACCACACCACCTTGTACGGATAGGCATTGGAAGAACTTTTCAGAACATTGAACTTTTCCCGGGTATGACAGTGTTATCAAATTTACTTCTTGCCAGGCATAATCATTGTAAATACAGAATTTCTTCAGCCAGCCTTTTTTTATCTTCGGTACGGGAAGAGGAAATACGTCACCGATGTGTGCTAGAAGAACTCATTGATTTTCTCGAAATTCAGGCAATCAGGAAAAAAAAGGTTGGATCATTGCCGTATGGTCTGATGAAGAGAGTGGAACTTGGTCGTGCTCTTGCTCTGGAGCCCGCGCTCTTGATCTTAGATGAACCTTTTGCAGGCATGAACCTGGAAGAAAAAGAAGATATGGTTCGTTTTTTGACTGAAATGAATCAGGCCTGGGGTCAGACAATGATTCTTGTAGAACATGATATGTCTATAGTGATGAGTATTTCGAAACGAATTGTAGTCCTCAATTTTGGAGAGAAACTTGCGGAAGGCACTCCCGATGAAGTAAGGGACAATATAGAGGTTATTAAAGCGTATCTTGGAGATACAGCCAGAGTATAAAAATATCAAGTGGTGCTTCATTCCATGTCAAGTGATGAGATCATATCGTCTTTAACACAATATACATTGCCTCAAATTTTAATGAAGCAGGCGGAGAGATATGGAAATGGGGAGATTGCGATTCGAGAAAAAGCATACGGCATATGGCAGAGATATAGCTGGCGGGATTACTATCGTTACGTGAAGCAAGTAGGACTTGGCCTCCACGCCGTAGGACTGAAAAGGGGAGAAAATATTGGCATTATCACAAACAATGTATCGGAATGGCTCTTTAGTGAAATAGGATGTCAATCGATTGGCGGTATATCACTCAATTTGTTTACCTCTTCAGTTGCGGAAGAACTATATCATTCCCTCAGTCGCATTAAAGCCTCCTATGTAATTGCTCAGGATCAGGAACAAGTTGATAAACTTCTTGAAATCCGTGAGAAATTAATGCACATTCGTCACGTCATTTACATTGATCCTACGGGGATGAGGACATATAAAGATAATCCCTGGCTTCTGAGTTTTTCCGATCTTTTGGAACTCGGGGAAAAGCTAGATCTTGAGAAACCAGATGTTTTTATTTCAGAGTTGCAAAAGGGCAGACGTGATAATGTAGCTATAATGATTCAAACTTCCGGTACGACAGGCATCTCCAAACTCGCTATGCTGTCTCACCGTAACATTACAGAAATGGCAAGAAAGTGGGTAGAAATCTTACCTACGGCATACAGAGGAAACTGGGTTTCACTATCACCCCCTGCATGGATTGTAGATCAAATGTGGGGCGTTGGGGTCGCGCTTGTAGGCGGGATGATAATGAATTTTCCTGAGATGCCGGAAACTGTCACGGAAGACTTTCGCGAAATCGGGCCCTCATGTATAATAACATCATCTAGATTTTGGGAAGATCTTGCTTCAAGTATTATGGTGAAAATGGACGATGCCGGTTTTATCAAGCGTAGCCTCTTTGACGTTTCCATTAAAATCGGGAAGAAGGTGGTAGATCTACAATATAGAAAAGAATCTATCCCGGGTTATTTACAGTTAATTCATCGTATTGCTTCACGTATCATTTATCAACCCTTGCTTGATCGTGTTGGATGTGCCGGTTTTCAAAGCGCCTTCACAGGTGGACATCCCATAAGTCCCGATGTTATTCATTTTTTTCGCGCCATTGGATTAAATCTTAAACAGTGCTATGGTCTTACAGAAGCCGGCGGTATATTCCAGGTCCAACCTGACAGGGAAGTCAAGTTGGAATCAGTGGGGAAGCCTTTGCCCGGGACTTTAGTTAGAATTGCGGATGATCAGGAAGTCCTCGTGCACAGTGCAGCGAACTTTGTCGGATACTATAATGATTTTGAGGCGACAGAAGCGGCTTTCAACGGAGGATGGCTTAAAACAGGTGACGCTGGATATTTAGACAAAGATGGTCATCTTATTATTATTGGTCGTAAAGGTGATATTATTAAAAAGAAAGACGGGGACGCATTTTCACCGGATTTTATAGAGACACGTCTTAAATTTAGTCCTTATATCAAAGAAGCAGTAATGTTCGGTGAGGGACGCCCTTATATTACTGCATTAATCAATATCGACATGGGTAATGTAGGGAACTGGGCGGAAGAGCGTATGATACCATATACAACGTATTTGGACCTTTCACAACAGACGGCGGTTGAAGAACTCATTCTCAATGAAGTTAAAAAAGTAAATATTAATTTGCCGGATCTTATGAAAATCAAAAAGTTTATATTACTTTACAAGCTTTTAGATGCTGATGATGAAGAATTAACAAGAACGGGTAAAGTTCGCAGGAGGTTTATCTACGGACTCTATATCAAACTCATTGAAGCGATGTATTCAGGTATGAGTGACGTGAAAGTCAAAACAAAAATTCAGTATCGAGATGGACAGGTCGGTGAAATTGAAACAACGGTGAGAATAGTTAGTACAACATAGATAACTATATGAGTTTTTTCCTTCAACTTTTAATAAACGGTCTAAGTATAGGATTTTTATACGGCCTTTCTGCTATGGGATTTGTGATGATTTTCAAATCGTCCAGCGTGCTTAATTTTGCCCACGGAGAATTGCTTGCGTTAGGAGCGTTCTTTTTTCTTGCTATGATAACGTGGGCTCAATTGCCGATAGCAGTCGCGTTTCTTGTAACTCTTGTGGGTTGTTTTATTCTTGGATTTTTCATTGAGCGCTTCTTTTTACGTCCTCTCATCGGTGAGCACCTTATCTACGTAATCATGCTTACAGTAGGACTGGCTTCCATGTTCAAAGGTATGATGCTTCTGGTGTGGGGAGGTAATTTGCAGACGTATCCTGAATTCCTCCCTAAATTTTTGAGTATTCAGTGGGATGTAATCAACATACCACCTGTCTATTCAGCAGCTATCATTATCGGTATGATATTTCTTATACTTTTTGGCATTTTCTTTAAGTATTCCTCACAGGGGATCTTTATGAGGTCTGTAGCAGATAACCAAAAAGCTGCCCTTTCCTTGGGAGTTCATGTCCAGAAAGTGTTTGCGTTATCCTGGGCCATTGCCGCACTCGTAGCAGGCATGAGCGGAATTGTACTTGGTGTAATTAATGGCATAAATGTGCATGATCTCAGCGCCATCGGTCTCAAGGTATTCCCTGTGGTTATTCTTGGTGGTTTGGATAGTATTGGCGGTGCTATTATAGGCGGTCTTATTATTGGAGTTCTTGAAACATTCACTGGTGGTTATCTTTCACCATCCCTCCGTGATGTTGTACCATATATCATTCTTGTATTCATTCTAATGGTAAAACCTTATGGACTCTTCGGTCTGAAGGAAATTGAAAGGGTGTAAGGTGAGAATGAAAAAATTTCGCTTCCACCCGTGTGGTAATTATCATGAAAGATATTCTCAGGAACTCACTATCTTCGAAACAGATTTCGGCAGATTCTGGCTGTGCATAGGAATATTATTTCTTTTTTTTGTTTTACCATTCGTAAGTAGCCCTTATTTTCTGTATGTTCTCAACACAATAGGGATTGTATCCATTGCTGCGATCGGGCTAAATATTCTCATAGGTTTCACAGGTCAGATATCTTTAGGTCACGGGGCTTTTATCGGAGTTGGAGCGTATGCTGCCGCGATACTTGCCACGTCACTTGACGTACCCTTTCTTCTCAGTATTCCGCTTGCTGGATTGATCTCAGCCCTCGTAGGGATGGTTTTTGGCATACCCTCAGGGCGTCTCAAAGGACTGTATCTCACAATTGCGACACTCGCGGGACAAATTATCATCGAATATGTATTGATTCACTGGGAAAGTTTGACAAAAGGCACTATGGGAATCACAATCCCCAGGCCAAATATTTTTGGATTCAGACTCGATAATGATCAAAGCTTCTTTTTTGTGATTTTTTCATGCCTTGTCTCTATGACTTGGATCGCGACAAATGTCATGCGGACAAAATTCGGACGAGCCTTTATCGCTATTCGCGATAACGATCGCGCCGCAGAGGGTATGGGTATCCCAATATTTGGATATAAGCTCCTGTCATTTGGCATCAGCTCGTTTTATGCCGGAGTTGCCGGTGCTCTTTGGGCATATTATATGATCAGCATTACTTCAGAGCCATTTAATTTAGGACTTTCCGTTGAATATATTGCGATGGTAATAATCGGAGGGCTTGGAAGTATTACAGGATCCATTTATGGTGCCATTTTTATAACATTTTTAAATGAGATTCTTCGTATTGTGACGGACATACTGATGAACGTGGGAGTATTTACGACTGCAGGTATGAATGTAGCGCCATTGAGAGAATTTTTCTTTGGAATGGCAATAATAATGTTCATTCTCTTCGAACCGCGCGGACTTGCAGAAATATGGCGTATTATTCGCTCCCATTTCAGGTTATGGCCATTCCCGTATTAAAATTTTGGGGGACATCACAAGTCTTTACATAGCACTTTCCCGTCGACTCTAAGGACCGATCACACCCACTTACCTCTTCATAAGAGGGGGAGGGTGAGAGGTATTTATATGACAAGTATTACTATTCTCGAGATCAATAATATATCCGTCGTCTATTCAGATGTGATTCAGGTACTCAAGGGAGTATCACTCACTGCAAAAAAGAAGAGTATAGTGTCGCTCCTGGGAAGCAATGGTGCCGGGAAAACAACCACATTAAGGGCAATATCGGGACTGCTTAAATCAGAAAACGGAAAGGTAACAGACGGAACAATAATGTATGAGGGGGAGACGATTCAAAATCAGGCTCCGGAAGTCATTACGCGTAAAGGTATAATCCAGGTCCTGGAGGGTCGTCAACCTTTCAAATATTTGACAGTAGAAGAAAACCTCATTGTGGGAACCGCTATCAGGTGGGGAAAACCGTATAAAAAAGACCTAGAAATGGTGTATCATTATTTTCCGGCCATTCTAAAAAGAAGAAAAATACTTGCGGGATACTGCAGCGGCGGAGAGTTGCAAATGATTGTAATGGGGAGGGCTTTGATGGCACATCCTGAGCTGTTACTCTTGGATGAGCCTTCTCTTGGGCTTGCCCCGATGGTTGTGCTTGAAATATTCCAGATTATAAAAAAGATAAATGAAGAACAGGGTACAAGCATTCTTCTCGTAGAACAGAACGCGAATATGGCCCTGCAGATTTCTGATTATGGTTATGTCATGGAAAACGGTAAAATAGTCATGGAAGGAACTGCAAAGAACCTAGTAGAGAATCCCGATATAAAAGAATTTTACCTCGGTATGGGGGCATCGGGAACTCTTAAATCGTATAAAGACGTCAAGTCATATCGTCGTAGGAAGAGATGGCTCTAGTGAATGGAGAATGTCTATGGCTAATTTTTTTGATCATAAAGAGTGTGCTCCTGTTGAAGAAAGAGAACGTCGGCAAACATTGCAAATAATTGAAATGTTGAAAATGGGCTATCGGAAATCACGTCGCGTCAGAGAGATGATTTCTGACTTGAATCTTGATCCATCGTTGTTTCACACACTCGTTGATTTTGAAAGCATTCCGGTGATTTCGAGAGAAAAGTTAATAGAAATGGAAATAGCAGAACTTCCGTATGGCGGACTCTATAATGCCGATGTAGCCATTGACAGAATTTTTATTTCCCCGGGTCCCGTCTATGAACCACACCTTTCCGAGAATGATTATTTATGGGCTAGAGCGTATCATGCCGCGGGTATAGGCAAAGGAGATATAGTTCTCAATGCCTTTTCCTATCACATGGTGGCCGCAGGGCTAACATTTCACGGTGGTTTACGGCGTGTTGGCGCAACGGTTATACCATCAGGGACTTCAAGCTCACAGCAGCAGGTACAATTGATCCGCGATCTTAATGTCACTGCCTATACTGGTACGCCCAGCTTTTTAATGGCCGTAATACAAAAAGCGGAAGAATTGGGGTACGATTTCAAAAGTGATTTTAGGATGAGGTGTGCATGCTTTGCCGCAGAACCGCTTCAACCCTCCCTACGAAAAAGATTCGAGAAGGAGTATGGCATCGATACATATCAGATGTACGGCGCAACTGAAGTAGGTGACGTAGCATACGAGTGTTCCGAAAAGCAAGGATGGCATATATGTGATGAGGTCCTTGTAGAAATCGTTGACCCGGAAACGGGCAAGAAATTACCTAAAGGATGTTTGGGCGAGGTAGTAGTTACACGGTTCAACAGTATCTTCTTTCTCTTCAGGTTTGGAACGGGTGATCTTTCAAAAATTACAGAGTCTCCCTGTCCTTGCGGCAGGACATCATACCGCTTAACCGGCATCGAGGGAAGGGTGGGAGATGCGGTAAAAGTGAGGGGGCTTTTCATTGCGCCGAGTCAGCTTAAGAAAATGCAGGAAATCTTTAAAGATGTAAAAATTCAGTTGGTCGTCGCAAGAATTTCACATGAAGATATATTAACGATCAGAATGGAACCGAAGGAGGCTTCAATAAATACTATACCTATTGAAGAAAAGTTCAAAACTGTTTTTAAAGATATATGTACAGTCAAGGTTGATCGTATGGAACACGTTCAACACGGTACGTTGAAAGAAGATGGCCGATTGATCATTGATGAACGAACATGGAAATAGGTTAATATAATTGAGGTCTTAACAGTTGAAGGCAGGAAAAGAGATATCTTTCATCTTAAGCTGGATGTCAGCAGCTCCGTTCCACATATTGATGTGAGGCGTAAAAGCAATATCAAGAGACGGTTCAGACAGAAAATGAATAAGATGACCTTTATTGAACCAAATTGAACTGTATGAGACGCCGCTTCCGCTCACGCGCATGCGTAAGTGATTATTGCCCACCACAGACTGGGAGGAGACATTGATATTTCTTACGCACAAAACCGGCTCAGGATTACCGCTTCCGAAGGGTGCGAGTTTGCCGATCTCTGATATAAGATCGTAACTTATATCATTAAGATCACACATAGCGTCAATATTTGTCTGAGAAATGAAATCAGAAATGTTAACTTTTTTACTTATAATATCTTCAAGCATTTGGGCGAATATTTTTATATTTTCTTCTTTGATGGAAATGCCGGCTGCGTAACGGTGTCCCCCATACGATAAGAGCAGCGAGTCGCATTCTTTCAATCCCTTATAAATATTAAAGTCGGCAATGCTTCTTCCGGAACCTTTGCCGACGCCATCCTTGAGGCTGATCAGAATAGTTGGCCTGTAATATCGATCTACAAGCTTCGAAGCTACAATACCAATTACCCCCGGATGCCATTTATATGACGCAAACACCAGAGATTTCACTTTATCCGGATCGGTTGTTTTTTCTATTTCCTCGAGTATTTCGTTCAGAATATCCCGTTCCATTGTCTGTCGTTTGCGATTATAGAGTTCCAGATTATATGCGATCCGTCTGGCTTCTTCAATATCATCAGTTAAGAGAAGCTGAACTGCTTCGCTCGCCGATGCAATGCGTCCTGCGGCGTTTATCCTTGGAATCAAACAGAAAGAAGCTTTTCCTGTATCGATAACCTGACTGTCAATGCCACAAATTTCCATTAAGGCCCGCAACCCTACTCTTCTGCCTTCTGTAATCAGATCGAGACCGATCTTTGTAAATATTCTGTTCTCGTTGATAAGGGGGCAAATATCTCCGATGGTTCCAAGAGCAACAAGGTCTAAATATTCTCTAAGATTCGGGTATTTTCGACTTTCCCAAAAGCCGTCTTTCCGTAGTTTGCCCCTCAGTGCAATAAGAAAATTAAACACAATTCCTACGGCAGCAAGATCTTTAAAAGGGAATGTACAATCCTTACGGTTTTGATTGATTATCGCAACTGCTTCAGGAAGAATACCGGGAACTTCATGATGATCTAAGATAATAGTGTCTATGCCGAGTGTTCGGGCATATGATATATGTTCATGATCAGAGATACCGCAATCTACGGTAACGATGAGCTTAACATTGTCAGCCTTCATTCTATCAATTGAGGGTTTGTTCAGACCATAACCCTCTTTAATACGATCCGGTATATAGTATGATACACTATGGTTAATTTCCATGAGAAATTTTAGTAGCACAACAACCGAAGTCACGCCATCGGCGTCATAATCTCCATAAATCACTGTCTTTTCGTGATTATAAATTGCCCCGGTTAATCGTTGAACGCCCTTTTGCATATCTTTCATTAAAAGGGGATTGTGCAGATCGTTCAAGGAGGGCGATAGATATCTATTCGCATCTTCGGTGTTTAGAATATGGCGGCTTGTTAGAATACGCGATATGATATGGTGAACTTGGAGCTCTTTCACCAGTAAATCTTCAACATCTCTGTTGCCTTCCGATATTTTCCATTGAGTAGTAGGTAATCTTAATCTTTTCATGGTTTACCGGGTTTCAAAAAATTGAAGAATATCATTACAAAATTTATTTACCCTAATTGTTACAATAATAACAGTGTGTGAGGTTATGTCAAGAAAAGAATGATAACTGTATAGATAAGACTTTCTGCTTATTTGGCAAATTGATTATGTGTAATATAGCTAAGAAATTGACAAAGGGTGGATTACATCTTGAATGAAAAGGGGGAATGTATAATCACTCTCCCCCATAATGTATAATGATACAATTTTACGTTAGGCAAAGACAGGCTATTAAAGCAATTAATTATAGCGCCTTCTTAACAAAACCAGAACGAATACATCTTGTACACACTCTTGTGCGTTTTACGGCTCCTGTTTTTTCATCCACACAGCGAAGTTTCTGCAGGTTAGGATACCATGTTCTCTTTGTCTTGTTATTTGCGTGGCTCACATTATGGCCGACAACAGGCTTTTTGCCGCATACAGCACAGATTCTTGACATATTAAATCTCCTATGGATGATAAGGTGCAACAACTAAAACATCATGGTGAATTTTGCAAGTGTTTTTTTGTGCAGTTGTAAAGAAACGTATAATAACATGGCTTATCATGTACACACGCTATCAGTGAAACTTGATATTGATATTTTTATATATTAAGAATATTCTTACTGTGTCATGAGAGTGTCAAACATATTCCAAAAGTAAATATTAGTACTTCTTAATTTTCATTGGAGGATGAAAATGATGCATCTAAAGATAGCTATCTTGACGGGAGGAGGAGATTGTCCTGGTTTGAATGGTGCGATCAAATGGGTTACTAAAAGCGCGCTTGATCCGAAACTTGCTGAGAAGCGTTCCGTTTCCTTTGAGGTTGTTGGTATTGCAGAGGGATGGAAGGGATTAATAGAAATTAATCCGGATGATTCGAAAAGCCGTTATCGATATCTCAAGCATCTCGATGAAGAAATAGTTCGCACGTGGGACCGCTATGGTGGAACAAACTTAGGGACATCGCGGACAAACCCATTTAATCCCAAAAATGATCGTTCGGAGATCCTTATAGAAAATGTTAAGAAGCTTGGCATTGATGTTCTTGTTGTCCTTGGTGGTGAAGATACCCTAGGTGTTGCATACAGATTACATAAGTTAGGTATAAAGACGGTGGGCATTCCCAAAACGATTGACAATGACCTCACGGGAACTGAATATTCACTTGGTTTTGATACAGCGGTGAATGTTATAATGGAGGAAATAGACCGGTTAAGAACAACTGCGGGTTCTCACAGCCGCATTTTTGTTGTTGAAACGATGGGCCGACATGCAGGCTGGCTTGCTCTCCATGGGGGAGAATGTAGCGGCGCATATATAATTTTGATACCAGAATACGCCTTTGACATGGATGTGGTGTGTGATCTTCTTCGCGAAAGAAAGGGCCGGGAGATACACTATTCAATAATTGTGGTCTCGGAAGGAGCGAAACTCTCGGGGAAAAAGGAATTCCTTAGGGATAATAAAATTGATGACTTTGGACATCCCACACTTGGGGGCTTAGCGAGTTTTGTGGCAAATGAAATTGAGAAGAGAACTGGCTTCGAGGCACGATCTCTCGTATTGAGTCATTTACAGCGGGGAGGGACGCCATCCGCACATGACCGTCTGATGGCCAGATGGTTTGGTATTGCCGCCGTAGACATGATTATCAATGAAGACTTCGGACGCATGGTGAGCCTTGTGCGGGGTGAAATCACTAGTGTGCCAATGAAAGAAATCATCGACAAGCTGAAGCTCGTGGATGTGGATAAATATTATGACATTGAACGGTATAACGGCCGCAGATCGATAATGTAGTTGGTTGAACGCAACATCAGCTATCTTTGTCAATTTTCAAGCAACATCACTGACTAATTTTTCATAGATGGCGGCTGCCCTGTTGTTTCAAGCACGCGCATCCAAATATTCCCTTCAGGATTGACTTTTGATCCTGAAGAAACCATCCGGAAGGGAAGGTGCACATATTCGTCCTTTATCAGACCGACCAGCATGCTGGTTTTTCCTGCCATACCCGCATGAACTGCATATTGACCAAGCGCTCCGCAGTAAATACTATCGCTTGCATTGGCAGGTACACTGCGGATTATGTAACTTGGATCTATATACTTGAGATTAATCTCCATTCCTTTTTTGTTAAAATACTCCTCAATATGCATCTTTAAAAACGTTCCTATGTCTAACAGCTTAATATTCCCCGATGCGTCCCTTTCGATATATTCGTTATCTTTACGAATAATGTCCTGGCCTGCACCTTCCGCAACGAGGATCACACAATGTCCGCTCTTGTGAAGACGGTTCTCGAGAGCTTTGAGAAAACCTCTTTCGCCCCCCAAATCAAATGGCACTTCCGGTATCAATGCGAAATTGACGTCTCCCTGTGCAAGGGCGGCACCCGCAGCAATGTGGCCTGACAGGCGTCCCATAATTTTAACCAAGCCAATACCCATGGGAGCACCTTTTGCTTCTACATGTGAACATTGGATAACCTTTACAGCCTCCGAGATTGCGGTATCAAAACCAAACGTTTTCTGAATAAGGGTAAGATCGTTGTCTATGGTCTTTGGTATGCCTATCACACTGATATTGAGGTTTCTTTTTGTGATCTCTTCAGCGATAAAACGAGCTCCTCTCATGGTACCATCCCCGCCTATGCAGAAAAGTATATCAACATTCATGCGCTTGAGCGTAGTTACCATTTCAGCAGGTTCCTGCATGCCACGTGACGAAGAAAGAATGCTTCCTCCGGATGCGTGGATATCTTTGACAATATCCGGTGTCAGTTCCATAGCCTGATGACCGTATTTTGGTATAAGACCTTGGAATCCGTATTTAATTCCTACAGCATTTTTCACACCATACCGGTAAAAGAGTTCCATGATGATTGCTCTGATAACATCATTAATGCCAGGGCAAAGACCCCCACAGGTGACAATTGCGGCTTTTGTCTGGACTGGATCGAAAAAAATTTTTTCCCTTGGACCTGCTACTTCCAAAGATAGCGGGACTCCATCCGGTGTCGTCAAATCTCTATAGTGCTCAAGGTATATATTGTAAAGTACGCGCTTAGTGTCTGGTGTATAATAGGAAACATGTACCGGGGAGGGCATCGCTCTCTCCCCCAAATCTTGAATAGTGAAATCAAATTTTTCTTTATCCATACTCTTTTATTCCCCCTGTTCAATTATTGCGTTTGCCGCATTGACACCAGATAGTATTTCTCCCTCGAAACCGAGACCTGCCAGCAACATTCCACCTGTTATATACACATTTCGCTTGGGTGTGCTATGGGATGTATTCAAAAGACCGAAAAAAGAAGCTGTATGCATGCTATGCTTCAGGCTTACAAGACCCTGATACTTTCTTGACAGATCGATAGACCTGTCGACATTAAGGTAATCAAGATTTTCCTTAAGGAAAGGAAGAAAGTCATGGAGGGATTTAAAAATTGATGCACTAACATTTTTTAACACTTCATCACTCAAAGTCAGTGGGGATTCTTTTAAAAAAACAGTAGCAGTCATTGCTCTTTTTCCTGAAGGAGCTCTTTCTGTTTCTCCACACGCGCTTGATTCCAGGAGCACTGTAGTATTATCCATTACTGCATGGCTGTCATTGCATACAATGGCAAGATAGGTTGCCATCTTTTCAGGGATGCCTTTTTCATGAATACCCATATGTAAAGAGAACGGGTAGGACAACACTTCAAGTGATTTAAATCTGCGTTTCAGACGCTGTAACTTATGGTCATTCAACAACAGTGATCCACATTTATCCCATTTTGTGCTTGCGATGAGAAATTTTCCCTTAATTGTTGATAATTTTTCATATGTGTCAATATTAATATTAATTTCATTTTTTATAGACACGTTATTTACAGAACAATTGTTTATTAAATGACCTCCAGAATTTATGAACATCGATCTGATTGATTGCATGAGCAATTCTTTGCCGTGTGAATGATAATATACTCCATTAAAAGGCAATGATAAAATATATGCTGTTAATATGCCAGGTTGGATGCGGGAGTTTTGAGAAACTTTTGAGAAGAGGGCAATTTGTGCTATGAGTGCGTCAAATAATGATGAGTGTTTAATTGTTTGAAATGTTTTCGCGAGACGCAATCTTTCTTTCATGAGGACTGGCATATTTTTAAACAATAACAAGAAATCCTTGTAGTGGCGAGGATATAGATTCGGATTATTTCTGACCCATAGGTTGATGAAATCGTAAATTATCGAAGCTGACCTATAAATCTTGCGAATATCCTTAGCATGACCATGAAACTCTCTTTCCATGTCCATAATAAGTTTTTCTTTATCATAAAAAAAATCAACTCTGTGATTAGGAAGGATTATCTGAAAAGAGGGATTCAGCAACCGTGGATCATGACTTTCCGGAAATTGAATACCTAAAATAGACAAAAGGCGAGAGCATGCCTGTCCGTGACCAAAACCTGTCAAAGGCAATGGATCGATGTGAAAAGTGTAACCTGATTCCGTAGAGACATATTGATTATCACCTTCGGATAGAAGAACCGTTTTTTCACCATGATGGGAAATAACTGCTGCTGCGATTAAGGAGCTTAAATCATTACCAATAACAATAGTATGGTACATGTTCTAAAAATAAACCGTGCAATAATATTAGACAACAAAAATTTTGATGTACTCATAATAAGAAAGACAAAAAGTATCTTTTCCCTTGGTGTTAAACCTTGGGCAAGAGTGTGATGATTATTACACTACGATGAGCAATATTTTCCCTTCACGTACTAAAGAAGAACCCTTTTCTTCACTCTGTTGTCAATGCTGAAATTATGATTTGAAATAATTCCGGAAACAGGGACGCCGATGATGATTTTCTATTACCTGCGTTCAATAAATGATATTGATGGCTCGCTTTTATCTCTTTCTTCAATGAAACCAATCGAGAATGCCTTTTCTCCTAACTTGTCTAGGCGTTCAATTATTTCAGGTGTTTCTTTATCTGGAGCGATCACCATCATTCCTATACCCATATTAAAGACCCTGAACATTTCTTCATCGTCTATGTTTCCCATTTTTTTGATAACAGTAAAAATTGGAGGAATTTCCCAACTGTCTTTTACAATAACCGCACGGCAAGGGTTAGGAACGATTCGAGGTATGTTATCGATAAAACCGCCGCCAGTAATGTGTACAATGCCTTTGATAGAAAAATTCTTGATCAGATTCAGAATCGACTTCACGTATATTTTTGTGGGACGAAGAAGCTCCAATCCTATGGAATGATCGAAATCTTCAATCTTTTTATTAATATCAAGTTTCCCCTTTTCTAACAGGACCTTTCTGGCAAGTGACAGGCCGTTGCTATGTATACCATTCGAAGCGATACCTATAATCTTATCCCTGACTCGAATTTCCGAACCGTCGACTATTTTATCAGCTTCCACCACACCTACACAAAATCCTGCCAGATCGTATTCATCATCTTTATAAAACGAAGGCATTTCGGCAGTTTCTCCTCCAATAAGAGCACAGCCCGCTTCCCGGCATCCATTCACAATGCCTTCTATAATCTTCACGTTTCTGTCAATATTAAGCTTGCCCGTTGCGATGTAGTCAAGGAAGAATAGAGGTTCTGCGCCCTGTACCACAACATCATTCACAGACATCGCAACAAGATCGATACCTACAGTATCATGCTTATCCATCAATTGAGAAATCTTTAACTTCGTTCCCACTCCGTCAGTGGATGAAACGAGTACAGGTTTATTGTAATTTCCTATTTCGAGATGAAACAATCCACCAAAACCACCGATGGGGCTCATTACTTCTTTACGATACGTTGTTTTAATAAGTGGCTTTATCTTCTCCACGAAAATATTAGCAACATCTATATCAACACCGGCATCTTTGTAAGAAAATTTTTTTTGCATAAAAAGTCTCGAAAAGTTATTGAGATGGACATAGGCTTTAGCGTAATTTACTAAAAAAGTCAATTCTTTACTTGTGAAAAAAATTATTATCTGTTATCTGCATACATCCCTTGTAGTTGAAATTATTGAGACCTTATCAAAAAGTGGCTTGTTAAAGGGACCCATAAAACTCTTCCGTAATCTCTTTCTCTTAGGTGAAGATCTGATGTCGTTATGAGGGTGGCAGATCTACAACAATATGGATTCACTAAAAGAAATTCTAGAAAAAATTGAAGAGCCTCTTTTATTTTCGTCGAAAGACTCATATAAATACCTCCCCCTAGTGAAAAATCTAGAAATTACAATGACGAATTTTTCCCGACAGCTGAGAGCCGTGATAAACATGTATGAAGAGCAAGAGCTGAGACAATCTATATTTAAACAAACAATTGATGCATTCGATGATACTTTCGCAGGTTTTGATAATCTATCATCGCAGGATAAAATTAAACGATTAGAAAAAGGAAATCTGATTCTCAATAAGCTTAAAGAGTCTTCTGAGACAGTTTTACATTATACTTTTGAAATGCGAAGCCAAACGGCGGTTCCCGAAATAAGAGATGTAAGGCGCAGCTTTGAGAAATTATCGCTACCAGTGCGTTTTATTAAAGGTGTTGGGCCAAAAATCTCAGTATTATTGGAGAAGAAAGGTTTAAGAAGCGTTGAGGACATGCTCTACTTTGTCCCGAGAAGATATGAAGATAGGCGTTATGTTACTGATATTAAATCAGTTAAGTATGGCAGCAGAGCGACAGTTATTGGAAATATTGTAAAAGCAGATACGAAAATCTACGGGCATAAAAGAGTTTTTGAGGTAACCATAGACGATGGGAGTGGATTGCTTACGGCAAAATGGTTTAAGGGAAATAATTTATATTTGAAAAGAATATTCAAAAACGGGATGAAAGTCATAATGTCCGGAGAGGTGAGCAGCTACCTCTTCGGCAAGGATATCGTCCACCCGGATTTTGAGATCATGGATGACAAAGAAGATGGAGATGAAAATTTGCTTCATTTTAAGAGAATCGTTCCCGTGTATTCAGAGACCGAGGGGCTTCACCAGAAATACATAAGAAAGATAATGAGCCAGGTGATCGATCGCTATGCACAATATATAATAAGTCCTATCCCGATGGAAATATGTGAAAAGCGACGTCTTTATAATATACAAGATGCCCTGAGAAATGTACACTTTCCTGCGAAGAATGAAAAAGTAGAGGCATACAATGAAATGCAGTCATGGGCGCACCGAAGATTGATTTATGATGAATTTTTCTTCCTTCAGTTAGGCATAGCCCTCAAAAAAAAGGGGAACATGCTGGATAAGGGAGTATCCTTTCACGTGGGAGGAAAGATTTCTCAGAAATTTTTTAAGATTCTACCTTACAAATTGACGAATGCACAAAAAAGGGTACTTGATGAAATTAATGCCGATATGGAAAAGACAAGCAGTATGAACAGACTTCTTCAGGGTGATGTAGGGTCGGGAAAAACTGTTGTGGCTATGGCAGCAATGGTTACGGCGTGTGAGAATGGTTATCAAGCGGCTATCATGGCACCGACTGAGATTTTAGCGGAGCAACATTATAATGTTATCAATAATTGGGCTGGTCAGCTTGGACTAAACGTTGTGTTGCTTACCAGCGGTATAAAATCAAAAGTGAGGAAAGAGATTTACTCAAAGATAGAAAAAAAAGATGTCCATATTATAGTCGGCACTCATGTCTTGATTCAGGAAACTGTGAAGTTTGCGAAACTCGGGTTTGTCGTAGTTGATGAGCAGCACCGCTTCGGTGTTATACAGAGGGCATCACTTCGGCAGAAAGGGTTAAATCCAGATGTATTAGTCATGACAGCCACTCCCATTCCAAGGACGCTTGCCATGACGGTGTATGGAGATTTAGATGTTTCCGTGATTGATGAATTCCCTCCCGGAAGAAAAGAAATTAAAACAAAAGTCTTTGTTGAAGGGCAACGCAACAGAGTTTATGAAATAATACGTGGCGAGATAATGAAGAAAAACCAAGTCTTCATTGTGTACCCCCTCGTTGAAGAATCCGAAAATACCGACATGAAGAACGCAACAAAAATGGCGGATCACCTGCAAAAAGATATATTTCCAGACTTTAAGGTTGGACTTGTCCACGGTCGCATGCAAAGCAAGGAAAAAGAAGAGGTCATGGTAGGTTTCTTAAAAAAAGATATCGACATCCTGGTTTCCACAACCGTCATTGAGGTTGGAATTGATATCCCTCAAGCATCTTTGATGGTTGTAGAGCATGCGGAGAGATTTGGCCTGTCACAATTGCATCAATTACGGGGAAGAGTGGGCAGAAGCGATATTCCCTCCTATTGTATTTTAATGTCGACCTCTAAAAGTTCCAAGGATGCAAAGAAAAGACTTAGTGTTATGGCAGACACAAACGACGGTTTCAAGATTGCAGAAGAGGATTTAGCTATCAGGGGACCAGGCGAATTCTTGGGTATCAGACAATCTGGTTTGCCGGATTTCCGGATTGCTCATATTTTAAGGGATACGCACATTCTCGGTGAAGCGAGGACAGATGCTTTTTCACTTATCGAAACGGATTCTCTCCTTGAAAAACAAGAACATGCCTACCTCAAAGAAGTCCTGCTGCACAGATGGGGGGGCAGGCTGGAACTTGCAAAAACCGGTTAGAAAATATCTTAATTTTCTTTGACAATTGGCGGGTAACTGTTATAGAGGTGGCAACGTTAATAATACTCTATGAACTCTGATACAGGCGTGAATGTATGAAAACAATATCCTTGGGATTAATAGGATTTGGTACCATCGGCACCGGTGTGGTGAAGCTGTTGCAGGAAAGCATGGAACTCATCCGGAAGCGGCTGGGAGCAAACATTATTCTTAAAAAAATAGCTGATCTTGATATTACTACACCCAGGCAGGTTACTGTTGAAAACTCGCTAATAACGATAGATGCAAACGATATCTTGGACGATCATGAAATATCTATTGTTATAGAGCTGATTGGCGGATATGAACCTGCACGCTCATTTATCCTCGAAGCCATACGCAGAAAAAAACATGTAGTCACGGCAAATAAAGCCCTTTTGGCTACGTACGGCAACGAAATATTTAAGGCTGCCGAGGAAAATGGTATCGATATCGGCTTTGAAGCCAGCGTAGGAGGGATAATACCTATCATCAAGACACTAAAAGAAAGTCTGGTTGCAAATCGGATAACATCAATTTTTGGTATTATCAACGGAACATCAAATTATATTTTGAGCAAGATGACCGACGAGGGAAAATCTTTTGAATCGGTCCTCAAAGAAGCGCAGAAACTTGGGTTTGCAGAAGCGGATCCGACGTTTGATATTGAAGGTGTCGACACGGCTCATAAGCTGGCGATTATATTATCTCTGGCATATGGCAAGAGAGTGAAACTGGAAGATATCCATAGAGAAGGAATTACGGGAATCAGTCAACGGGATATCGAGTTTGCCAGGGAACTCGGGTATCGGATTAAATTGCTCGCCATTGCTACCCAAAGAGGAGAATATATTGAAGCGAGAATTCATCCCACGATGATTCCGCTCAACCACCTGCTGGCAAATGTCAACGGAAACTTCAACGCGTTTCATGTTGTAGGGGATGCGGCGGGTTCCGTGTTTCTCTATGGTCAGGGCGCGGGCATGATGCCCACGGCAAGCGCAGTAGTGGGAGATATCGTTGATATTTCCCGGAATGTACTGATGGGCATATCGGGACGTGTGCCGGCCCGTTCGATAAGGGAATATGTTATTAACGATATTGAGTTGATGTCTTTCAACGACATAGTTACGAACTACTATTTCAGATTTGCAGCTTTGGACAGACCTGGGGTACTATCGAGGATAGCGGGAATTTTAGGTGAAAACAATATAAGTATTGCCGCTGTCATTCAAAAGGGCAGGCAAAAAGCAGGTCCTGTTCCTATTGTCATGACAACCCATAAATCGAAGGAAAATGATGTCCAGAAAGCGATAAGGGAAATTGATCGGCTGGAAATAATCCACGGGAAAACGGTAGTTATCAGAATAGAGGACGAGAAACTTTAATGAAATACATTATTCTCCTCGGCGATGGCATGGCGGATTACCCATTGGCAGAGCTAAACGGTAAGACACCTTTAGAATATGCTCATACACCGTATATGGACAGAGTTGCATCAGAAGGAACATTGGGATTGATTGATACCGTACCAGCCGGATTCACACCGGGAAGTGATGTGGCTATAATGAGCCTTCTGGGATATAACCCTGAGAAATACTATTCTGGAAGAGGACCTCTGGAAGCGGCTAATATGGGGGTCTCTCTCAAGGAAAACGATATCGCCTTTCGCTGCAATCTCGTCACACTGGGAGAAGAAACTGAGCCCACCATGGAGGATTTTACCGCAGGACATATAACTTCTCAGGAAGCAAAGACAATAATACATGATATCAATAAAGAGCTGGGAACTGGTGTATTTCAATTCTATCCAGGGGTAAGCTATAGGCACCTTTTTGTCTGGAAAGATGGGGAGGCGCCTCTTTCAACTACACCTCCCCACGATATTACCGGAAAGAAGATTAAAGATTATCTGCCCCGGGGAAACGGTGCTGAAAAACTATACAGCCTCATGGAGGCGTCCCAAGACATTCTGAGAGATCATGCCGTAAACCGGTTAAGGAGGAACCTTGGGAAAAAGCCTGCAAATTCAATCTGGTTATGGGGGCAGGGAAGGGTACCAAATTTCGTAAAATTTACGGATAAATATGGATTACAGGGAGGAATGATATCGGCCGTTGACCTTTTAAACGGTATCGGTATTTACGCGGGTCTTAAAGTCATTCATGTTGATGGTGCAACGGGGTATACAGATACCAATTACATTGGAAAGGCTCATAAGGCTCTGGAAACCTTAAAAGACAGTGATTTAATATTTGTGCATGTGGAAGCTCCCGATGAAATGGGACATGAGGGGAATATTGAAGGCAAGGTTAAGGCTATTGAAGATTTTGATAACAAGATCGTTGGCACTATCATGAATGCGATGTATGGCATGTCGCCTTTCAGGCTGCTAGTTTTAAGCGATCATCCAACACCTATCAGTTTGAAAACACACGCATCTGACCCATCGCCATTTGCGGTGTTATCTTCACTTGATGGGGAAAACTTGCGGAATGGTTCTGCTTTTAATGAAAAGGTGGCCAGCGCCAACGGCATAATAATTTCTCCCGGTTATCTCCTTATGGACAAATTCATTTCTCGTTGGAGGGAATTAATTGAGGAAAAATCACGTTAAGATACGTGTTATCTATGCGGATACGGATGCAATGGGTATCGTGTATCATACTAATTATATAAAATGGTTCGAAATCGGGAGAACTGAATTACTCAGAAGCATAGGGATAGTATACGCACATATGGAAGCGCAGGGCTATAATATGCCGCTCACAGAGGCATACTGTCACTATTTGCTGCCAGCAAAGTACGATCAGATCATCGTTGTAGAGACGGAAATGGAGTACATAAAAAGAGCGAGCATGAAATTTAACTATACTATCTGGGACGAAGATAAAGTGAGAACCCTTGTTGAAGGGTACACGGTACATGCCTGTACGAATAATTTAGGGAAAATAGTCAGATTTCCACCATTTATTGTGGAGAAGATAAACGAGCAAGCAAATCTAGATTTTTAACAGGATGGTTGTTGTATGGCGAGAAAGATTACAAAAAAAGAAATTGAGCAACCCGATTCCTTTCAGTTGGCAGTAAATAAAATTTCAACATATATATCGGAAAATAAAAAAAATATTTATCTTATATCAGGTGTGGTTACATCAATCATTGTCATTGTCATCGGTTGGTATCTTTATAGGATGAATTATGAGAATAACGCTCAGAAACTTTATGCACAGGCACACATTGCATCAATAAAAAGTACAATGCAGGGAATCGATCCTGATCAGAATACTTTGAAACTTTATGAGGATGTGATCACCCAATATCCCGGATCGAAAGCGGCCATGATGTCCTACTATCAAATGGGAGGGATTTACTACAATGTTGGGGATATTGACGCTTCAATGAAAGCATATGCGGATTTCATCAAAGAAGCACCGGAGAGTAACGATTTAAGAGTATTGGCATATAATGCATTGGGTTATTGTTACGAAATAAAAAATGACTGGACGAATGCTCTTGCATCATATGAAAAAGCATCCACTTCAAAAACCGGGGGGAGCGTTGATGGTATAACATACAGAAACATTGCCAGAATTTACGAAGAGATGAACAATATGGGAAAAGCTTTAGAATATTATAAAAAAGCCCTCAGTAAAACTACCGATCCTTCCATGGAACTTTTTTTAAAGAGAAAAATATCAACCACAAGTTGAAGGGACATAATACAATACCGCATATGAAGTCATTGATGTCAGGAAATGAAGCTATTGCAAGGGGTGCGTATGAACATGGGGTTCGTTTCGCTTCCGGGTATCCCGGGACGCCGAGCACAGAAATAATGGAGGCATTTGCCGTGTATGACGGTGTCTATGCAGAATGGTCTCCCAATGAAAAGGTAGCCCTGGAAGTAGGCATTGGCGCGGCTTTGGCAGGTGCAAAGGCATTGGTTACCATGAAGCATGTCGGGGTAAATGTTGCAGCTGATCCCTTGTTTACTGCGAGCTATACGGGAACAAACGGATCTCTTGTCATCATTACCGCCGATGACCCGTCTTTGCACAGCTCACAGAATGAGCAAGATAACCGTAACTATGCAAAATTCGCCAAAATACCCATGCTTGAACCTGCAGATAGCCAGGAAGCAAAGGATTATATCAAAATTGCCTTTGATATAAGCGAACAGTTTGATACGCCTGTCTTTCTTAGGACAACTACCCGTGTTTCGCATTCCAAGTCAGTAGTAGTTACAGAAAAGCCAAAATTCCCGGGAGACCACACTAATATCCAATTCAATACTGCAAAGTATGTCATGGTTCCTATGAATGCCCGTGCACGACGAATAGAAGTTGAAAAAAAGCTGCAAAAATTGAGAGACTTTGCGGAAAAATTTTCTGAAAACAAAATGGAAATCATGAATCCTGAAGTCGGTATCATTACTGCCGGAATGTCATATAATTACGCAAAGGATGTCTTTCCCGATTATTCATATTTAAAACTTGGAATGGTCTATCCTCTACCGGAAAAGCTGATCAGAACATTCGCATCAAAAGTAAAGAAAATCTATGTAATTGAAGAACTCGACCCCTTTATAGAAGAGCAGGTTAAGGCAATGGGTATCAAAGTTACGGGGAAGGAACTTTTTCCCTGTACAAATGAATTTGATCCCGGAGTGATTGAATCTGCTATAAGGGGAGGGAAAACAGTGACGTCGAAACTTGCCAATATCACTATTCCCGCAAGGCCGCCGAACCTCTGTCCCGGTTGTCCACACAGAGGATTATTTTACGTTCTTGGTAAATTGAAAGCATTTGTTGCAGGCGATATAGGCTGTTATACTTTAGCTTTTATGAAGCCTCTGGAAGGACTCCATTCGTGTGTCTGTATGGGAGCCAGCATCGGCATGGCGCATGGTATGAGTAAAGCCCTGAAGGATAAAGGGAGGGGGAAGGTGGTAGGCGTTATCGGCGACTCAACATTTATTCATTCCGGAATTACCCCACTCTTAAATATGTCCTATAACAAGAGTGATGCCGTTATTGTCATCTGTGACAATAGAACCACCGCCATGACAGGCATGCAGGAACATCCAGCTACAGGGTTCACACTTCAGGGAGAGAAGACGAAGGAGCTCAATTTTATAGACCTGGCCTCTGCGTTAGGAATTGACAGTATACATGTAATAGATCCGTACAATATCAAAACAACAAGAACCGTGTTACGAGAAGAATTATCAAAACCAGGACCTTCCGTTATTATATCAAGCAGATCCTGCGTGTTATTTAAACGAAGTGCCAAGAATGAGAAAAACCCCCTCAAGGTGATTGCAGATACTTGTATAGGCTGTAAGACGTGCATCAGTCTGGGGTGTCCACCCATTTCGTGGAAAAAGCTGGAAGACAACGTTGCAATTGAAAAAAGGAAAGATTCAAAACAAAAAAAAGGCGTTGCCTTTATTGACAGTAGCCTATGTACAGGTTGTACCGTATGTCAGCAGGTCTGCAAAGTCGGCGCTATTGTTGAGGTAGATTAAGGATATGCGAGCAAGTAAAGAGGTAAAAAGCATACTTCTTGCCGGTGTTGGCGGTCAGGGTGTTTTGCGTGCAAGTGATGTTTTATGTCTAGTCGTGATGGAAGTAGGCATGGATGTAAAAAAAAGTGAAGTCCATGGGATGGCTCAAAGGGGTGGTTGTGTGACCAGTCATGTCCGGTATGGCAAGAAGGTGTATTCGCCCATCGCTAAAAAGGGAGATGTTGATGTTCTTGTCTCCTTTGAAAAATTAGAAGCTTTGCGATATCTGGATTTTTTGAAGCCGAAATGTGCCATTATCATAAATGAAAAGGAGCTTTATCCACCATCTGTAAATCTTGGAGAGGCACATTATCCCGGCAATATTTTTGAAATAATCAAGAATAGCTTTAAATCTGTGAAAATAGTGAATGCCGGTGATATAGCGATTAATGCCGGGGATATCAGGACTGAAAATACAGCCCTACTGGGAGTTTTGTCTCAATATTTAAAAATAGATCTTTCACTCTGGGAAAAGGTCATCCGTAAATCCTTCCCAGAAAAAGCCATAGCAGCAAACCTCAACGCTTTCCATATGGGACGAGCCGCATGAAGCGTCTCTGCAAATTCAACTATTTGATGAATAATGTAATCTCCATAGCTCTTCAGGGTGGAATGCCGCGAAACAGAAACATCCATGAAATTCATTTTTAAAATGAATTCTCATCTCATTCTCTTTCTTTTATTACATATTAAACGCTATCATAGTGCTCTTAACACTTTCCAAGAAATCATCAATTTGAAATCATGTACCTAAAAAATCATCAGTCCTGGCGGGAACTCTTTCGGCAATACTTAATGATTTTGAAGTGATTTTGGACACAATGCTTGACAAATTAAATGGAATTGGTATCTTACATATACAAGTGAAATATAGATAAAAATTCTTGAACATATGGATCTTGAAATGCTTTATAATTAAACGGAGAGAAGGGTCCTAAATTTTCATAATATGGCAGAAGACTATTACAAAATACTGGGAATAGAAAAAAGCGCAAGCGCTGAAGATATTAAGAAAGCCTATAGAAAATTGGCGTTAAAATGGCATCCTGATAAAAACCCTAATAACAAGGCTGCTGAGGATAAATTTAAAAAGATCAGTGAAGCATACGCTGTTCTGAGCGATTCTGAAAAGCGAAAAGAATACGATACATATGGATCGGCAGATCAGTTCAGGCAGAGATACTCCCAAGAGGATATATTCAGAGGGTTCGATCTTAATGACATATTAAGAGGCTTTGGGTTCGGTGATTTAGGGAGAAGGGGTGGTGCACGAACTTTTCGTACTGGCAGGGGAGGGGCTTTTACCTTTTCTCAAGGAGATTCTTTTTCAGATATGTTTGAGGGAGAACGGCAAAGGTATGCTCATATGCCTCAAAAGGGACAGGATTTTGAGTATAACCTCTCCATTACGTTAGAAGAATCTGTAATTGGCGCTGAAAAAAACTTGGCCCTGCAAAAAGATCATGGCATTGAGGAGATTACTTTTAAAGTACCACCAGGCATAAACACGGGGAAAAAATTGAGATTAGCCGGAAAGGGTGCTTCAGGGATAGATGGAGGTCCTCCAGGTGACTTATATATAAATATCACTATTCTCCCCCATCCAATATTTGCCCGTGACGGAAATGATTTATATATTGAGAAGTCTATAAACTTCACACAAGCTGCATTGGGATCAAGTATTGATGTACCAACCCTTGAGGGATCTGTAAAAAGAATTAAAATTCCACCTGGTACGCAAAACAATACCAAAATAAGAATGAAAGGATACGGGGTTCCAGGATTGAAAGGTACGGGAAAAGGAGATCAGTTTGTAAAGATTTCCGTTAATGTGCCCAAAAAGCTGACGGAGAGACAACTGCAACTCATCAACAAACTGGTCGAGGAAGGTTTATGACGATGTTTCTTTCTGTAATGTATGTCTTATAAGATATGTTATGTAAACTTATGCATCGTTTCTCATACAAGAACTTTTAAGACAGTTCAATATCTCCAATCGCACCGAACGTATCTCCGACAATAATAATGACACCTGATACCCCCTCTATGTTCATTCCCCTATCGAGTGCCGTTTTAATATCCTGGCTCCTTTTTACGATATTTCCTATGGCTGTAGCTGCAGCATCGGCCATAGATGAAGATTTTGACGTTACACACACTGCATCCGCCTTGCCAAAACTCAGAGAGTGGCCTACCGTTCCTGAAGACGTACATACTCCTAAAGGCATTTTATCGGACCTAATAAGAAGATTTATTTTATAGGTCAAAGGTGAATCACCGGCAAAGATTCCTACCTTAATATCCCTATCGGTTTTTAAAAATATATCCCCACCGTTTTCAACAATAACATTGCGAGATGATCTCAAAAGGTCATTTCCCACATATTCGGCAACTGCTCCGGCGACTGAAGCCATAGGACCGACGCCGGTTGCCAAAGACGCATTTAGCATATCCCTTACAATATTGGGCGCCAGGTTGTCCTTATTGATAGGAACAAATGATGTGAGAAAATCAGGATGGATTTTAATGTAAGTCTCGATAAAGCCACGATGTGTATGAATTGATTTAATGGCAGCATTAGAAAGATCACTATCCGAAAGAATGAAAAGGTCAGTTTCACGAATACATACATGGAATGGAATAAGATTATTATTTGCTACCCTGTTTCTGTAGGTCCTTTCCTGATAAACCATATTTGATATTGCTTAATATTTACTTTAAATATAACCTATAAGTAATCATTATTAAGACGAAAGCGTGTTGCATTTGAACCAAGAAGCAGATCAGCGTCTTCTCGTAATTTTTCGGTAATTTCTACACGGCATTCTTTACCGAGGTACACAATAATCTCACTTTTACCATTAACAATATGTATGAATCCATCGCACTTACCCTTATAGGCCTTAAGTAACGCATTAAGTGATTCTATTCCTTCAGATGATGCATGTGAAACATCAATATAAAAATGCGCTTCATTAAACGATTTTTCTGAGGCATTGCCGAGAGCGCTCAGTTCGGAGGCGATCACCTTAACGCCCTCTTCCCCAGCATCTATGATACCCTTAATCAGCACTGGTTCTTCACTATGGAGCAGACCGAAGACCTTTTTATAAATATCGGCAAAAAAGATTACTGTTACAGAACCCTTGAGATCCTCGATGGTTATATACGCCATGACATCTTTCTTCTTCGTTGTAACCTCATGAATATTGCTGACGACACCTCCAAATATTACGATATCACGATCTTTTTTATCATTGATACTTGTGGTATCGACATTCGCAAGATTGCTCAGCTTATCTGAGTATTTCAAAAGAGGATGACCTGTAATGTAAAATCCCAGGGTTTCCTTCTCATAGCCAAGTAATTCCTGATGATCCCATTCCATTGCATCAGGAATGGCATAGTGATTGGTACATTCAAAATTTTGAGAATTATCACTTTCAAACTGGTCAAATAAGCTTGTCTGACCACTTAACCTTTCCTTCTGTCTCCTGTGAGCCGTATCCACAATGCCTTCATAATTTTCCATGAGATATTTTCTTTTATACTTGAGAGAATCAAAAGCCCCACATTTAATAAGGCTTTCAATCATTCTCTTGTTAATTTTTCTGTGATCGACACGGTTTGAGAAATCGTCAAATGTGGAAAAGCTACCTTCGTTTTTTCTCACATCTATGATTGATTCGACAGCACCGCTTCCCACATTCTTGACGGCGGCGAGACCAAAGCGAATATGCTCGCCGGAGACGCTGAAATCACTTTGCGACTCATTGATATCGGGAGGTAGGACATTTATACCCATATCTTTGCAACAGCTGATATATTTAATGATCTTGTCTCTGTTATCCTTTTCACTTGTCAGAAGTGCAGCCATAAATTCAACCGGATAATTAGCTTTCAAATACGCTGTTTGGTAGGATATTATCGCGTAGGCCGTACTGTGAGACTTGTTAAAACCGTATTCGGCAAATGTCTCCATCTGATCCCATATTTTTCGCGATTTTTTTTCGTATATTTTTTTCTGTTTGGCCCCCTCAAGAAATTTAGGTTTTTCTTTTTCCATCTCAGAGGTTTTTTTCTTGCTCATAACCTTGCGCAGTATATCCGCTTCCGCCATGGTGTAACCACCAATAGCGCTTGCTATCTGCATGACCTGCTCCTGGTATACGATGACACCATAAGTTTCCTTCAGGATCTCTTCCAATTCGGGTATTTCATACACGATCTTGGTTTTACCCTGTTTTCTGGAAATGAATTCAGGGACCATATTCATCGGTCCAGGTCTGTAAAGGGCAATGAGGGCAATAATATCCTCTATGCAATCGGGCTTCATATTGACAAGGATGTCTTTCATGCCGGAACTTTCAAGCTGGAACACGCCGTCCGTGTTTCCCTTCATTAGTAATTGATACGTATTGTGATCATCGAGGGGAAGTTTATCAATGTCTAAATCATGCCCCCTCCCCTCTTTAATAAATTGCAGAGCGTTCTTAATGACCGTAAGTGTTTTCAAGCCAAGAAAGTCAAATTTGGTAAGACCCACAGCCTGGAGATCGTTCATGGAAAATTGCGTGACGATTTCATCCTTAGGGCTCTTGCAGAGGGGCACGCGCTCAACAAGGGGCATATCTGATATGACAACACCTGCAGCGTGGGTGGATGAATGCCTGTTTAAACCCTCCAGTGCCCGCGACAGAGAGAGGAGTTTTTTTACCTTTTCATTTTTTTTCTCCTCTTCCTCTAAACGCGGTTCGCTTTGAATGGCCATATCAAGGGAAATATTGAGAACATTGGGCACCAGTTTGGCTATTGTGTCCACTTCGCCGTAGGATATGCTCAATGCCCTTCCTACGTCCCTGATCACCGCCTTCGCCTGCATTTTACCGAATGTAATGATCTGAGCGACTTTATCGCTCCCGTATTTATCTGTGACGTACTTGATGATTTCGTCCCTGCCGTCCTGACAAAAGTCAATATCTATATCAGGCATGCTTATCCGGTCAGGGTTCAAGAATCTCTCGAAAAAAAGTCCGTACCGTATCGGGTCGATATTTGTAATGCCGATTGAGTATGCCACTAAACTTCCTGCCGCAGAGCCTCTCCCGGGGCCGACAGGAATGTTTTTTTGTTTTGCGTAATTCACAAAATCCGACACAATAAGAAAGTATCCGGCAAATCCCATGGATTTGATGATTTCTAATTCCTCCCTAAGGCGCCTTTCATATTTTTCCCAGAGACCGCCGTCTGTTTTTCCTTTCATGATGACGGGCATCAAGTCTTCCAGCCCTTTTTTTGCCAACTTCATCAAATGGTTGTCCAGTGTTTCGCCTGAATCGATCTCAAACTTGGGAAGGGAAATAATACCGAAATCGAATTTCAGATTGCATTTCTCCGCAATGACAATTGTATTATTCACAGCTTCCGGATAATCTTTGAAAAGCTGCCTCATTTTCTCCGGTGAACGGAAATAAAACTGATCCGTCATAAATTTCATCCGGTTGGCGTCTTCCATTGTCTTTCCGGTCTGAATACATAAAAGCACCTCATGAGCCTCGGCATCTTCACGATTTATATAGTGGCAGTCGTTTGTTGCCACGAGGGGAATGGAAAGATCACGGCTGATATGGACAATACCCTTATTTGCGACCTTTTGTTCAGGCAAACCGTTTTCCATTATTTCCAGATAGAAATTACCATTTCCGAATATTTCCATGTATTCTCCGGCTACCCGTTTCGCTTCTTCATTATTTCCCTTCAGCAGAAGATCGGATATTTCTCCATGGAGGCATGCACTGAAACCTATAAGACCATCATGGTGTTTTCTCAGCAGGTCCTTATCGATGCGAGGACGATAGTAGAACCCTTCCAGGTACCCTGCACTAACCAGCTTCATAAGATTTTTATAGCCACCCATATCTTTGACAAGTACAACCAGATGATGAGAACCTTCGCCTGTGGTATACGCATTTTTATCAAAACGGCTTCTTGGGGCAACGTAGAGTTCGCAGCCGATAATCGGCTTAATACCGTATTTTTGCGCGTGCTGATAAAAGTCTATAGCGCCGAAAATATTCCCATGATCAGTCATGGCTACAGCCGGCATTTGGTACTCTTTTGCCTTTTTGAAAAGATTATCGAGACGGATAGTTCCGTCAAGTAGGCTATATTGCGTGTGCACGTGAAGATGAACAAAATCAGTGGGGTTCATGTAATTAATCCAGCCAGTAGTTAGGCGCTTCTTTCGTGATAATAACGTCGTGGACATGACTTTCACGGAGTCCCGCTGAAGTAATGCGGGTAAATTTCGTTTCTTCTCTCAGTTCCTTAATTGTCCTGCAGCCAACGTATCCCATGCCGACCTTCAGACCGCCCACGAGCTGGTTTATACTTGCAGACAAAGAACCTCTAAAAGGCACCCTTCCCTCTATACCTTCCGGAACCATTTTCAAGCTGCTTTCAATATCATCGTGATAATACCTGTCCATACTCCCCATTTTCATCGCTTCCAGCGAACCCATTCCCCTGTACACCTTGTAGCTTCTTCCCTGGAAGAGAATAGTTTCTCCCGGGCTTTCCTCCGTTCCGGCGAAAAGACTGCCTATCATGACGGTATACGCGCCTGCCGCAAGGGCTTTGACAACATCTCCAGAGTATTTAATACCGCCGTCTGAAATAATAGGTATGTTATGTTTTGAGGCTACCTTGGCGGCATCTCTGATCGCGCTCATCTGAGGAACGCCTACACCGGCTATTATTCTTGTGGTACATATCGATCCTGGTCCGACACCCACCTTGACTGCATCCACACCGGCGTTGATCAGGGCCTCTGCTCCTTCAATCGTGGCAATGTTGCCGGCGATGAGCTCACAACGGGGGAAATTGGCTTTTGTGTTTTTAATAGCCTCCAATACTCCTTTAGAATGACCGTGGGAGGTGTCTATGGCGATCACATCAACACCTGCTGACAATAGTGCATCAACTCTGGCTTCCCTGTCAAGAATACCCACCGCAGCCCCGACCCGAAGTCTACCGAGAGAGTCTTTGCATGCATTGGGAAATCTCTTTATCTTTTCTATATCTTTAATGGTAATCATGCCTTTTAAGTTATATTCATCATCCACGACGAGCAGTTTTTCTATCCTGTGTTTATGCAGCAGTTTTTTGGACTCTTCCAAAGTAATATTTGAGGAAACGGTTACAAGGTTATCCTTGGTCATGACTGCGGAAACTGGCTGATCGAGATTTGTCTCAAATCTAAGATCACGGTTTGTCAGTATTCCTACCAACCTGCTCTTTTTCACCACAGGAACACCGGATATCCTGTATCTGTGCATCAGATCGAGCGCTTCATGAACTTTCTGCTCAGGTTCAATTGTAATCGGGTCCACAATCATGCCGCTCTCCGATTTCTTCACCTTATCGACCTCTATCACCTGCTTTTCAATACTCATGTTGCGGTGTATGATTCCTATACCGCCTTCCTGGGCAAGACATATGGCGGTTCCCGATTCAGTGACTGTGTCCATTGCTGCGGAGATTATTGGAATATTGAGAACAATGTTGTTCGTGAGACGTGTAGACGTATCCACATCCTTGGGAAGGATTTTTGATTCACGGGGAACAAGAAGAAGATCGTCAAATGTCAAAGTTTCTTTTACGTGATCGTCCAGCATAGTAATGCGCCTCCATGATAGTTATTCTTCTTGCTGCTTAACATCGTTTATATAAAATCTGACACCATTCAAAGAAAGAAGGAACGCGTCTTTTTCCTTATCGTATTCAACAAAATCAGCTAATTGGTAATACCCTGATCTTGAAAAACGCGCACAAAATGTTTTATTTTTTACCAAACAATAGGGGATATTATCCTTCCCTATCCATATCGTTTTGGGATCCAGTTTTTCCAGGCTTTGATCAGAGAGAAGAAGATAAATACATTCTTCTACGTCGGATTCTGAAAGAAATCCATATACCGCCTTTACGACAAAGGGCACGTCCTCGACTTCCAGATAGCAACAATCATGTTCTGTCTCAATGAGATATCGCCCGGATTCATCCCTTTTAAGGTTTTGATAAAAGTAATGAACGATTTCTTTCCTGAATATTTCATCACCTCTGTAATACCAGGTGCCGTCTTTGTCTATTTTTATATTGCAGGGAGGAATATCTTTTTCCATATTCGATGTGTATGTATGTTCCTCAAAATTCCTTTCTGCTGTCGAGGAGCAGAGTAACCGGTCCGTCATTGACTAACTCTATCTTCATCATTGCCTGAAATTCACCGGCACCTGTGCGGTTTATTTTTTCTCGTGCTTTACTTATGAAATACTCATAAAGATTCCTTGCTGCCGTTGGTTCCTCAGCACGGACAAAAGATGGTCTTCGGCCTTTCCGACAATCACCAAGTAGTGTGAATTGAGATACAACAATCATCTCTCCTGATATATCCAGGAGAGAAAGGTTCATCTTTCCTTCGGAATCTTCAAAGATCCTCAGATTGATAACTTTTTCGAGAAGATAGTCTGCTTCAGTACGACTATCTCCTTTTTCTATACCGAGAAATACTAAAATTCCCTTCTCACTTGCAGATATGGTCTGATTATTTACGCTTACGCGTGCTCTATCAACCCTTTGAACAACGCATCTCATAGAGTAATCCGGCTCCGTTTGGTTCGCATGTTAGCAATATTCAGTTAATGGTTCAAGTCTTTTCTGGTCTTTCACAAACATCTTTACCAGAGGAGAAATAACTAATATTAACAATGTATTAACGAATATTATGTGCTGTAAAACGGCGTCTATTTTTAACTATTTTTATCCATTATTTCTTCCGTCCTTATGCTCACGCCATTTACATTCGCCACTTATATTTCACATATGAATTCCCCAAATTATCTATAAGGCACATTTTGCCGGGTGTTGATGGGTCAAGGTATAATTTAATCCCTCTATTTTCATACTATCATTTCAGTTTCTGGCATTTCCCTTGAAAACCAACACCAAATCAACAGGTTCATCGTTATCTGTTAAGATCCAAACCTGGCATATGATTTGCTAATTATAACGATTTGAAAGCAACTGGAGTTCGTGCCTCGCAACGAAGTCAATATAACCTCCAATAATATATGTGTTCTTAGATGGTGTTTATGGATAACGAGATGGAATACGGAAAAGAAAAAGGCATTGTTGACGTAAACACGGAGGTATCTTCTGACCCTCGAAAAGAAGCGGTTATTATTGACATCGAAAAAGCAGTTGGACCAAGAAAGTCATATTTACCAATAAAAAAAACCTCCTTTGATCGATTCGATAAAAATATTTTTGAACACGAACACGAAATAACGCCTCCCCATTGGGCAGTTCCATGGTCTGATATCATGATGGTTGTTTTTGTTATGTTTGCAGTGTTGTTTATTTATTCACAGTCAAAACGTGACATCGCTGATGCATTCAAGGCTCCTACTGTAACGAAGGTTGATATTCAAAAGCAAGAAGTCATACATGAAATTTCACCTGAACAACTCAACGAGATGGGCCAGCGTCTTGTAAAAGATTCAAATCCTGACAATATATCCGTTGCCATTGAGAAAAATCTTTCGATAAAAGTCAGTGCTCGCGATTCTCTGTTTTTTGATCTGGGAAAGGCAGAAATAAAACCTGAAGCAGTCACATTTTTGAGAAACTTTGCCGAAGTTGTAAGAAAAACAAAAACCAATATCCGGATTGAGGGACATACCGACTCATTCCCGATACATTCCTCTGTTTTTCCCACTAACTGGGAACTTTCTGCAATAAGGGCAGTGACTATTGCAAGATTTCTCATAGAAGATACAGGCATAGAGCCCGAAAGATTTACGGTAGTCGGTCATTCCTTGTATAAGCCGGCTCTCCCAAACACTACCCTTGAGAATAAAGCAAAAAACAGAAGGGTCGAAATATTTATTAATAAAGAATGACTTATATGTAACAGGGGATGTCATTATGATAAGGATGAATTTACTTGGCGTTGGGATTTGTACAATTATTTTCATAGGCTGTTTTTTCTATGGAGAAGGGGGAATGGTATTTTATTTCAACGTAATAAGCTTTCTGGTCGTTTCATCCGGGACGATTGGAGTCGCGTTTCTCAGCTATCCTTATGAAAGACTCAAGAATGCGTATAAGGTTGCCTTAAATTCATACAAAAAAGACATTGTGAATTCACCGGACCAAATCGTTAATATCCTCCTTGATATCTCTGTCAGATCAAGGTCTGATGGAGTGTTGTCACTTGAAAAAGTAGAGAAGACTACAACGATAACGTTTTTGAAAAATGCTCTCGGTTTGCTTGTGGACGGCTATAGTGAAGATGAAATTCGAAGTATCCTTCACAACGAAATGTACTATTTTAAAACAAGGCGGCAGCATTCGGAACGAGTATTCAGGACGACGGCATTGGTAGCCCCGGCGTTCGGCGTCGCAGGCAGTATCATAGGTCTTATAGGAATGCTGTATGGCGTGGGTGATACAGGAATAATTCTCAAGACCATTCCCATCGCGTTAACATCAACACTGTACGGCATAATTTTGAGTTATTATGTGTTGGTCCCCATTGCGGAGAACATATATTCAAAAACACAAAAAGAACTTTTCATGCAGAGTATTATGACAGACGGCATTATTGAAATCGGAAAAGAACAGAACCTTTATAAATTGGAAAAAAGGCTCTCATCCTTCCTTACTCCATCTGCAAGGGAAGGCAAACAAGAAAGTTTGCAGGAATTGCGCAAGAGATATATAAGGATGAAAGCTGAACAGAAAGAAAAACGCGTTGAAGTCATAAGCTCTCATGTTCAGTGCGCCCGCTGATTTCAAAATCAGGCTACATTTTTACATATAGCATTTCATCTTGCATGTTTGATTGATGCAACCCTTTCTTTGAGCGTGAATGCCAATGCGTGCGCCTCGGTCAGATCGGGAATGCCCAGCCGACCGCCATATTCCCGACAGGAAAGGGAAGCCACTGCTACGGAGAATTTCACCGATGCGGGGAGATCGTAACCAAGGCTTACTGCCATGCTGAAGGCCGCATGAAAATTATCTCCCGCGCCGGTAGTATCTTTGATATTCACTGTGGGAGCCTGAACGTGGAGAAGTTGATCATTGTAAACATAATACGCGCCTTCTGCACCATGTGTCACCACGAGATATCCATTGATCATTTCTGAAAGACGAAATATCTGCTGGTCAAAAGAAATACCGGAAAGATTCAATTCCCTCGTCTGCAAAAATTCAAAATTGGGAATGAAATAATCAGCTGCTGCCATAATATGAGGCATATCCTTGTGCCATCTTTCGCAATCATATACTATGCTGATGCCGTCACCAGCTAAATTTTTTATATCCTTCGCGAGGTATGTTACTTCGGGATCAAGCAGAATCACCTTTACACAATTAATGAGCATCTGTATCTTCCGATCCAGTTTCAATTCAGGCAGGGTGCTTCGTTCATACATGATGGTTCTTTTGCCGCTTTCACGGGTGATGAAGATGTATGCCACAGGCGTTGCGCAGTCTTTCACAATCTTCACATATTTCGTCTCCACATGAAAATCTTCTAAACGTTTCAGACAAAATTTGCCTTCATCATCATTTCCCAGATGTCCGTAATATGCCGCCTTCCCTCCGAGTCTGGCAATGCAACAGGAAGCAGTGCCACCCTGCCCTCCCCCCTCCATCATCCTGTACAAAAGCGGGACTTTGGTATCTTCACGGGGGAATTGTTCAACAACGGAAATAATATCTACACAGCTTCGACCAATAACCAATATGTCGATTTTATCCATAAACCGGTCCTTCAATCTCTGCTGCACATTGTATCCTTGAACCATACATTCATGTGTCAAGAGCCAATTCAATGAAAAAAGATTAGTGTAAAACGTAACAGTTATATAGTATACGTACAATGTTAATTATTTTAAAATTACAATACTAAATGACAGGTTTGTACATGGGACTCCTCAATCTGCTAATCAATGATCCTTTGACATTTATCCTTCTTGCCATACCTCTCTTGTACTCTATCATCATTCATGAGCTTGCTCATGGCTGGGTTGCGTATCAGATGGGCGATCCTACGGCTAAATCGCTCGGCAGGTTAAGCCTGAGCCCTTTAAAGCACCTCGATCCTATTGGTACGCTCATGCTTTTCATCTTTGGTTTTGGCTGGGCAAAGCCGGTGCCGGTAAACTTCAGCAATCTCCATGATGCCCGCAAGGGGCTTATATTCGTATCCTCAGCGGGAATTATTGCGAATATGATTTTTGCCTTTGTTGCGTTCCTTCTTTTTCGTCTTTTATCACCAGCGCCCGGCAGTATTCCGGCAACCTTTCTCTATTATCTGGCACAAATAAATATCATCCTCGCCGCATTTAACTTGATTCCGATCCCCCCTCTTGACGGATCAAAAATCCTCATGGGATTCGTTTCGGAAAGGATTCAATACTATCTCTCACGCCTTGAGCCTTATGGGTTATTCATCATTATCGGCCTTTTGTATCTTGGCGCGTTAAACCCCCTGATATCTTTTTTCCGGTGGATAATTTTATCTCTCATCGGAATTTTATTGCCATAACAAACTTGGCATTTGTACAGCCTGCCACTCTTTACTCATACCTTTTGAGATATTCGCGGCAGTGGGGGCAGAATATTCTGTTGGTTGAATCACAATATGAATCTTCGGCGTGGCATAATGGGCAGTGAAAGATACTGCGGCGTGAACATGGATCAGGGTTGGGGAGGTTACTGCGGCAGAACGGACAGGCTGTCGTTTCTTTCCTGATGATTTCTTCTCCGCAGAACGGACATTTTCTCATAAATTTGTTTAATTGATTCAACTAAGCCTCTACCTTGATGGAAGAGGGCCAGGGTGAAAATGACTTTATTATATCTTTTAATGGAATGTACCACATTTGTCGATGAATTGATATGGGAGTCTTGGGATAATACGGAAAGGACTCATTGTCCCCTCCCACAATCCCTCCCACCAGAGGGGGGAGGTTTCTTGTGGCGGATGGTTTAGGAATGTAAATTTAGGAAGAGAATTTTAAATTACGTTCCATTCACAGGTTGTCATGGACTGGAACCCTTTACCCTGCATGATGATATCGAGGTGGGCAAGGCTGATGGCAGAGATGTCAAGATCACGGATGATCAAATCACTCATGCGGGTCAATGTAATCAAATACCGTTTACATTTGTCGCAGGCATAGGCGCATTCTTTGTGCTTATTCTCTACAAAGAAAAAGGGCGTCTCCTTATATGCCTTATCTTCACAGTAAGGGCATATAACCCTGCTGAACTTCCAGTCATGCCCGCATTGGGAACAATGGAGCCACCGCTCCGCAATTTTCTCTTTTATCATTGCTATGGAGGGAAACGTTCCGCAAACAGGACAGTAACCCTTTTCCCAGTCACCCCATTTCCATTCTATATGCCGTGATCTTTTTTCGAGGACTATCCTCGTTACGTTTCTCAATAATACGGCAACGGCTGCCACATTAATATTGAATTCCGATGCCCAACCGGAAATGATAGCATCATCATTGTCAGAATATGATTTGAAGTAATTATAGATGCGGATAGTTCCTTTTTTTATTAACGCTTCCAGCTTTTCAAGATCATCATGAAGAGCGGGAAAACCCCGTTTCATGGCAGGTACAAGGGAAAGGGCAATCTCTTTCCAGGGATCGTCATGCTGGAACAGCGTTGCTTGTCGTATTACAGGCACTCCACCTTTAAATTTCCTCTTGTCGATCTTCATCGCATCCATGTTTTTCAATTCTAATTTATCCGTCAGGAGATACCTCTCCAGAATAACGGGCCGGAAGGCGTTTATAATAGCTTTACAGTGGGGATGCTTCTCGATGGCATCGTCCATCAACTTTTCGATCTGCGATACTCTCTCATCATGATTCATAGCGGGGTGACCTCAGTTTTTTGATTAATATTACATTTTAATAATAGGGTCGGGTGGTCTGCCTGTTCTACAATTGTGTAGGTTAGCTTCCCGTCCGACATTTCCTGTTCAATAAAGACAAAAAGAACGGGCTCTATAACAAAAGCGGGGACAGATTTGAAATCTGTCCCCGTTCCAGTAATCTATTCCTGATGAACTCAGTGAGACTTCTTTTCCTCACCGGAAACTACCAGTGTCCCTTCGTGCTCCATCTCCTTCAACCACTTGGGATGCTGCTTCTTCAGCCAGGCCCTCGTCACCCAGCCCGTCGTCATCGCCTGCAATGATCCCGGCGATCCAATGGTCCCCAGATACAGGTGCACAAAGAAGAACGGAAAGATCACCACAAACC
>CAZMBE010000002.1:85518-140265 GCA_964564625.1 uncultured Syntrophaceae bacterium | reverse complement strand
GGCAAGGTCTGGGAAGTGTGGAAGACCGGCATGGCATTTGACTGAGCTTCTCCTTTGCAAAATAGAAAACCGGCGGACGGAACGGGAACATTATCCGTCTGCCGGTTTAGCAACAATACATCATGCACAGGATGGAAAGCTATTGAAACCAGAAATATAGTTGAAATACAGCATCACTGCCGGGATAGCAGGCAACGAAAAGAAAAACAAACCTCACACGGCAGTATTCAGAGTGATCTCCCTGGGCAATGAAAAAATCGTCCTGATCGATTCAGTGCCCGTCAATCTGTAAATTATTTCAAGATTTCATAGAACTCTTCGTAGGGCATTTGCGTCAGATACTTCGGCACGCTGTTGTAACGGTCGAAAAACTCGGGAAGTTCGTGTGATTTCTCATGGGCCTCTTTTGACTCCCAGTACGTGAGGATAATGTATTTTTTGGGGGTGATTTCCAGATCACTATGACTCGCCGGCAGGAGACTACCTGCCGCCGAAACGCCCGATACCTCAAGCACCTTCGATCCCAGGTATCCGTCCATGGGTTCGGTAGCCCTGCAGATATCCATCATTCCTCCGAGAAAGAGGTTTTCATCGCCGGGTCTGACCGATACGAAGTTCACGGCACAGATGATGTCCTTTCCCTCCTTGTCCATAAGGTCTACATCGTCCACAGGTATCACTTCCGCATCCAGGCCCAATGCCTTTATTTTTTCCTGGCACAAAGCTGCCCTCCCTCCGGTGTTGCAGTAAACCTTGATCTTTTTGCCTTTGAGAAGGTCGGCATAGTACGCAACGTCATAATGGGGAATGTTTATGGCACCCTTTACATGTTCTTTCACGAATTCCTCTCTTGTTCTCACATCAATTATTATCTCGGATTTTTCAGTCATTGTGCTTCCTCCTGCGCATTGATTCATTACTGTTATAACTAACATCAAAAAAATCTGATGGCAATAGTGTTTTTCCCCCTGTGTCTTTTATTCCATCGCCCAGTGGTGAATCCTCGAGTTGAAACTGATCAATATGACACACTCTTATCCTGGTAATGATTTCCTCAAGAAACGTTTTAAAACATACCCGCGTACATCAGGCAGAAGCCGTCACGATAAAATGAATTGCAAAAGTTGCACGATTATCATACCTTGTATCCATAAAAGTATCAGACCGGAAAACCAAGCGGCTCAGTGAACAAACGATTATCAATGCGGTACCGGGGGAAAATGTTGTGCGGAACGAAAAAGAAATGAAAAAATCGCTGTATTCAAAATTTTGTGCCGACAACCTGATTTTACGGGATGAGCTGGCGATTGATCGGACCCTTCTGGCAAATGAGAGAACCCTCTTGTCATATCTGCGCTCTGCCGTAGCACTTTTAATCGCAGGCGTTTCCATTATGCATTTCTCCACAGAAACGTGGTTCTGGATACTGGGATTCATATGCATCCCAACGGGAATCATCACCGGCATAATTGGCGTGACACGATACCGGAAAATGCATCAATCCATTGTCCGCATTCGTAATCAATCGGAGTCCGAAACGAAGCAGGGATAATCCGGTAAAGAGTAAACCCAGGGTTCAACGCCTGCATTTGTTTCTCCTTACATATAGATATTCAGCCAGATTCTCACGAAAAACCCGGTCATCCCTTTACGTATTCTTACAACGTGATTTTTTACTGATGAAAGAAGGATGGCAGAAGGCTCCGGGCAAACTCCGTAGCGGAGGCAACCATTTAATCCATATTCAGTGAGGACAAAGCAATTTGTAGAGTGAAAACAGGATTTATCAATCGCTTCCCAAACAAGAAAACCCCCCTCCTGTATCTCCATTAATGAAGGGAAAGGAGGGGGATTTTCTGGGTTTATTTTTTCTCAGAGTATTGTTGTAAGTTTGTCCAGTGCCTGTTTTACATTCTCCGGCTTCGGCCCCCCGGCCTGGGCCATGTCGGGCCTGCCACCACCGCTTCCCCCGACGATGGGGGCGATCTCTTTTATGATATTGCCCGCATGGTAGCGATCAGTCAGATCTTTTGTAACCATGCAAAGGAGCATGGCCTTGTCCGCCGCCTTACTCCCCAGGAGGATGATGCCTGATCTTATTTTATCCTTCAGCTTATCGCCCAGATCACGCATGGTTTTTACGTCCGACACATCCACCACCGCGGCAAGGACACGCACCCCTTTTATCTCGCGCACCTGATCGATCAAACCATAGGTGTCTTTCGCGGCAAGCTTTCCCCTGAGCGCCTCAATTTCTTTCTCAAGCTCTCGCTGGTGTTTAAGGATTTTCTCAACCCTTTCCGACAGCTCCAGAGGATTGGCTTTCAGGAGTCCCGCTGATTTCTTTAATTCCCCTTCTACCTCTCGCACATATTTCAGGGCCTCCCTGCCTGTCACCGCTTCGATCCTCCGCACACCTGCCGCAATGGCCGACTCATGGACGATCTTTAAAATCCCAATGTCTCCTGTTCTTAACACATGGGTTCCTCCGCAGAGTTCCATACTGGCATCCCCCATTTTGACGACCCTGACCTCCTCTGCATATTTTTCATCAAAGACAGCCTGAGCGCCCGATTTCATTGCCTCTTCACGGGAAAGAATCTCCGTGTGTACGGGCATATTCCGCCGGATGATATCATTGGCGATGGACTCAATTCTATGGAGCTCATCTTCCTCGATCTTCGAAAAATGGGTGTAGTCAAAACGCAGCCTTTCCGGATTAACCAGGGAGCCGGACTGCTTCACATGATCACCTAGGACGCTCCTCAGGGCGGCGTTCAGGACATGAGTACCGGAATGATGGGCTTCCGTCGCCCTCCTGTTACCAACATCCACTTTCAGGACGACATCGTCCCCGACCTTAATCTTGCCCTTCTTGAGTTTTCCGATATGGGTCACTATGCCCTCGACAGGGCTCTGAGTTTCCCATACCTCAAAAAGCAATCCCTGCCCTTCAATAATCCCCGTATCGCCAACCTGTCCGCCTGCCTCGCCATAGAAAGGCGTGAATTCAACGAAGACCTCTCCATTTTCCCCTTCCTCTAACATATCCACCAGTTCATCATCTTTCAGCATCGCGACAACGCGGGAACGTGCCTCCGTGACGCCTTCGTATCCGACAAATGTGGTTTTAACTCCCTGGAGGGAAAGCTTCTGGTAGCTTGTGGAGACCGTCTTCTCACCGCTGCCCTTCCAGGATTCCCTGGCTTTCTCGCGCTGCGCCTCCATGGCTTTTTCAAACCCTTCCATATCGACGGTAAAGCGGTCTCTCTTTACAATGTCCGCCGTCAGGTCCACGGGAAACCCGAAGGTGTCATAAAGTTTGAATACAATGTCACCGGGCACGACAGTCCTGCTCGCCTTTTTGAGAGCCGCTACTTCATCGCTCAAGATCTTCAAGCCCGCATCAAGAGTTTCGATAAAACGCTGCTCTTCGTTGAAGACAACTTTCCTGATATATGCCTCTTTCTCAATCAGATCCGGATATGCATCCTTCATCACCCCGACAACAACCGAAACGACATCATGCAAAAACGGTTTGCCGAGACCTAAAAGCTTGCCGTGGCGGGCTGCCCTCCGCAGTATTCTCCTGAGGACATAGCCCCTCCCTTCATTGCTGGGGAGAATGCCGTCGCCTATCAAAAAAGTAACCGCCCGGCTATGATCGGCAATGACGTTCATGGACGCATCGCTGTCCTCGTTATCCTTGTATTTTTTACCGCTGATATCTGCGATGAACTTAATAATAGGAGTGAAAAAGTCGGTTTCATAATTGCTGTACACTCCCTGGACAACTGCCGCCAGACGCTCCAGACCCATTCCTGTATCGATATTGGGTTTCGGAAGCGGATAGAGATTGCCCTCCTTATCACGGTCGAATTGCGTAAAGACATGGTTCCATATCTCCAGATGGCGGTCGCAATCACATTCCACGCTGCATTCGGAACTGCCGCATCCTACGGACGGGCCTTGATCATAGAGTATTTCGGAACAGGGCCCGCACGGGCCGGTTTCACCCATCATCCAGAAGTTGCTGTCCATCCCCATCCTGACGATTCTCTCGGCGGGAACACCGATGGTCTTATTCCAGATCTCAAAGGCTTCATCGTCGTCTTTGTATATCGTGACCCAGAGCTTCTCCTTGGGAAGCCCCATCTTCACCGTGAGGAACTCCCATCCCCAAAAAATTGATTCCTTCTTGAAGTAATCACCAAAGGAGAAATTTCCCAGCATCTCGAAAAAGGTATGATGCCGGGCCGTATACCCCACGTTTTCCAGATCATTGTGTTTGCCGCCGGCCCGGACAGATTTTTGTGAACTTGTCGCTCGCGTGTACCCCCGATCCTCCAATCCCAGGAAGCAGTTTTTGAACTGCACCATACCCGAATTGGTAAAAAGGAGCGTCGGATCATCTTTCGGAATCAGCGATGAACTCGGTACAATAGTGTGTCCATTGTCTTCAAAATACTTTAAAAACTTCTCCCTGATTTCACTCCCCTTCATCAACGAACTCCTCCTTTGATCGCAATATATCAAAAACTAGATCTGGTGAAAACCCTTTTCCTATAAGGCTCCGTGCCAATCTACTTTTTTCTCTGCCGCCCATCTTTGTGGCAATCTTATCCTTTCTTTTCCTCAAAAGTAAGACAAGTGCCTTTTGCTCACTTAACTCTTCACGTACCTCGGCGATAACCTGCTCTATTAATTCTCGCGGGATCCCTTTTTCCCGCAGGCTGGCGTCAATTCTTCTGTTGCCTAAAAGTCTGTTCACCGCCAGATTGCGAGCCCACTGCCTGGCAAAGGCTTCGTCATCCAGAAACTTTAATTCCCGAAGCCTTGCTGCGACACCTCCGACGACAGATTCATCAAATCCCCTTTCCGTGAGCTTGATCCGCAACTCCTTTTCAGTCCTTGCCCTCACGGCAAGAAGGCGAAAGGCCCGCTGCTTCGCTTTTTCATGAAGGGGGTCTTCCTCCATCATGGTTTCCCTTGCAAAGCCCTATCCCTTCAGACCGATCTTCTCGCGGACATCATCTTCGATCTGCTTCAGTGTGTCTGTATTTTCCTTGAGGAAGATGCGCGTGTTATCCCTTCCCTGGCCAAGCCTGTCACCTTTATACGAATACCAGGCTCCGCTTTTTTCGACAATGCTGTTTCCCACCGCCAGATCAAGGATGTCCCCCTCTTTCGAAATGCCATCACCGAAGATGATATCAAACTCCGTTTCCCGGAAAGGCGGAGCCACCTTGTTTTTGACGACCTTGACCTTTGTGCGGAATCCGACGACGTCCTGACCGATTTTTATGGAACTCATTTTTCTGATATCTAAACGCATGGAAGAATAGAATTTTAGGGCATTCCCGCCGGTTGTGGTTTCCGGACTGCCGAAAAAAACACCTATTTTCATCCTGATCTGATTGATAAAGATCACTGTGGTCTTTGATTTACTGATGCTTCCGGTAAGCTTGCGGAGCGCCTGTGACATTAAACGGGCCTGGAGCCCCATCTGGGCATCCCCCATTTCTCCTTCTAACTCCGCCTTTGGTACTAGCGCAGCGACGGAATCAATCACCAGGATATCCAGCGCCCCGCTCCTCACGAGAGTCTCGGCTATCTCCAGGGCCTGCTCACCCGTATCGGGCTGGGAGATAAGGAGATCATCGGTATTTACGCCAATTCTTCTCGCATAGGCCACATCGAGAGCATGTTCAGCATCAATAAATGCAGCGAGGCCGTTTCTCTTCTGGGCTTCGGCGATAATATGGAGCGCCAGAGTAGTCTTGCCACCGGCTTCGGGACCATATATTTCTACAACTCTCCCCCGTGGAACGCCACCTACTCCGAGGGCCAGATCAAGGCTCAGGGATCCAGTGGGAATGACTGCGATATCAGCCACCTGTTCACTACCCCCCAATCTCATAATGGAACCTTTTCCAAACTGCCTCTCGATCTGGGTAATGGCCAGATCCACGGCTTTTTCTCTATCCATCTCCGATCCCATGTTCACCTCCATATATTTTCAGCAAATATTTATATTCTTACTCTCAATATCCCAATACTGTTCTTTTTGGCCCCTCTCTTATTCGGTCCCACCAAGGACTCAAGGGTTACTTTTTTTTAAAACTTTCGATCATCAGCCCCATGATCCTATACTTCTGTAAATGGAAAATACGCCAGCTTCGTGTAAATCGCACCCTTGGGCGTGAGATCACTTTTAAAGAGATTTAGGCCTGCAGCAGAAAAACTTCCCGCTGCATAATCCTCGCTTCTTTCCATAATTTTTGCAAGGCCGATTAAACCTCTCGGATCCTTGATTCTGGCTAGGGTAAGATGAGGCTTGAAGGTCCTGTCTTCTTTTTTAAATCCGTAATCGTAGAGCGCAGCATCTACTTTCCTCTGAAGCCGGACCAGTATCTCCACGTCACCGTCCATTCCTATCCATAGTATCCGGGGCCGTTTCACATCCGGAAAAGCCCCTACCCTTCTTATTCCGAGCGTGAAAGGGTTGATATCTGAAGTAATATTTTTCACCACCTGAGAAATATTTGCAACATCTGATTCGGAAATAGCTCCGAAAAATTTCAGTGTCAGGTGGATACCCTGCGGTTTCACCCAGCGTATATCCCCCTGGATGGTCTTTCTCAAACGATCCTGAATTCTGGCTACCTCATCAAGGACTTCTCGGGGCGGATCAACAGCCAGAAATGCCCTTATGGATCTTTCCTCACCCATGTTTACTCTCTCCCCTCAGGTATCTTTTGAGTATCATGAGTGCTGTCTGGGATGTAATCGTTTTGTTTCTCCTGCGCTCCCATCGGAAGGAATACTGCCGGCAGATGGTTTTTCTCCCATCAGCAAGCGCGATAAACACGGTCCCCACCGGTTTCTCTTTGGTACCCCCCGCCGGGCCCGCAATCCCCGTCGTGGCCAGTCCCAAATCACACCCTCCCAAGCTTCTCACCCCTTCTGCCATGAGGATCGCAGCCTGTTCACTTACCGCGCCATAATTCCTTAACACATCTTCCGAAACACCCAAGAGGTCAGTCTTTGATTTATTACTATAGGCAATCACGCCTCTCTCCAGAAAAGCAGAAGAACCTGGTATGTCTGTCAGGCGATCGGTGATCAATCCCCCCGTGCATGATTCCGCAACGGCAAGTGTCAATTTCTTTTCCGTCAGCAGCCTGGTAACAACACCCTCAAGGGTATCCTGATCATAAGCGAATATATATTGCTGAAGCCTTTCTGATGCATGTTTTTCTGCTGTATTTATTGCTGCTTTTGCCTCCTTTTCCGTAGAGCACCTCGCAGTGAGTACCACTTGTATCTCGGGAAAACCAGGATAAAACCCTACATCAACACCGAGAGCTTCAAAATTGACATCGGCCAGGATGTGATCCACACGGGCTTCCGTGATGCCGGACAGTTTAATGGTTCTGCTCTCTATATATAAGGCCGATTTTTCAAGCTCCCTCCTGAGTATCGGCAGGACGCTTTCCGGTACCATGTTCTGCACTTCGGCGGGAACTCCGGGAACGACAACGATAATTTTACCATCTCTTCGCAGAAAATATCCCCACGCCGTTCCGACAACGTTCCGTATGGTCTCTGCACCTTCCGGGAAGACAGCCTGTTTTGCGTTGTTATCCGTCCATCTGATTTGATATTTTTCAAATTTTTCCTTGATGTTCGCCAAGACAATTTCGTCAGTAAACAATTTGAGTCCGAACGCCCTAGCGATGGCTTCTGTGGTGATATCGTCCGCGGTAGGACCGAGACCACCTGTGACAACTACGGCTTCAGCCAGGGACATGCAATAGGAGAGGGCGCCTCTGATCGCGTTTTCGTCATCGGGAACGGACATCGTAACCGCCACCTGCCATCCCTTGGCAGTCATCAGGCGGGCGATATAGGAAGAGTTGATATCTTGAGTTTTCCCGCTGATTAATTCATTGCCGATCGTCAATATGCCGACTTTCATCCAAAGATACCGCCAAGGTTCATTATGTATATTTCACCTCTCCCCGGAATCCTCTTATGCACTCTTTGCAAAAGGAGCGTTGAGAGGGTTTCTTTGCTATATTCCCCAGAATCTAATCATAATCAGAAGGGCAATATTACCATACATTCCCGCTACGACATCATCCATCACTATGGCGATCCCACCGGAAAGTCTCCTCTGAAAATAGCCTGCGGGAAATACCTTCAGAATATCGAGAACCCGGAAAAGTACAAAACCTGCAAGCACATGAAAAAATGTGGGACCAACAAGAAACATGGTCCATTGAAAACCGACAACCTCGTCGATCACCACACGCGGAGGGTCTTTTTCACCGAACATCCTCTCAGCTTCGTGGGATACATAACACGCGAGGAGTGTGAGAACCACTAAAAAGACACAATAGAGTGTCCACGACATTCGTGATAGGGCCAGATACACCGGAATGCCAAGAAGGGTACCGGCAGTCCCCGGAGCAAACGGTACAAGTCCGCTGCCAAAACCCGTTGCCACAACCTTGATCACCTTGTCAATCAGATATGCACCTCTTTTTAAGTAGATATGCGGGACATTTATCTTTTCGCCCGTAACATTACCTCCTTTTCATGAGCCTGTCAACGGTATTGAAAATTTTTGCACCATCGTTTACCTTGACACATAGAGGAATTTTCTCCTATACTTTTCAGGCAATTCTCCCCGGGAGGAAGGGGTTAGGATAAAGAGATGAGAATTAAGATAACGACAGAATCGCTGGACACCCTAAACCGTGAAGGTCTCGTCCTGGGCTTCTTTTCCGATGAGAGGCCCCCGAAGGGCTACTGCGGTTTTGTGGATTGGCGTCTGAACGGCATGATTTCCCGAGAGCTTGCTGAGGGTCGCATCTCCGGGCAATTTATGGAACAAATCCTCATTGCCACTCCTCCCCGCATCGGCCCTTCCAAGATCATACTCTGGGGTATGGGGCCTGTGATTGAACTTACCTATGAAAAACTCTACCAGGCAGGGTTCAACCTCTCTCAGATTATGGACGGTATCGGCTGTACCGATTTCGCGTTTAGCCTCCCCGCTGCCGGTCGGTGCCATTTACCGGTATCCGGCATGACAGAGTCCATGATCCGTGGATGCTTCGATTTTCTTTCCAGGGACATTGAAAAATGGGCAACCAGTTCAACGACTATCCTCGCCAGTGATTCCTATCTTGAAGATGTCCTTAGTGGTTTGCAAAATTTCAAACTTACTACCAGAGACGTGTCCATAATCGAAATTGAAGGTCGTCCAGAAGAAAAGTTTCTCTAATCCCTGCCGGAATGCACCCTACCCCGCGGATCCCCGTCTCCTCAAATAATCTCCTTGACAATAGAACGATAGTTCTATTAATCTGGCTGTATGAAAAAACGGAGGGCATCCCGTGAACGATATTCTTTTCAGCCTCTATTCATGGCCCCGGGCCATTATCCATATTGACGGCGACGCCTTCTTCACTTCCTGTGAGGAAGCCATTCACCCTGAGCTTAAAGGGAAGCCTATCATCACGGGGGGAGAACGGGGAATAGTCGCCTGCGCCAGCTACGCTGCTAAAAGGCTGGGTATCAAGCGCGGCGGCCCCCTCCATCAGGCGAAAGCGCTCTGCCCGGAAATCGTTATCCTGCCCTCCGACTATGAAACTTACAGCCTTTTTTCCCGGCGAATGTTCACCATCATACGGCGCTTCACTCCCCAGGTGGAGGAGTACTCCATCGACGAGGCCTTTGCGGATATCACGGGCATGCGCAGAGCCCTCCATGCCTCCTATGAGGCCATTACGTCCCGGATAAAAAAAGAGATCGAACTGGAGTTGGGTATCGGGGTGTCCGTAGGATTGAGCATCACCAAGGTGCTCGCCAAGGTAGCCTCCAAACACCGGAAACCGGACGGCTTCACCGTCATTCCCGGAAGGCTGATCGCCCGTTATCTTCAGAACCTCCCGGTGGAAAAAATATGGGGCATCGGCCATGCCACGACCAGCTATCTGAATAAAATGGGGGTCAGAACCGCCCTCGAATTCGCCAGGCTCCCGGAGAAGACCGTAAAAGAGCGTTTCACGAAGCCCAGCGTAGAGGCCTGGAGAGAACTGAGGGGGGAATCCGTATACCCCGTAATGCCGGAAGAGAAGAGCACCTATGCCTCTATCAGCAAGATGAAGACTTTCTCCCCTCCGACGGCTGACCGGGAATACCTCTACGCCCATCTTCTAAGAAACCTGGAGTCGGCTTGTATCAAGGCGCGGCGCTATGTCCTGGCTCCCCGAAAGATCATCCCCCTCCTGAAGAAAAACAATTTTGATACAGCAGGAACGGAGGTAAAGCTTACCCGTCCCTCCGTGTATCCTCTGGAGATTTCTCCCCTGTTGCAAGAGCTTTTCGATCAGCTCTATGATGAGAAGGAACTCTATCGGGCCACCGGCATTATCCTCCTTGACCTTGTACCGGACACCCCTGTCCAGTACTCCCTTTTTGAAAACCCGGTGAAAGCGGAAAAGATCAGGCAACTCTATGAAGCGGCGGACACTCTGGGGGGCAAATACGGCAAGCATACCCTGCACCTGGGGGGATCACACCCCATTGAAGTATTGGGAAAAGGAAAGCGGGGGGCGCCCACGGTGAGGGAACAAACCCGCCTCTACGGGGAAACGAAGCGCAAGCACCTGGGGCTTCCCATACTGCATGTGAAAGTGTAGAATGTATGAGCCTATAGTTTATATTGACATACAAAAATGCCTCACCTATACTTATCCAATAGCAAGGAGGGATTTTTCCCAAAGAGATACTTGACAAGCAGAATCACTTGAGATAAATAATTGATCTATATGAGTAATTAATAATGACTCGTGTGACCATAACTCTTACGGATCTTTCCCTGTACGGCTTCCGTAGAGTTCCTTAAATTGTCTGTCCATTACAGGGCACAACGATTTTGCATCTGTGAAATCAGCAGTTATGAAGCCGGTTGTTTCGGCGTAAAAAAAAGAACCCGTCAATAAATTCTGAAGTTTTCGTAATGGTAACGTTTTTTAGGAGGTTCAACCATGGGAAATAGGATTTACAAAACAACCACCAGCCTCATAACAAATTGCATGATTACCATGCTCTTGATGGTCGCAATGGTCTTTATGGGCTGTGTATCAACATCGGGCACGGCTATGGAAAGCCATCGGAAGGGAATAGAGGGTGTCACAGAAAAAGAGTATTTCATTCCCAAGAAGCCAGTGGATCGCCATTACATAGGTTGCGCGTGGTCGAAACAATTCGGCCCTGTTGAAGACCCGTCAGCGGAAGACATTCGTATCAAGAAAGAGAAATCCTTCAACAATGTCCAGCAGGATTTTGCCTATAATCTCGGTATCGGTCTTGGAGGGCAGAGCATTATCGGACCTGGTGGACAAGTAGGTGCTTCCGGTGGAAGCGTCAAAAAAGCAGCTATGGAAGGTGTAGAAATAATTACTCCCGTTTCGCTTGCGGACATACCCTTTGAACTGAAAATCCCATACATCACCGAGGCTCTGCGCCTGGCAAATTTTAAAATGAAAGAAGAAAAATCCAGTAAGGCAGGGATCCAGGCAGCAGCGGGGACAAAAATAGGAACCGCGTCCGCTTTGGCCGAAGCGGGGTCTCAAGCAAGGAGAGGGACAGAAGGAGAGGGGCTGGTTGTGGCCTACAAACTGCATATGATTGATCCCAAGTCATATTCCGTGCAGGATTCCGGAAACATCGCCCTGGAACTGGACAAGGTTGTTGACTTTTCCAAAGCCCATCTATTCGCCAAGGCCAGATTGCAGAGAATAGAACCCGGTGCCAGTAAGTCCCTGCCGCGAAACCTTCTCTGGTCATGTGATCGTGCCGATGCCGCCAGCCGGGACATGGTAGCAACCTGGATCGTGGAACTGAAGTCAACAGACCCCAAGAGAAAGTCCCTCACCATCGCCTTCCCAGGTTTCCCGAAAATAGAAGACTGCCAGAATTTCAGCGGGGTGGTCTATTCAAGGCTTGATCCTCTGACCGACAAGATAATCAGGCAAAAGATCAATATTGCCATCATTGACGCCGAACTTTCCGACACCTTGCAGCCAAATAAATGGGAAGCCAGAATTTCCCTTGTGGATGAATCTTTTAATATAAAACAGATAATGCCAGATGATTTGTAATAACAGGAGCAATTCTATCCAATAAAAGGAGTTGTAAAATGAAACGGCAACTTTTACGATTGGTAATAACAATATTGGCAATACTTCTACTGTCTCCCTGTGGCGCATACGCCGCAAGAAAGCCGGCCGTTGTCAGCCATGACGAAACATACGTCAGTCGGACCGTACGCTTCCGTGTAGCCTGGCAATCGGAAAACCCCGTGGTGATGGTGAAAATTTTCGCTGGCAGGGAGCAAAAAGAGATCAAGGTGGACGAATATGACAACAGGAGGACCCGTGATGGGTATTCCGGTGAGGTGAACGCGGTCGTTGAACTTGACCCTTCATTTGCAGAAGAAACTTTAGCCTATGTCATTCAGCTGGAAGACGACGCTAGGCTTAAAAGCGATCTGGTTTCAGGGAAGATACAGGTCGTGAAAGCCAGAAAAGACGAGGATGATTGGGGCAAGGACAAGTTGACATCACCATCGACACAGACGACGGGAACGACTACGGGCGGCACAACTGTTGAAATACTGGACAGGGTTATCGGCGTTATGGATCGTTTCGATCAGGCGCCTGTTCTTGGCGATATTATCGTCAAACGCGTCGGAACGGACGGTGTAACCATAAGCACGAGGGCAAGCGACGACAAGTCATTGAGCGGGGTTACCTTCAAGATTTTCGATAATATGGGCAACCTTGTCGAGCAGGATTCTGCAACTCCAACGGGAAGAAGCTGGGAGGGAACATCGAAAACCTTCAATCTGGTTAACGGGAACTATAAGGCTGTCGTCCAAGCTACCGATAGCACTGGAAACACCTCCAGGGAAAAGACGCAATTTTTTGCCATTACAGGGTCTACTCTGACGGCTCAGCCTCCCATGACGACTTATACGACTCCAAGCGATCCTTATGTATCCCAACCCACCGTCTCAGAACCTGCCGTGGTACAAACGCCGGAGGGACAGCCCCCCGTAATACAAGATCCCAATCAGCAGATACCCAAAACGCAGCCGACCCAGTGACGGTGGCACAGGAGGATAAAGATAATCGGGCGAGTTCGGGAAGCAGAGGTGCTTTTCAATAAAAGTCAATTAAGGGTCTAAATGGGGGTTCTCACCAGGAGGTAAAAATGACGAGGAGAATAATCTTTTTTGCGGGAATAATTGTTGTCGCATTGTCTGTTTGCCTCGCGCACAACCTTTCAGCGCAAGAGATGAAATCCGGTGAAATTAACTGGGTTAATGGGTATATCAGCGCCGTCGGCAACGGAACGGCCGATCCGAGCGGCAATAAGGTGAAGGACCGGTTAAAGTCCCTGAGGGCGGCTGAACTTGTTGCTCAGAGGACTCTCCTGGAGACCCTCAAAGGTGTAAGGATAGACTCCACAACTACAGTCGAGAATCTCATGCTAAAAGAAGACATTATAAACAGCCGTGTGGAAGGAGTTATTAGGGGCGCCCAGATTGTAAAGAGAGAAGTCAAATGGGAAGAAAATGTTCCTCTTGCAACTGTGGAGATGCGGGTTTGTCTGAGCATGAATGTGGGAGGTTGCAGTATGGATTCGTCTCTCATCACCGCTTTAAACATAGGCCATAGAAGTGAACCTCGTTATGTTCCCGGCGACAGGCTGACTCCTCAAACGATACCCATCGCCCCCCCGCCAACCCCCCCCCCAAAAAGCATAAAATACGATTCGAGCAAACCGGTAACGGGGGTGATTTTTACTCTCGAGGGACGACCATTTGAACGGCAATTGCTTCCTGTCATCATTACCGTGACGGGTGAAAACAAACGAATTACCGTCTATTCTGTCAAGAATGTAACTCCGAAAGTAATTCGAAGTTTCGGTGTTGTACGTTACGCAGACAATGAGGACCAGGCTAAGAAAAATCCCTATATTGGCGAAAATGTGGTAGTCATCCCTGTGGATGATGTCACGAAAGAGAATATGATCGTCATAGGACCCGATGGCGTCCGCGCGATCCGGGAGACCACCATGCACGGCAATAATTATCTGAGCGACGCCAAAGTTGTGATTTCTTCAAATTAAGAAAATACTCAGGACTTTGAAAAAAAAGAAATGACCCCCCGTGCTTTACACTGGGGGGTCATTGATTATGAGGTTATTTGTGCAGATAGTGGAAAGGCGGATTCGGTCTTGCCACGAAGCACTGATTGGTGAAGCCGTACTTCTTGATTATGTTGAAAGCCTGATATGCTTCGGCTTTCTTGTTTTCAAAATCATACATCCACATATTTCCTTGTACAATCTTCCAGCGACCGCCAACTTCCTTCACCTCGATGGCATTTGGATTAAATGTGATACAATCCTGGCCGCTCATATTGCCGACAGGAGCGTTGTTCCCGACCAAGAGATAAGTAAAGGAAGGATCCGGACGCCCGACAAAGCAGGAGCGGTTCATCTTGTAAAACTTGATGACCGCTAATGACTTGACCGCCGCAGCCTGATTATTTTTGAAATCAAACATCCAGTGACTGCCGTCTACGATTTTCCAGCTATTATTGATCTTTTTAACTGTTGCTGTGTCAGGGTTAAAGGAAACACAATCCTCACTCAGGGGTGGAGTAACTTTACGTTTAAACGTTTCCACATCCGCATAGGCTGTCCGACCACTCGTATCGGTGAATCGCGTATAGGTCGCCGCCTGGAGTTGAGTCCCCGAAGAACGTAATATCATCAATCTCTCTGCGAAACTTTCCTTATGAACAACTGAGACCGCCTGTGCAGTTGCTGCGAGGTTGCTGCTTACATTTGGCCCGTATGCATATGCCTGCATATTCCCCCAATCACAATCAGTGGGATGACATTGACCCCATGCATGGACTTTGACGTTTGTTCCGCTCACAGTGATCTTTAGGGCGGTGACACCTCTTGTATTCGGGTTAACATTTTCCCAGTCGCCTGCAAATTGCGCGAGGCTTGCGAAAGCCGTGGTGACAATAAACAGAGAAAATAAACAGATCATTACTCCAACTGCCTTTTTTTTCATAATCTACCTCCTTTTATATACTACATAGGTTATCGTAAAATTGATTCTAATAAGCTACAAGTTCTCGAAAGAACCAATAACAGTCTCACCCCCTTCCTCATATAGAATTTAAATCGACTGGTATTTTCTTTCAATTAAATGTATTAGAAAACCCTCCTATCATTAAAGTCAAAATATTCGGTGGAGCTTTCGGCTCTCTATACTTGAAATGAGAGGTTCCCGGAGGTGGTATCCTCTCTTCGGTTGCAGAAAGGGCAATAGCTATTCCCACAAGGAAAAATAATAAGACAATCGTGAGAGGCACCCTGTAGCGTATCGTAATGTATTCCTTAATTGTCTATACTATAAAAATATTGTCAATATTATTAGTATACACAGCCATTTCTTGAAAAAACTGTTCGCATATCACGTCATCTGTATCAGAGCATCTGTACTATACCTATTACGTTTATTCTTTCTGATGTGCATAGTGGGGGTTAATTTCTTGAATACTTTTTTCGACGCCGCCTCCTTATATCCGTTTCTCATACAGGATTCAGCTTGATGCGGAGATTAATTATGGTTTGATTATACTTAACCGTGTGCCTAACGTCAAGATTTTTATTACATTCTCGTGCTCATGGAAAAGAAACTGCTGCAAAATATATTCCAGAACAGAAAATGTGTATGACTATGTAATAACAGCATCTTTCTAAAATGATGCCGAAAAATATTTCTGCCCTGCTGAGGAAGTATTCCCCTCTCCCTGGGGAATACTTCCCCTCTTGGAACTGGAATCGACATTTCAGCTACTCATGACCTGCTTTGATGGATTTTTTGGAAAGACTACCATGCCAATATCTCTGTACAGTCTTTATTTCCTCCACATCGGCGAACTTATCCAGATGGAAACCCTCAAGAAAAGCCTTGGGCCATTTTATCGCCATGGTTGCCGTCTGCACGCTATTGCAGTGATCCTTCTAAGGTATATTCAACTCCTTATTCGGGTTCGGAAAGTTTAATTACTTGCATGATTTCATACGTACATACATACTGCGTTCATTTAAAATACAGCAAGAACTCTATATGCATATGAGAACTAAAAAGATATCTCCCTTCCTTCGATAAGAAGGCGAATTTACGATATGGCATACTGTGTGTATAGTCTTTTTAAAACAATATGTGAAATAAACAATCTCAGAGGAGAGAAACGCATGGACCTAAAATTTTTTCGCATGATTGTGGGAATCTCGACTTGCCCGCTAGTATTTGTTATCGCAATAAATCTAACCTTTATTTCTCACGCTCAGGCTGGAGATCTTTATCAGTGGAAGGACAGGGACGGAAACGTCTATTTATCCGATACCCCTCCGGATGCTTCCGTTCACCAGGGTGAAGTAAAAAGCACCTATGCCCCGGAAGAGCCGGCGACCGTAACAGAAAAGAAAACGACAGGCGCGCATGCTCCTGCAGTTCGGCAAAAGGAGGTCACTATTTACACGAACTCGACTTGACCATACTGCCGCCAGGCGAAAGAGTTTCTTTCGCAAAAAGGAGTATTTTATCAGGAAATCGATGTCAACACACATCGAAAGCAAGCAGAGGAAATATTCCGCACCACAGGACGGAGAGCAGTACCCGTCATTGTCATTGATGGTGAAGTGATTTCAGGATTCAATCCACGGCGCATTGAAGAGCGATTGCAATAGATTGTAACAATGCGCATTGAGAAATTGAAGCTCTCCGCAGCAACCTGCGGAGAATTTTCAATCCACAAAGAATAACAATGTTCCCCATTCGCTCGCTTTATTTTACACTGCTCTTTTTCTTATCCCATATTCTGTCTATAAGCGGACACACATCACGGAAATTATCCTATTAGAAACCCCATTCAAAACAACTAACAAAGGTTCCGTATCTGTGGTGAAGCATAATCAGCACTCCACGGAAGTCGGGGAAAACCCCTCTACACAAAAGATGATTACTCATTTGAACGATTCGAAACTTACTGTTTCCTATCAATCAATATACAGTAAATTATCATGGCAACAGGTAAGATGCTGAGACCACACTTGCTGTATGCAAAGAAAAAGGTGGGCGCTGTTTCGCAACAAAGGATGAAGCAGTGAAAAATTTCAGAAACAATAATCTGCTTCATGTTCATTCGCAGCAGTTCATTCATTCGTTAAATTCAATGGGGCAAAGGAGTAATCCTTTGCCCCATTTCATAAGCATGCGTAGAGGGAATCCGGGAATAGTGAAAAACTGTGCATCCGTAATCAGCGCAAAAGACTAAGCTGTTGCACATACATAACGCCGGAAATGATCATTATCTCATTCAGCGTAGACTCCGTCTCGTCTCTCCTTTGGTAATCGGCACGAAACACACTACCTCTTTTCTTATGAACATTCGGTCCTTAAAAAGCTTTAAAAGAAAATCCACCCATTGCATTACTAATAATATCCTTTCCGTATGATCACCTCCCCTATTTTTTACAATTTTATTCCGGAGATATGCGGCTTTTTGCTTTGAACATACAGCAATTACTATACCAAATGAATCTCAATCACACATTGAGGCAAAATTAAATTTTATTGCAAATGGTTACATGAGATTCGACGCATGCGATCGCTACCGCATCGGGTATATCTTTCCCGTGTTATCGGCAAAAATCGGTGATTTTCACCGACTAAAAAAATTTCTCACCACTATCCTCCATACTTGATTGACGTTGCGTAAAACTATTATTGTGAAATTGTACTGTTTCATTTCGGATATGAGAATTCCATCATCCATTGTAGCAATCCGGTGGCGTAAACCTGATTATGAACACAACCCGGAAATTTATTAGAATCGCTAGTGAAAATCACCTTGGAGGGAAGTCGGTGGTATGCGCGTTTCGATACTTTAGGATACGAAATGTGAGATAGAGAGCGATCCAGAAGCTTCAAAATTGGAAATAGATTTTTCTTTGCTCCATGCAAAAAGGCCACTATGTATAATGTATGATCCACACGGTAGTGGCGAACAATATGTTACTTTTTTTAGAGTTATAGACCCAACCTCCACGACACACATCAAACATGATATAGGAATACACAAGATTGCCGCTTTCACATCCCGACCATCTTTCCTTTGATTGGCTGCTCCACTTCTGTTTGAAATACACCTTGAATGGTTATTGAGCGTGGAAATCGCCCATTATATTTTACATTGGTTACTTCCTGAAGGCATGTAAACTTAATTCTTCCTCTTACCTCGTGCCCCTTGCGGTAATTCCGCTTATTCAGTACCAGGCTTTGGCTTGTAGTGGTCCAGATCAGTCCTTCATCTCCTTTGTCTCCGGGATATGCCGTCCAGTATTGTGAAGTGAATTCACCGTCTTTAACTAGTATTCTCAAGTTATCCCAGTATGAGGCGGACTCATCATGTATGAATAACTCAAGATCGCCATCAGCATTCAATGCGGCATTGCAGAACCTGATCCAGTGTTCTCCCTGGTGAGAGGTAAAACATTTGGCGGTGTGTTTCAGTTTTGGAAGTTCTTTTTTATCGGTCGTACCTACCATCGTATTCTCAATATGTCCGTCCTCATGCTGGATGATCCACCATGGGTAGCTCCACTTTGCAGCCGCAAAAAATGAGTCAGATATCTTTGAATCATATCTCACTTTGGTCCTGATTTGAGTTGGTTGCCCATTGGGCATCTCCACCCCTTCCCCAGATATAGGGAAAATGAGAAATAACAATGCGAGAAGGTATCCAATTAGTCTATTCATAGGTATATTATACCCTGGAAATCAGCCGCAAGTGCAGCGACTCAGCTGCGTTGCCTTGCTGGGCAATCATTCTTTTCATTTAAGCGTGACCACTGTCGAGGATGATCCTGCTAAACTCACATCCTTCGCGGATTCTTAAAGTTCCCACGGACCGTGAAAATACCGCTGCGTACAAGCTACAAAGTCATGGTGCCGAACTTCACTCCCAAGACTACAGAGGATCTCAACACGTCCATCAACATCTCCCTCTGCCTATCTCCGCGCATCAGCAACGTGCGAGGCAGCAAGAAGGCACATGTCAGATGACATAACGAGCCGGGATTACACCGTGTTTGAACATCTCGTAGAGCTCCTGAGTTTCTTCGCTTGTATAGATCTTCAACGACCTGACAATCTCACACGCAAACTCTACACTACCTAGTCCACTTGCTGTTATGAGATTCTTGTCAGCGATTGCCAGTTTGTCTACATAAAAATCGTCGTCCCTATAACCTGGTACCATCGCCTTCAGGTACCCCTTGGAATTGCTCGTGTGACAAATATCATGCATCAGTCCTGCCCTTGCAATCTCTAATGTTGCTCCGCAGATTGCAGCTATGATAGTGCGCTTTGCATGGAACTGGTGGAGGAGCTTGATCAAATATTCATGCGGTCCTTGTTCCCACATATTCCCACCTGGCATGATGAAAATGGCAGTTTCGTCGGGATTTATTGTGTCAAGCGTAACGTCAGGGTTGACCTTGTAGCCGCCCATTGTGGTGGCAGGTCTTTCGGAAAATCCGACTGTTACTACATAAAATTTCCCTGATTTATTAATCTCACACAGTGCGAGCGCAGGTTCCCAATCCGCGAGGCCATCGAAAATAAGCAGGTATGCTTTTAATCGCAAGAGAACTATCCTCCTTTACGAGTCATCGAACAATGAAATCAGGCATGAATCTCACGAGTCGGTTGAATATTAAGAGTTCCCTGTCCTTTCACCGTGTTCAAAATAACATCAACTCATTAGTACCTTGGTTTTCAGGTCTTATCCAATGTGGAAGGATGAATTTCTCGACTTTAACCTTTTCCAAGGCCGGACATTCGGAAATGAATAATTTCATATCTTCCTCTAGTTTATTTTTGACAACCACACCACATGCTTCCGAAGAAGCACCGGCGACTGGTACTGATCTAATAATGGTCTAATAGGACAGGACTGCCCTCAGGTATTGGGAAATGATCGTATATCGCTTCCGTACTATGAATAGTATATGTACCACTCTCCTATATAAAACTCAAAAGGCATTCATTGGAGCTGCTTTCTATGCTTTTTATTCTATAAGAACAGTCGGTTTTTTGGAAGTACTTCACAGACGCATGCCCGAATCTTTCAGATTTTTGGCATACAAGAATGCCTATAATGTCCACCTGAGAAAATGAAAGGAAATTAAAGGGAACTCTTTTCAACATCATCGCATGCACAAGATGAACTCCGGGAGAAATCTCTTCATTGATATTGAAGATTTCTCAGTCGCTCTGTTCCTTTTTAGTGACAAATTTTTGCAGTTGGGCAGTAATTGTACAAAAAGGAAATCCATATCGGTTGTTCGATTCAACAATCACTGTTTTCAGGAAACAATCTCCTGTCAGACGACACGGTATTCCATATAGGGGTGGACGGCAAAATCCCGTATAAAGTTTGTTATCTGGTTTTCCTGGCTTGAGCACTGGACCAGGAATTGGATCCCACAACGCGTTTCCATCAGCTTGCTCCATCCTTCTGAGAGCATGTCGATATCGTAGACAATTTTACAGGGGATATTCTCGACCCTCACCAACCTGTCCGTCCGTCCGAAGATGCTGACATGGGATATTGCAGCCTTACTCTTCTCCGCGGGAACATAATATGCGCACATACCACCCCTGCTCATATTGATGATCTGCACAAATTGGAAAATATCGTGAGAATCCTCACTCATGAATCCCGCAAAGGTCATCTCGCTCATTCTAAATCGCAGGTAATTTCTGAGCTCATCATTCATACGTTCGTTCCCCCTGAAATTTAAAATTTTGCCAGTCCCATAAAGACGTTTACTCAGATCACTCATTTTCTCTAATCACATGCTCACGAAAAAGCAATAGGAGAAAAATATAGATAAAATACGAGGCAAAAACACGTATAGAAATGGGTGGGTTTTGTCTTTTTTTATGATAGGGAGGGCATTGGAGCGCGTATCGGGGACCCACTTTCCTATTCCTGTTGCAGATCTACGTCATGGGAACCTGAAAGATGTGCCTGCAAGAAATGAGTACCCCTTTAGGCATAGTACACCAAATTCAATATTGACCTTTGCTTTTTATGACAGCCCCCTATTCTTGCTCTTTTGTGCATAATATCCAGCAAGCTCGTCGATTAAAGATGCAAAATACTGAGGATCTCTTTTTGCGGCTTTGTACTGATTGATTGTCATGAGTTTTTTGTTTTCCCGGTACAGTTGATCTACTAATTCCCTGTATTCTTCAACTTTCTCCATATCGGCAGTATGACCTTTCAGGCGCTGCTGCATACATAACAATACGAATTTAATGCCTGATATAAACTGCAATTTCTTCATGGCGGGTGAATCCACATGCACGTACTTGGGACACCATTTACCAGGATTACAAGTCAGACCTGGTTGTTTAATCAACATGGGAGTCAGGGTGGTGTCATTGGTACGAGCAGGATGCCGACAATATCCGATAGACGAACCAGCATGTCCCGAATGATCGTTACGATGGGGAGTATAATACCAGCAGTTTGTACAATTTTCTCCAGCTCCCCGGAACGCAAGAACCTTACCCATAATTCCTCCGATTAAGAGGTGCCCTTAATCATTTCTGATTGTGCCTCACCAGTCATAGTCCATTTGTACCATATTCTCTAAAATATTTCTGCTTTTTTGATGACTCTCCCTTGAAGCATCATTAAAAGGCTGCAGGGAGAATGAATTCCCGGATCTGGCCACTATTGTCATAGTTTAACCTCGCTTTTCCTCACGAAAGGTGTGGAGATAGTAGATATGGGATTGTATATCATTAGTTATACACAGGAGGACAAATGACTTTCTCGCGTTGGGATATATATTATGAAAAGTGAATATGGACTAAAGAATAAATAAAAAATAGGGACAGTCACGCCGCTTCATACTGCCCCTATTTTCGAGAGGAAAAAAGTGACGCTTTGCAAGCACCTCCAGAAGCCCTTGGGTTACGTGTGAATTATTTTGATTTTATATAACCATATGTGAATAATATGTTCCGTGACCATGATCACATAATATGACCTTTTACAGGAAAGTCCCTGTCAAATAGGGCAGGGCAGATCCTTTGACCGGAGGCTATGCTACTGATCCAATTCTTCCGACCATGCTTTTCACAAATATAACACTTGACATGATTCAAAAACAGATGGTATTTACCATTCAGTTAAACTAACTGGTTAGTTAATCATATGGTTTTCTGAGGAGGTATATAAGTGAACCTGCCATCAGCAGAAAAAAGAAGCGACGCGTTTATGCGCATCCTTGAGGCAGCGGCGGGTGTTTTTTCGGAGGCTGGTTTTGCCGGGGCACGGATGGATGAGATTGCCGACCGTGCCGGAGTTAACAAAGCCACAATCTACTACCACATAGGCGACAAAGAGACCCTCTATACTGAGGTAATCAGAAGCGTGATCGGTAATACTGCAGAAACGATTGCCCGCGAGATACAAAACATACAGGATCCGGAAGAAAAATTGATGATATATATACGCACCTTTGCCCGGAACATCGATGTAAATCCGCAAGTGGCCCCCATCATGATGCGCGAGGTGGCCTCGGGCGGGGAACACCTGCCGGAAATTGTGGCGCGGGATATATTCCGCATCGTGAGTCTGCTAAGCGGTATCCTTAAGGAGGGTAAAAAAAAGGGGGTGTTTCTTGAAACCATTCCTTTTCTGATACACATAATGGTCATCGGGGCCATCATTACCTATAAAACCAGCGCACCGATCAGGAGAAGGTATGACTGGATCCCGCCCGCTATAAGGAACCTGGATGATAAAATATCCGGCAACATTGTCGTCGAAATAGAGAAACTTGTTTTAAAGGCCGTGAAGAAGTGAAAGGATATTTGGATATGCAAACAAAGACTGTATTGCTACTATTTTCTGCGGCACTAGCATTTTCCTTTTCTTTTCTTGAAGGAGCTTATGCGGCGGAAAAACTGACTCTTCAGCAGAGCATTGATCTGGCACTCTCGCAAAGCGTGCTCATTCAGTCGGCGCGAGAAGGAGTAAGGGGTGCCGAAGCCCAGAAGCAGGAAGCATTTACAGGATTTCTGCCGAAATTCAGCACATCCTACAGCTACACGAAATTAAATGAACAACCGACCTCGACTGTTACGCTGCCATCTTTGCCATCTACACGTCCATTTACAATGCCCGTAGGAACACAGGATAACTATACCTGGGCAATAGAGGTGAAGCAACCTCTCTTTTCCGGCGGCGGAATCGTGGCGAATTACCAGGCAAACAGAATTGGCACAGATATCGCGGCGATGGACGAAGTTACGGTTGTGCAGGATATTGTCCAAGACGTAAAGGTTGCATATTTCAGTGTACTGAAGGCAGAAAGGCTGCTCGTCGTTGCAGTACAATCGGTAGAACAGCTGGAGGCACACCGGAAGATGGCCCAGGATTTTTTTGATGCCGGTGTCATTCCCAGGAATGACCTCCTTCGCGCTGAGGTTGAGCTTGCCAACGGCAGGCAAAGTCTCGTTAAAGCGGAAAATTCTCTAGAAATGGCGAAATCGAAGTTCAATATGGTGCTCAGGAGAGAAATCAATACCCCCACGGAATTGGAGGACATACTCGCACTGAAGCCTTTTACTAAATCTCTTTATGACTGTCAGATGCTTGCCATGGAGAACAGATCGGAGATTAAGTCATATACGCTGAAAGTGGAGCAGTCAAAGAAAATAGTCAATCTTACAAAGAGTGAGTATTTCCCCACGATAAATGCTATCGGCCACTACGAGCGTTTTGGAGATACGCCGGGAGTTTCCGGAACTCTCTACAAAGACCAGGAGAACTGGTATCTTATGGGTGTGGCGAGCTGGAACTTCTGGGAATGGGGCAGGACAAAGAACCGTGTTGACGCGAGCCGCTCCCGGGAAAACCAGATGGCGTACGCCCTGGATAATGTAAAAGATCAGGTGAGACTCGAGGTAAAAAATGCCTGGCTGACACTCCACGAGGCGGAGAAGCAGTTGGCTGTTACACAAAAAGCCATCGAGCAGGCGGAAGAGAATTACCGGATCAGCCGGGAAAGATATCAGGAACAGGTGGGAACCTCTACGGACGTCCTGGACGCCGCGACTCTTCTGACAAGAGCAAAATCCGATTACTTCAACGCCCTAAGCGATTACAATATCAGCTTGGCCCGATTGGAGAGAGCCATGGGGACAAAGGAGGTGTCGCCGTGAAGAAAAAGATCCTCATCATTGCTTTTTTGCTTCTCCTTGCGGGTGTAGGCACCCTGGTCTATTTCGGTCAGTGGCAGTCACAGAGGGGCGAGCTGTACTATTCCGGAACAATTGAAGCAACCCAGGCCAATCTCGCCTTCCAGGTAAGCGGCCGCGTCATTAATGTCGCGGTCAGGGAAGGCAATGTCGTCACGAAGAATCAACTCCTCGCCGAGATCGAACCCGCGGAACTCCAGTCACGCAAGGCTCAGGCGGAGGCAAATCTCGACCGGTTGATCAAAACGCGTGAGCAGCTCTCAACACTTCTGAGTATCTATAAAAATACCCTTCCCGCCGATGTGGCAAGGTCGGAAGCCAATCTCACCAGCACGAAAGACATCCTCGAAAATACGCGGAAGAATTATCAGCGATATGAGCAGCTATTCAAACAGGGTGTTGTTACAGAAAAGGAAAGGGATGCGGTAAAGCTTAACTATGATACGGCAAAATCCCGATTTGATGATGGAGAAGCGGCACTGAGACAGGCAAAGAGCAACCTGCAGAGGATCGAGGTTACACAGAAGGAAATCGACGCTGCCAATTCCCAGGCCAAACAGGCGAAAGCCGCACTGGAGCAGGCAGACATTCAACTGCACTATGCCCGGTTGCTTGCCCCATTCAACGGGATTATCACCAGCCGCAATGTTGAGCCGGGGGAAGTGGTGACGCCGGGCCGCGAGGTTCTTTCCATGGCCGATCTCTCCACGGTGGATCTCAAGATATTTGTGGATGAAACGGAAATCGCCAAGGTCAAACCGGGACAGGACGTGGATGTCAAGGTTGATACCTTTCCCGATAAAACATACAAAGGAAAAGTTGCTTTTATCTCACCGGAAGGGGAATTCACCCCGAAGATCATCCAGACCAAAAAAGAACGGGTAAAACTGGTGTATCTGGTAAAGGTCTCCATACCCAATCCCGATCTGGAACTGAAGACCGGCATGCCGGCGGATGCATGGCTGCGGTGAACATCCCTTCAATCTTTTCCTTTCATAAAGGGGGATTTCCCATACGATTGTCGAATCCCCTTTTGTCTCTTTTTTCAAAGGGGAAAGAGATTTTTAGAGAGCCTCGGTAGTGGTTACACAGAACATAAATTTCATCTCCATAGAGAATGTATCCATGCGCTTCGGCGAGGTTGAAGCGGTGCGGGATATAACCCTCTCGGTGGAGCAGGGAACTATCTGCGGTCTTGTAGGATCAGACGGGGCGGGTAAATCCACCCTCCTTAGAATAGTGGCTACCATGATCCCGCCTGTCTCCGGAAAAATTATGATCGCCGGTCTCGACATCGTAAAAGATAAACAGCAGTTGAAGCCTCTCATCGGATATATGCCCCAGCGTTTTGGGCTCTACCACGACCTGACCGTTGACGAAAACATGAGATTCTTCATGGACGTTTTCAATGTGCCAAGAGAAGAGCGCCGTCGGAGACGCGAGAAGTATCTTGGGTTTTCCAATCTTCTCCCTTTCGCAGAGAGGCAGGCAGGCAACCTCTCCGGGGGCATGAAACAGAAGCTTGGACTTGCCTGTGTCCTCGCTCACGAGCCGAAGGTGCTGATCCTCGATGAACCGACGAACGGCGTGGATCCCGTCTCGCGGCAGGAGTTCTGGGAGATCCTGGCACAGATGCGCGGGGGTGGCATGACAATTCTCGTTTCCACTGCCTATCTCGACGAAGGAGAGAAATGTGACCGGCTGGTTCTGATGCACCGTTCACAGGTGCTCGCGACTTCTACACCAGCGGAAATCCGCGGCCGTTTCTCAAACCTGGAAGATGCCATGATTGCACGCATTCAGGAAGTGGATAAGGAGATCGTTCATGATACCTTCAAACGCTGAGGCCGTTTCGGTGCATGACCTCGAAAAGCGTTTCGGGGCCTTTGTCGCGGTGAACAAAATCACCTTCTCCGTGAAAAGAGGGGAAATCTTCGGCCTTTTAGGACCAAACGGCTCCGGAAAATCGACAACGATCCGTATGCTTTGTGGCATACTGAATCCAACTTCCGGCGAGGGCCAGGTGGCAGGGCACGACATCTTTAGAGAGCCGGAGGAAATCAAGAAATCCATCGGCTACATGTCGCAGAAGTTTTCCCTCTATGAAGACCTGAGTCCTTACGAAAACATACGCTTCTATCTCGGCATCTACTCCGTACCGCAGCGTGAGTGGAAGAAGCGAGTGGAATGGATTCTCGATATGACGCGGCTTCAGGAAGTCCAAAACCGTCGCACACGGGAGTTGCCCCAAGGATGGAGGCAGCGTCTGGCCCTCGGGTGCGCGTTACTCCACAAGCCGGACATCCTCTTTCTCGATGAACCTACTTCCGGTGTGGATCCCATTACTCGTCAGCATTTTTGGGATTTCATCCGTCAGCTGGCGGGAGAAGGTATCACCGTGTTTGTCACTACCCACTACATGGACGAAGCGCGCAATTGTGAACGGATCGTGATGATTAATGAGGGAATGATCGTTGCCGCCGGCAGCCCTTCCGAAATTATTGCCGTGGCGTGTCCGGACCGTCCCGATGCCGATTTAAACGAGGCCTTTATCTCTCTCATGACCAGGAGCAACCATTGAAACTCATAAACATTCGGGCCGTCACCCGCAAGGAGTTCTATCATCTGATCCGTGATTTCCGGAGCCTGTATCTGGCGTTTGCCCTTCCCTTGCTGCTCATACTTCTGTTTGGCTACGCCCTGAGCCTGGACGTGGATAATGTGGAGACCGTGGTCGTTGATCATGATAACACCGATGTGAGCCGGGATTTTATTCGCCGTCTCGACGCCTCCCCCTATTTTCATGTTGCCGCACATCTGCCCAATACAAAAAAAGCAACGGAATATTTAGACCATGGGAGGGCAATACTGGTGGTAGTCATACCCCCTGACTTTACGAAGAACCTCCGGGCGGATCATGAAGCGCCTCTGCAGCTTCTGCTCGACGGCAGTGATCCAAATTTTGCCAGCATCACCAGAGGCTATGTGAATGCCTTCGTTGAGCAGTACAACCGGAAGCTTCTCGCAGCATTCCTAAATCGCCAGGGAATGGAGAAAATAAAGCCTCCTGTGGAGGGTCGCATCAGGGTATGGTTCAATGAAGATCTGGAAAGCCGCAACTTCATTGTTCCCGGCATCATTGCGGTCATCATTATGATCGTGGGGGCCATGCTGACGTCCCTGGTAATCGCCCGGGAATATGAGAACGGAACAATGGAAACGATCAAATCATTGCCTATCAGTGCCGGTGAATTTCTGATCGGTAAAGCCATTCCCTATTTCTTCGTGGGACTCATCGATGTCTTGATTTCCATTCTCATGGGGCAGGTCCTTTTCGGCATCGTCATGAAATCCAGTTTCTGGTTGATGATCCTGGCCTCTTCGATATATCTTGCCGTCGCCCTAGCGCTGGGGCTCTTTATTTCTACCGTAACCAAAAACCAGCTTCTGGCAAACCAGGGCGCCATTCTCCTCACGTACCTCCCTTCTCTGCTTCTTTCGAACTTCGTGTTTCCCGTGGTCAACATGCCGACATTTCTCCAGTTGGTTACGTATATTGTTCCCGCCACGTATTATATCGACATTCTGAGCGGTTTATACCTGCGAAACCTCGGGATGGTTCACTTGTGGCAAAGCTATATAGTGATGGTCATCATGTTTGCCATTCTGGCGTCCTTGAATTGCATATTACTGAGAAGGGAGGGGTTGTAACATGAGCGGGCTCCGCATCCGGGAACTCGTCCGCAAAGAATTTATCCTGCTCTTTCGCGACCCGCGCAGCAGGCGCGTTCTGATCGTTGCCCCAATTATCATGCTCCTCTTATTCGGATATGTGGTGAATTACGATATCAGGAACATCCGGGTCGCCCTTCTGGATCAGTCCCGCGCTCGGGAAAGCCGCTTGATCATCGATGCCGTAAGTGCCAACAAAATTTTCACTATCACCCACTTCACCGAGGACCAGCGGGAAATAGATAATCTCCTGATGAAAGGGAAAATCGATCTCGGCATCAAGATCGGACCTGATTTGAGCAGTCATATCAGAAAAGGGGAAACAGCGGAAATTCAAATCATCGCGGACGGAAGCATGAGCAACATGGCTTCCATCAGAATCGCGTACTCTGTCATGGTCATCGATAAACTGAACCGGGAATTGATCAGGGAGCTGCACCCGCAGCATATGGAGTACGGCAAAATCGATGGGAGAATCAGAACCTGGTACAATCCGAATCTGGACAGCCAGCATTTTTTCGTCCCCGGTATCGTTGCATTTGTGGTCATGCTGATCACCCTCCTTCTCACATCGATTGCCATCATCAGGGAAAAAGAGGCGGGAACGATAGAACAGCTCATCGTGACCCCAATGAAACCCGCAGAACTTATTTTAGGTAAAACAATCCCATACATCATCATATCTCTCGCGCAGATGGTCATGGTGACGGTTATCGCGGTATTCTGGTTTGAAATACCCCTGGCCGGGAGCATCCTCCTTCTCTTTTTTGCAATATGCCTCTTCCTCTTAAGCACCCTCGGTGTAGGTCTGTTCATTTCCACCGTTTCCAAAACGCAGCAGCAGGCAATGATGACGACATTCTTTTTCATGCTTCCCTTTTTCATGCTTAGCGGATTCGTCTTCCCCATTGTTAACATGCCCGTTGTCGTGCAATGGTTGACGTATCTCAATCCTTTGAGGTATATGCTTGTAATAATCAGGGGAATTTTCTTGAAAGGCGTAGGCTTCGACGTCCTCTGGCACCAGTACGCTGCCATGGCTATTCTGGGAGTGATCGTGTTTACCGGCGCGATCAGTCGTTTCCGCAAGCGGCTTGATTAAGAAAAAGCGTTGCAGGATCTCGAACAATATATATACTGTCATTGTAAGGGTAAGCCGACGCCACGAGTCAACGCCCTTGAGAGCTTTATAGGTATTGTTGTAGGATGAAAGACTCTGATCCGCCTCTCAAACATGCCCCCTTTGGAGATCTGGGAAATCTTCTCAGAAGCAAGCCACTTTCTCGCCCCGCTCCTTCCGCACTCGCACGCTCAGACCGTGAAATCGCGAGCGATCCGGAAAACGACGAAAAAGCATTTATCGAGGCCATGAAAGATGTACAACCAATATCAGAAGATAAGCATGCAATGGAAAATGGAGGAACAAGACCGCCTGAGGCCGACAAAAATGTGCCCGAAAAAGGGGTCATGGTACGGCTTGAAAATCTGGTGAAGTATGGAGATGGATTTATGATATCCGATACGCCCGAGTATATGGAGGGCACAGCTCATGATATACATCCGGAATTTGCCCGGAGGCTTCACCAGGGAGACTTTTCCATCCAGGCCCATATTGATCTCCACGGACTTGGCGTGACAGAAGCAAGCGAAGTATTTGAAAAATTTTTGAAATGGGCGGTTACAGCAGGGAAAAGAGCAGTCCTCATCATTCATGGACGCGGCCTCTCTTCGCCCGGCAAGCCGGTCCTGAAAAATAAGGTGAGTGAGTGGCTTACACGCAGTCACTGGCGCAAGTGGGTAATCGCTTATGCAAGCGCGAAGTCCTACGACGGCGGCACAGGCGCCACGTATGTTCTTCTCCGCAACCGCCCGGTTTCGAAACAGGCAAGAAAAAGGCTGTCAAAGAAGTAAGGTTTCCAGCTTTTCAGTATTGGAATGACATTCGTGTAAAATCAGAATTACAGGTGGTTTACGTGTACAGATTGGATAGCTTTCTATCGTTCTGTAATTGAAAATCGCCTGTAGGACAAGCGTCCCGACTGTCTGTAATACACATGAAACAACATTGGCATAAACTGGAGACAGGCACAGATGCACCACACATTCTTGTTTCAAGAGGGTTTCTGGAATATCCGGGGTTATTACTTTGATGACATGGACAACACCCTCCCGCTTATGGGAATAGCCAGAATCATGCATATTGAGGGATTGTGGGTCAACGAGGGTGAGATGGAAATTACTGCGGGCGAGAAACCCATCAAGATTTATAACCGTTATGAGATTATTCCCTTCGGAGAAGGCAAAACCCAGACAACCTGGGAATCGAATAACCCCGATCTGGGGACTCTGCTCGGCAGATTTGTTATTGTGAATGATGCGATTCTATCCACATGCCGCGCAAAAAGCGGGGCATACACCGGCGCTGAATTCCTGTTGAAGATAAGCAATACCCACTATCAAAGCAGAGGTGTCCTTTTTAAAGGAAGTGACAAATTGTCATCCTGGAGCGTTGATCTGCGTAAGGCAGCTTGAGAATGTTAACATATCCCCGACCCCGGCAACTACATGTGGGGGCTGGATCCAGGAGGATTCACAATAAGTTGAACATAGAGGATTCCCGTGTGCACGGGAAGAACAGGGGTTGCAATGTAAAGTAATGTTCAACCGTTTAATCGTATTCTCTGCAGGATTCTTCTTATGCCTTTGACAATATGAGAAAACGACTTGATTAAGCAGAGCGTTTCCTGTAAATACCCTTAATATCTCACCAATACAATACCACTCTGAAGCCTGGTCAACGGAGAAAAGGATAATGCTGAAAGTCATTGACGATGAATCTGTCATCAGGAAATATCGGCGACAATTCATAAAGTGCTTCAAACCCTTCATACATGAGAAAATCCCTGTCACTCTTGGGCACACCGGCGGAACGGTGAAGGCGAAAGTTTCCTGGTCTGAAAGTCTGGGGATATGGATCTATCACAAGAAGATATCAGAGAGCCGTTTCTGGCACGCCTTCGGGACTGGAAAGCCATCAGGGTCATCCCCCGTTCCGATTACGTGTGAAATCAACTTCCCCATACGAGGCATAGACAGGAGAATCGGCGGTGCGCTGGCGGCAGACCGCGATGGCCGGATATTTGTCATACATCGGGGTATACTCGGTGGCAGTAAAAAGGGAGTGGGAAAATCGCTGTTCGCGGACCACTACCGCGGCGTGTGGGACATAATGGAAGACGGCGCTGTGGACACCACCGTGGCTTTGATCGGTGCGTTGAATTCACCCCTGTTTGTCAGGCAGCTTACACAATTCGTCCGCAAAATAGATACGATAAAAAACAGTTTTTCTTCCCGTTCGCATCAACTGGAAATGACTTTTGAAGAACTCTCTTTTAGGGAAGAGCGTATCGGTAAGAGCCACACCCACCCGGGAATCAATCCCGGATTCGCGTGCGACCACGGCTTGATTATAAAGGATCTCCATGACGACCTTATTCGCCGGGGTTTCAAAGCCGCAAACGACCTTGAACGTGACCTTTTTATGGCAAATAAAAAGGAGGAAATAACATCCGTCTTTGAGGTACTCACGGATTCATCAGAAAAAAGCATACACCAGGGTGTCGCCCACCTGTTACTCGCCAATACGGATCTGCCGGAACGACCCCGATTGATCCTTATCATACCCGAAGCCATCGATCAATTACTTGAAGCAAAGTTGAAAAAAATAGACATCGACGTGATTGTGTATGAATGGCAGAAAGAACGGGCCGTATTCCCCGGTCTCCCTGAATTAATTTTTTAAAGCGAAACCCTTAACTTAAGAGGTATTCGAAAACTGCCTCCTAAAGTTTTTTAAAATTTTCATCATGGATTGATATGCAAATACACAGCAGATGCGGGTTTTCAAATCCAACATCTTGCGAGTGAGTGATGTATGAGAGTATCCGTGTTGGTTCATGGGGTGTGTCTTTTCGTTCTTATCGCCTGTACCGCGCCCCCTCCTCCCTTCGACGAGATGCAATGGCGCCGGGATGTAGAGAATCAAAAACAGGAAATGCTCTATGCACCGCATATGCGGGATGGACGTTTCTTTAACCCCTGGATGCCAATGGAACGGGGCGGTTTCGGGCGCTTCCTGAGCTGGAAGTTCACCGCGGGAGAACGGATTTACACCGAGGAAGAAAAAGCCTTCATGCCGAACTCCGTTTCAAATCTGTCAGGGCGAATTCGGTCGATGCCAGAGGGAGACTTGATTGCTTGGGTCGGGCATTCCACCTTCCTGATTCGGATCAACGGGGAGTACTGGCTCACTGATCCCATGTTCTCCGGGCGCGCCCTTGTCATCAAGCGAAAGACCTCTCCCGCCATAGCCGCCGAAGAACTCAAGGGCTACAATGCGAAAGTGAATGTACTTGTCTCCCACAACCACTATGATCACTTCGACAAGGCAAGTATTCGGGCTTTGCCCGACAACACACGGGTCTTTGTTCCTCTCGGATTGAAGCGTCAGGTGGAAGATGGTACGGGGACGAAAAGCGTCACAGAGATGGATTGGTGGGAATCAGCCGATGCGGGAAACGGCGTCACAGTGACCTGTCTGCCGGCCCAGCATTGGTCGAGGCGTATCTCGCAAGGTATCAACAAATCTCTCTGGGCGAGCTTTCTCATCAGGACACCTAATGTGAGCATCTACTATGGAGGCGACAGCGGGTATTTCGTCGGATACAGGGAGATCGGCCGCAGGTTTCCCGGCATCGATTATGCCATTTTACCGGTGACAGCTTACCATCCACGGTGGTTTATGCATTATTCCCATGTAGATGCAAAAGAAGCCCTGGACGCATTTGAGGACCTCGGTGCACGGTACTTCATTCCCGCCCAGTGGGGAACCTTTCCCCTAGGCGATGAACCGGTTGGTTTTGGTGTTCTTGACCTGAAAAAACAAATCATAGCAAAAAACATTGATCCCGAAAAAGTAATCATCATGGACATAGGCGGGATTGTAACCGTTCAAGGCAAATGAGGGGTTTCAAAGGTAGAACGGGTTATGGAGAAGCAGTCAGAACAGGAGATCTGGTCAGGACAGAAGACAATCTTTCTAAAGATAGTACCCCACGGAAAAGTCTGCCGGTATTTTTCTATGGCGGGTCGATGGTTCAATTCATGAATTCTTTGGGGCTTCATCATGCGATGATGCAGCACGATTGCCAAGAAAGCCGTTTGAGGGATTTCGTCACAGCTTTTCATTTATTGACAACACCGGGAGGCTCTGAAGATTTGTCTACAGGAGAGATGCTTTCCCCAACAAGAGGCTTCGTAAATCCCTGGCGGTCTTTGTAGTAGGCAGAAACGATACGCCACCGATTCTGTATTTTTTGCAGATACACAGAAACCTCCGTTACCTGTTTGTTTTTTCCAACGACATCAAAGGTAAACATGGCATTCTCTATGTGGCCAAGGGGATACATCTCTATCGGGAACCATGGATCGCATTTGTCCACCTCTCCGATCTCGGCCTTTATCGTAGGATTCTGGCGGATGAAAGACTCTGATAATTTGTAAGGTTCAGAATTCATCACATAATACACAACGCCGTAGATAACGAAGATCACCGTAAAGAGAACAGCGGCAACAACGGGCCACGTTGAGCCGCCGCGGGGACGGGTGGGTTCATAGTGGGTGTGTGATTCTCTACCCGTTCGCGAGGGGGAAACCACCGGAGGTGAAGATTTTGATGTTTTATTCATTGTGCTGCACCCTCAATCATCGCCTGTAAAAAATCTGACAAGACCAAAAAATCTGGGGACACCATACGTTAATTTGCCAATATCTATTTATTCCACATCTTTTTTACTGAATATTCCTTGAAATCTGTTCATTCCTGCGAGAGATGTCAAATGCTCAATACGAGAAGAAATGGTATAATTCATGTCTTTGAGCAATGTTTTCTCTATGGTTGTTGAAAGGACGGCAAAAGATCCTTCTTCTTCATTTCATCGACGGCCTTCAATGCCTCGCCCCTATCGGAAAACGGTCCTGCCATGACTCTATACCACGCATCTGTTCGTGAGACTTTCAGCGGAACAACCTTAACTTCTTTTCCCTTAAAATCAATATCATTTACATAGCGCGCAGCATGCCTATGATTAGAAAACGTTGCCAGGTGTATCGTACATGTACCATCTGAAGACTGTTTGACAAGAAGCGATTCCGTAATTTCCGGAATTTTGATCTTCTGCTTGACCGGAATCAGGTTTGGGTCAGTAATTTCAGGGTTAAGCTCCAATATATGATCAATAAGTGTTGTATTCACTACATTATAATGTTCCAGAGCCAGTAAAGACAGATATGTTCCCGCTTTCGCTTCGACTGTTGTTTTAACTTGAATCCCCGTATCGAGACGATCCATAGTGATTGCTGATGGGGTACTTGTCTGGAGAGTTTTATGAGGGGTAGCAGCGACATCTGTACCCGGGCGTGATGAATCAATTTCAGGAATAACAAAACGCGTACCCTTAGACGTGGAAGTATCACCTTTGTCCCACAAGATCGATAGATCGATCAATTTGTTCAACTTCTCTTTAGTAATGATATGTTCAATAGAGTCCTTCCCTAAGAATGTAGCCAGCGCAAGGACAACCAGCGCGAGAAATACATAGGAGATTTTCTGGAATAGATTTTTTTTTATTCCCAAACTCAGATTATCAACCCTTCTCGGTGTGAGAAGTTCTTTATTGTTCCTAATTTTTCTCACAATAGAAGCGGAAATTTTTTTCTCGGAAAGATTATAACCGATTGAAAGTGCGTTGCTGCACAGAACATTGATAGCCCGGGGAATTCCTTTCGCGTGACGACAGATCAGGTCTAAGGCTTTATCCGTGAATACCTCCGAACTGCTGCTCCCAGCGATGTTTAACCGGTGATTGATGTATTGCATGGATTCTTCGTGAGTTAAAGGGCTGATCTGCCAATTGACAACAATCCGCTGCCTGATTTGTCTTACTACTTCCGCGCGCAGTTTTTTATTAAGCTCCGGCTTACCCACAAGTACAATCTGCAGCAGCTTTGATTTACTCGTCTCCAGATTTGAGAGCAAGCGTAATTCTTCAATCGCTTCAAGGCTTATGTTGTGCGCTTCATCAATAATAACCACAACATTTTCACCGAGTTCTATTGAGTGGATCAGGTAATGATATAACTCATGCATCATAGAGCCCTTGATTTCAGATTTCAGGGGCAGTTTTAATTTCACCAGTATTTCTTTAAACAATTTCTCAAAGGTAATTTGACCACGATGAAATAAAACAATTTTTACCTTGCTACCCATATTGTTGTGCGTGTGATTTGCTGATGTATTCTTGCCCACTAACCCAAAGTATGGCGACTGATGGAGATGATACATAGTAATTATTTTATGAATCAGCGTGGTCTTGCCAATACCCTCTTCTCCCAGGATGAGGATGAATCCTTTCCTTTCATTAATCCCATACCACATGGTGGCTAAAGCTTCTTTGTGGCTTTCCGCCGGGAAAAAGAATTTCGGGTCCGTTGTAATGCTAAAAGGATTTACTGAAAATCCATAAAATTTTGTATAACTATTCATTTCAATACGCCTGGTAATCGCCTGCCCTGATTCATACATCATGGTAGCGGAGGGTATACTTTTTTCTTCCTGCCGTCCATTGGTACTTCTCATCCGGATATCCAAGGGCAATTACGGAATACACCCTTTCATTATCGGGAATGCCTAAATATTTTTTGATGGTGACATCCTGTTTCATGGCCTCCACAGCAAACCCAATAAGGCAAGTACCCAATCCCATACTGTGCGCAGCGAGGAGAATATTCTGCGTGGCCAGAAGCGCATCTTCTTTTGGACAGGACGCTTCCGGTTTTGATCCAATCAATATCACTGCCGTCGCCCCGTGAAAAAGTCTGTCCCTGCCGGACTTCTCCCATTCATTAAGCGCCTGCGCCACGGAATCTTGATGTTCACGGAAGTATTTATCCAGCTCCGGCTTGCCGATCAATTTTAAAAAATTCCGCAGGTATTTTTTTTCTGACATGCGATTGAGCTTCCTGAAAAAGAGCGCGATTCGTTCTCCACAATGCAGAACGGATTTCCTCGTAGGCAGCACAGTAAACGTCCATAACTGGCTGTTCGTCGCGGAAGGAGCGGTGATGCCGATCTTGATGAGATCCTCAAGCAACGCCCGACCCACGGCTCTGTCACTGTAATTACGGCATGACCGTCTTGAACCCATAAGCCTGACGAGCTCTTTCGTGTCATATTCACCATGGGGAAGCCATGTGTCATTTCCCGTGAAGCTGCTATAGCGGGATGATTCCTTGTCAAGGGCATTCACTCTTACCGCATTAACAGGGCAGACGGCAGCGCAGTGACCGCAGGACATTGATCTGTCTCCGGACACAACAGCTTTTCCGGCCTCCAAGGAGATGCTTCCGTACGGGCATACTTTCACACACACACCACATCCTATGCACTTCTCGGCGTCTATCACCGTGGTAATGGTCCGGTTCATCTAAAATTTCACCTGCGGAGTAGCCTTCGCCGTCGAGGGCGCTTCGAAAAAAGCTGCACCCTTAAATTTGAACATCCCAGCCAGCAGATTTGCAGGGAAACTTCTGATTGCAATGTTGTATGTCTTCACTGCATCGTTATAGCGCTTTCTCTCTACCGCAATCCGGTTTTCTGTGCCAGCCAGTTCATCCTGAAGACGCATGAAATTCTGATTCGACTTGAGATCGGGGTATCGTTCCACTACAACCAGGAGCCTGCTCAGAGCGCTGGACAATTCATTATTCGCGCTGATTTTTTCCGGTACATTCGCCGCGCCACCCACCTTTGCCCTGGCGTTTGTAACCTCGACAAGGACATCCCTTTCCTGCTTGGCGTATCCTTTCACCGTTTCCACCAGGTTCGGAATCAGATCGTACCGGCGCTGCAGCTGGTTTTCTACCTGTGCCCAGGAACTTTTCACCGCTTCATCCAACGATACGAATGTGTTGTAATTTCCTTTCACAAAAAAATAAAGGACAACAACAAGCACAAATACAATAACACCTGCAATAATAAGATTCCTTTTTCCGCTGGTCATGTCGTACCTCCTGATAAATTCTCTAACATAGACTTTTTCAAATACTCATGCCATCAACAGTATGTATAGTTGTTCGATTTCCTGGAGATAAGCCTAAAGCGAGCATGAATCTCGGACAGCTGAATCCGGTCAATCCTGTCCTTGAGATCTGTTTATTTTAGAAAGACACCCTGGCCAAGGAACTACACTCCCGCGATAGAGCGGATAACATCCAACGGTTTTGAGGTATGTCAAATCCTTTCAGACATAAATGCAGTGAAAATGGAACCGATCTTTTCGTAATGTCTTTCAATATAGGCTGATAAATCCCCTTAACATTATTCTCAAAGTCATTCCAAGGAATTACGTAACGAGGAATTTTTAACATCCCCTTTCGATTGCGATAAGGATGTCTCAAGGAGTTTGCCCTGAATAAACACGAAGGGATAAGAATAACAGCATATTGATATCACGTAGTCTTTTATTATTTTTTTCAGACATCCTTGTAGAGAGAATTCTTTACAATATAGTGCCGGACTGTCTCCGGAACCAGATACTTAATGGATTTACCATCTTTCACTCTTTTCCTGATATCGCTGGATGAAATATCCAGGAAAGTGACTCCCCGGAAATAGATAACGTGTCCCGTGGGGCCTCTAAACCCCTTTATAGCATCATCATAGGTGAATTGAGAGGCAAAATCAGCGGGGAGTATGGGCTTCAGACCCCTGTCTTCGTAACCGGGCCTGGTCATCACCACAAAATTACACAACAAAAGAAGTCGCTCCCAGTTTTTCCATGTATGGATCGCATGAAACGCGTCCTGACCGAGGATAAAATACAATTCCAGATTTTCCATATATTTCTTCAGAATGAACTCCACCGTTTCCACGGAATATGATTTTTCCTCACGGCGCTTCTCCACATCGGAATAGGTGAATACCGGATTTCCCTCAATCGCCTGCATAATCATCTGTTCCCGATGATGGAACGATGTGATATCGGCATCAATTTTGTGCGGCGGTCTGGACGCCGGAATAAAAAGAATTCTGTTCAGATCAAAGATTTCCAGAATTTCCTCGGCACAGCGTAAATGTCCGATATGTATCGGATCAAATGTTCCTCCCAATAATCCCCATTTCATGTCCTTACCTGTCCATTTCCATAAATGATAAATTTCGTTGTTGTCAGCTCTTCCAGCCCCATGGGCCCGAAGGCGTGGAGCTTCGTGGTGCTTATTCCTATTTCTGCACCTAGACCCAGCTCAAAACCATCGCTGAAGCGAGTTGATGCATTAACCAGTACGGTGGAAGAGTTGACTTCTTGTAAAAACCGCTGGGCATTCTGATAATCGTTCGTGATAATCGATTCCGTATGAAGGGAACCGTACTTCTCAATGTGGGCGATCGCCTCATGGATGTCATTCACAATGCGCACGGATAAGATAAGATCGAGATATTCCCGGTACCAGTCATCTTCATCGGCCTTTTCAATTCCCGGAAGGATTTTTTGTGTATTCCCGCACCCCTTCAGGATAACGCCCGCGTTCTGAAGAGGACGTGCAACCATTGGCAGGAAGCGTGCCGCAATACCCTGATGGACGAGGAGGGTCTCCATGGCATTACAGACTCCTGGACGCTGGGTCTTTGCATTCATGCAGATAGCTATGGCCATGTCACAATCGGCGCTTAGATCAACAAACAGGTGGCAGACTCCCTTATAGTGTTTGATGACGGGAATCTTCGACTCATTCACGACAGCCCTGATCAGGTCCTCTCCGCCCCTTGGGATGATCAGGTCTATACATTCCTCACGCTGCAACATCTCATGGACAGCTTCCCGCTCAGTCATAGGAATCAACTGGATGGCGTCTGCCGGAATTGCTCCTTTTCTCAGGACACTCTGGAGGACGTTCGTAATGGCGATATTTGAATGTATCGCCTCTGATCCACCCCTCAAAATGACGGCGTTTCCAGATTTCAGACAGAGGGCGGCAGCGTCTACAGTGACGTTAGGACGGGACTCATAGATGATGCCGATAACGCCCAGAGGTATCCTCATGCGCCCTACAAGGAGGCCGTTCGGTCTTCGCCACATGGAGGTCACTTTTCCGACCGGATCCGGCAGGGCGGCAACTTCTCTCAAGCCTTTGGCAATGCCCTCAATGGTGCTTTCTTTCAGCGTAAGCCTGTCTATCATGGCCGCCGAGAGACCCATCTGCATTGCCTTATCAAGATCTTTCGCGTTTTCCGCAATCAGTGCGCCGGATTGCATGGCAAGTTCCTCCGCCATATTCAAGAGCACTTTGTTTTTTGCATCTGATGATACGCGGGCGAGCACAGTGGCAGCGTTTTTTGCTTTTTTTGCTATTTCACCAATCTGAGACCTGATATCCATGCAAGATCCTTTATCACGAAAACAGTTTCCATATATTCCTCCTTTAGAAAAGGGGGACGTGGCAGGACAAAATTATTTTCATGCCTTCATAATATTTCCATGGCATGAGGTTTTTCCAACTGTTGGTGCGAACTTTTTTATACCCTCGTCAACAATAGACATTGACAAAAGTTACCGTGTTTATGTATTAACGCCAACAAACACTATCAGCAGGTAATTTCCCTTTCAGATGAGTTACTTTACCGAACGTCCTGGACAGTGTCAAGGTCATTTGTGGCTATTTTTGGTAAGTCTTCGTAGATATAAATTTTACATAAAGTTAGTGAGAACGGAACCGAACAGTGTACGACAATGAATAGTATCCGTATCAAGGCAGGCAGAAAGGCCTTTGAAATTATACGGGACGGAGGCTTTCAGTTTGACCGCATAACGACGTATTTCGGTCCCGCCACAGGCCCCCGATGGCTCATTGCAAGCGGTTTTGATCTTACGCTGTTACACCATCGTATTCTTGGATGTACAAAGGCCATTCACCTCGTCGGTGCATCAGCAGGTGCATGGAGGCTCTCCGCCTGGCTGCAACCGGAACCTGAAGATAGTTACCGTAACCTCATGGAATCCTACATTGGCACAATCTACAAGCGGGGTGATACTCCTCAGGTCGTGCTTGATTCGCTGAAAAAAATAGTAAATAGTTATATAGAAGACGATGCCCTCCCTTTTGCATTGGCCAATAAAAAATATCGCCTCACCATTATTACGGCCCGTGCAAAAAACCTCGTGGCCTCTGAGCTGAAATGGGTCCAGCAGGTCGGTCTTGGAATCTGCTTTCTCTTCAATGCTGTAAGCCGTTCATATATTCATGATTTTGCCGAGCGGGTCGTGTTTTATAATGGGCCGATGCCGCCGCACTTTTGTCTTGTGCCGGGTTTCCAGGGGCGGTATATCCGGCTGAACCCCATCAATTTCAAGTACGCCCTTATGGCATCCGGTGCTATCCCACTGGTTGTCGCCGGCATTAAAAATATATACGGGGCGCCAAACGGAATATACAGGGATGGTGGTTTGATTGATTACCATCTGACCCATAACTATGCCCATACAGGTGAGGATATCATACTGTTCTTTAACCATCAGGAACGGATTATACCAGGCTGGCTGGATAAAAAGCTTTCTTACCGTCGGCCGAACGCGGACATCCTTGATAATGTGCTGATGATTCATCCTTCTGATGCGTTTGTCGACCGGCTTCCAGGAAGGAAAATTCCCGATCGCGATGATTTTGCGCTTTTCATCGACGATCCAGCCACCCGTATGAGGAACTGGCGGGAAGCGGTGAGACACGCAGAACCTCTGGGAGAACAATTTCTGGAACTGGTAGAAAGTAAAAAAATCAGGAATGTCGTGGAAAAGATAAAAATTGAGTAAGGTACAATCATACGTGAACGCGGAAGCGATCTCATTCCGAAAAGTTGATCGATTAAAAGAAATTCTGAAAAGCTGTACACTCTGCCCGAGAAAATGCAGGGTCAACAGGACAATCGGTGAGTTAGGGTTTTGTCGCCTTTCAGACAACATCATTCTGAACCGTGCCCTCCCGCATTATGGAGAAGAACCTCCCATTTCAGGAACACAGGGTGCGGGAACAATCTTCCTCGCTTCGTGCATTCTCAAATGCATCTATTGCCAGAATTATCAGGTGAGCCACGATGTTTCCGGAGAGCGGACAGACATTGAGGGCCTTTCGGGAATCATGCTGTCACTGCAGGACACACACTGTCACAACATCGAACCGGTGACACCCACTCCCCATATACCGGGGATTATGGAGGCTTTTATGACCGCCCGCCGGAAAGGATTAGGACTCCCCCTCGTGTACAATTGCGGCGGTTACGAAAATCCGGAAGTGGTAAAAATCCTCGACGGGATGGTGGACATCTACCTGCCTGATTTCAAGTATGGCACCGAGAATGAGGCTCTGGTCCTTTCCGGGGTGAAGAATTATCCCCGATATGCCCTGGAATCCATCAGAGAAATGCTGCGGCAGGTGGGAGATTCGCTCTTGTTAGATGAAGGCATCGCGAAAAGAGGTGTTATCATTCGCCATCTGATTCTCCCCGGCTTTATATCCAATAGTCTTGAGGTCCTCAGGCTGATCAAAACACACCTGTCTCCATCCGTACCTTTAAGCATCATGTCCCAGTATACACCCATGCCCTCTGTCAAAGATCATCCCTCCCTGGGCAGGAGAATCACCCGCGTGGAATATGAGCACGTGATCAATTATGCCCTCGACATAGGTTTTGAGAATATCTTCACTCAGGATGTGGATAACCGTGCGCTATCGCCTGATTTTGAAAAGAAGATGCCTTTCAAGTGGGCATAAATGTGGTATAGAATTATATGTTTGATGTATCCGGCTTTGGTAAAGTACTTCTCATCATCGGTCTCGTTATCGCGGGCATCGGAGGCCTTCTCCTCCTGGGAGGGAAAATACCGTGGATCGGAAAGCTCCCCGGCGACTTTTACTACAAGGGGAAAAATTTCACCTTCTATTTCCCCTTGGCTACCAGTATTGTCATCAGCATCATTCTCACGATCATTGTAATGTTCATTAGCCGCAAGTAAAGCTACCCACCTGCAGGGCGCTGCTCCACTATCCCTTTTTCTCGTTGTGTCCCATCCAGCATCATATGGTACACGTGAAGGCAAGTTTATGTCACGCCCAGAGGATCAGGCCTGTTTCCTGCTTTGCAGCAAGATTTTTGTGAAACGGCAGTACCCGGACACCATAGAGATAGGGACCGTTATACTTGACGATATAGTCCGCCGAATATATGATGATCCCATCAGGTGTTTCTTCAGCGACATTTAAAGGCACACAATCCGGGGTACCTGCAAATTCGTATCCATCTTTTTTCCCGATTACCAGCTCTACCAAAATTTCATCAGGGTTTACCTTTCCAGGATCAATTCGTGCGTTTACGGTCAATGGTTGATCAACCAATACCGTATCACCATGAATCCCTTCAATACTTACATCCAGCAGCCTGAGAGAGGAAAAACGCATGGGAATTTTTCGCTTCCAGTCGGCAAGTTCACGGGCCAGCATGTGCGAATTTGTATAAAGCTCATGTTCTCTTTCCGCCGTGGGCAGATACATGGTATGGTAGTATTCGAGAAGCATCCTTTCCGTGTTGAATTTTGGCATAAGGGTTTGTATGGACTTCTTTATCATGCTGATCCATTTTTCCGGGAGTCCCGATATTTCCCGGTTATAGAATGTGGGTATCACTGAATTTTCAAGCACAGTGTACAGTGACTGCCCGTCTTCTTCGTCAACATTCATTATTTCCGGAGAATATCCTTTCACGACAGGCCCTATGGTCCAGCCGTTTGTCCCATCAAAGCCTTCACACCACCACCCGTCAGCAATGCTTACATTAAGCACCCCGTTTGCAACAACCTTTTCACCGCTCGTGCCGCTCGCTTCATAAGGCCTTCGCGGCGTATTCAACCACACGTCAACTCCCTGAACAAGCCGCCGGGCTATGTCAATGTTATAGTCCTCGATGAAAAAAATCTTGCCTCTGAATCTCTCATCCCGGCAGACATCAATGACCCTCTTAATAATGCCTTTCCCCATTTCATCATTCGGATGCGCTTTTCCCGCGAAGATAATATGAACAGGACGGGTGGGATGATTTAAAATTCTATCCAGGCGGTCCAAGTCATAAAAAAGCATGTCGGCGCGTTTATAAGGCGCGAACCTTCTCGCGAAACCTATCATCAGAGCAGCCGGATTGATTTTGGAAAAAAACTCCTCCCGCCATGTTTTTGTATAACCATACTTCAACCAGTGCGTGGAAAGATATTCCCTCAGAAAATTGAGCAATTTCTGCTTGAGTTCATATCTGGTATCCCACAGCAAGGAGTCGGGAATGTCCTGCACATTTTTCCAGACTTCAGTGTCTGTGATGGTATTTCTCCATTCTGGCCCCAGATATGTATCGAAGAGGACTTTCATTCTCTCTGCGATGTAAGACATGGTGTGGGTGCCGTTTGTGATATGGCTGATCGGGATGTCCGAAATGTTAAAACCCTTCCATACGTCATACCACATACGTTTCGACACCTCTTCATGAACCTTACTCACGGCATTACTTTTGTGCGCGATTCTAAAGGCGAGATTGGTCATAAAAAATGATTTTCCTTCACCTCCCTCCGTTCTTCCCCACTCCCAGAACTGCGACCAGGACATGCCCGTTCTCTTGACGAAACTGGAGAAGTAATATTCCATCATATCTTTAGGGAACCTTTCAATTCCCGCTTCCACAGGCGTATGGGTTGTAAACACGGTACTGCCGCGAACGATCTCGGTGGCTTCATCGAGGGAAATTCCTTCTTCACTCATCAGGTCGGCAATTCGCTCAAAAATAAGAAATGCGGAATGCCCTTCATTAATGTGGTATACACGCGGCCTGATACCCAATTTCTTTATCAACCTGACACCACCCATCCCTAAAAGTATTTCCTGTTCTATCCGCACTCTCTGGTCTGCGGGATAGAGCCGCTCCGTTATTTTTCTATCCTGAAGGGTATTCCCCGGCACATCAGCATTAATAAGGTACAGCGAAACACGTCCCACCTTTACTTCCCAGATATTCGCGTACAGTGTTCTCCCGGGCAGTTCTATGTATATCTGCACCTCATTCCCCGCATCGTCTCGAAGAATCTGAATAGGCATGACGGAAAAATCGTTTTCCGGATACTCCGCAATCTGGTAACCGTTCTTGTCAATCACCTGTTTGAAATAACCGTTCTTATAAAGAAGACCGATACCCACGAGCGGAATATTCAGGTCACTGGCGGTCTTGAGATGATCACCGGAGAGCGTGCCCAGTCCGCCGGAATATATGGGGATTATTTCATGAAGACCGTATTCAGCTGAGAAATACGCAACCGGCGATGACCATTTGATGGCCGGAGATACCTGTATCTTTTCATTAGGCGTCCTGTCGTTCATATATTCGTCGAACTGCTGAAGAGTCTGCGTATACTGGGCCATGTAAGAGGCGTTTTCCGTGGCCTCTGATAATTTTTCCGGCGATACCGTTTCAAGCATTCTGACGGGGTTATTTCCCATCTCCTGCCACAATTTTGGATCAAGAGAGATATACAGACCGCGTGCCTTAGGATGCCACGTCCACCAGAGATTGTAGGCAAGTTCTCTGAGCCTCTCAATCTTGAGAGGAAGATTGACGACAGCGGTAAACGCGCGAAAGTGTGGCTGCGCCGATACGGTCCCGGCGAACACATATTTCCTTTCCACCCTGTAGTCTATTAAGATGAGATTTTCCGCTCGTTCGCGGGAAACATCAAGCGCTTTATCATAGGCCTTAAGATAAAACTTGAAAAAATCCTTCCAGTTCGCCTTAAGCGCAACATTACGGGCACCTTTCCTTTTCTCCTCCATTTCCTTATTGCTCCAGGAGAGAAAATCCTTGAAGATTGCAAATAAATTTTCTTCAATTGAGTTGATTTTCACTCCCTTGCGTTTCAAAAGGATGACGCCACCGCTCTCTACCGCCATCTGCTGAACCCAAAGACCAAATCCTGACTGATCCGTGGTGATCGTGGGCACGGCGTACGCGGCGCTTTCCAGGGGTGTGTATCCCCATGGTTCATAGTACGACGGGAAGACCCCCAGGTCACAACCCGAAAGGGCTTCGTAATAGGTCATGTTAATAAGACCATCATGGCCGTTCAGGTATGCCGGGTCAAAGATGACGTTCACCTTGTTTAGTGCTGAGTTTATAAGCCCCAGCCTGTTGCATGCCTGGAGAATGGGATCATGGGCCTCATTATGGAGCCTGTGGGTGGCGATCGGGGGGATACCTTCCGTTCTTGGATGATCACACTGCAGGCCAGGAACCAAATCCATGTGACTGTTAATAACAAAAAGAAAGGCCAGAACTACCTGATCTCTGTTCATTTCTTTATCGAGCCGGCTTAAGGCATTCAGAAATATATCGATGCCTTTATTATAAAATTCATAGCGCCCTGATATGACAAGAATCTTCGTATTGGCAGGAAAATCTTTCTTCAAGCACCGCGACGCGGCACCGAGGAGTTTTTCCCTCGCACTCAATGCAGGCTTTCTGTCCTCCGCGAGATCAGGAATGTGGTCTATATCGAGCCCATTGGGTGTAATCATGTCGGGGTATCTGCCGAGAAAATTTTTCGCTTCTGAGGCGGTTATTTCACTGACCGTTGTAAAACAGTCCGATTCCCTCACCGAGGCTACTTCCATGGAATATTTTGCTTTGATGTTATGGGCGCTTGCTTCTATCTGCGGCGAGAGATTTTCCATAACGGTATAGATATCCACACCTGAACCGGCAAGGGTTCTCCCCAGGATTGTGGCATGGGTAGTAAAGACAGTGCCCATTTCCGGGACCTTTTTTTTCAAGTAGAGGAGTCCCGCACCGCACATCCACTCATGAAACTGGGCCACGGCCGGCATGCCATGGGGCTTTACCATTATATTATACACTGTCTCGATGACCTCACCGCAGGCGTAACTGAACATTACCGGTTCTACATAGTCCCAACCACCTGCGATTGAATCAACGCCGAAATCTTCCCAGAGCCGGTAGAGCAACTGTTCTTTATCATATTTTTTCCCAAAGCCGACAAGTATGACCTTCGGCTCACCGGGGATTTTCCATCTGCCAAAACGGCAGGGGATTTCTTTTATGGCCATAGACTCTCTCAACCTTACCCAGCAGTTTTCATCAGTTTCTTCAAAATCAGGATTCGTTTTGAGATCGGGCCCTAGGAGAAAGTAGCGTTCGCTATAGTTCTTGACAGCATCCCTGGTCTTACTGGAGACGACGGTATATATGCCGCCGACCTTATTACAAACTTCCCAACTGACCTCAAACAGATAGCCTCTTTTATGCTCCTTCATTCGCACTACTCCTTTTCTTATACAAAATACCGGAAAAATCATCGATGATGTTCATATAGTTTATATACGCATCATAGGGAGATCCATATGGATTGGGGGACGTATGTTCATCTCCGTTGGCAAGCCCTTTGGTACACATATAATAAAAATTTTCAGATTCCTGGAGAAGGCGCCAGGTGCGGAGAAGCTCTTCGTCTTTGCGCCGTCTCAGTTTTGCTTCCATACCGTACAGTGAAGCAACAGCGTCCTTCTGCAAGCTGTTGCCCAACCAGTCACGTAAATCATTTTCACCATCAGCACAGGCGACACTATCCCTGATATCCAGCTGTGCAACTGGATCAAGATTTTTGGAAATCTCTGCAGGGGTAAGAAATTTGAAATCAGGGTGCTTTAAGATTTCGCGGGGAAGCAAACGCATGAATTCATAAATTCCTGATTCCTTACGCCCGTGTTCACCAAATATCTGATAATCAATCGCAAGATTAATGACATCTCCCGTTCCATGCATAGCGTGAATCCAGTGGGCACATGTATCAGCAAAAAGGGGATATTCAGACCATTGTGCGTTTGAGAAACGCAATGTAATATCATCAGATAGACGATCGCTTCTCAAGAGCAGTTTCAGTTTCTTACACCCAGACGGTTGATAGACATAGTTGGGAGAACGCCATCCTAACGCTTTATCTGCGCCGTCGGCCAGAATGATATGGTATCCCATTTTCTCTACGATCTTTGCAAGATCATTGTTGTAGATGAGTCCGGGATGTCGGAATGCCCTGGGATTCTGACCAAACAGTGTTTTTATCCTGTGTTTATGCAACATCGCTTGCTCTCGAAATTCCCGTGCAGAAAACAGGAAGGCAAAGGAGTGGTAATACGTCTCACCAATGAACTCCACACATCCTGTGTCGGCAAGCCGTGTAAAACTGTCCAAAACATCGACGCGATGCTTTTCAAGCTGATCAAGAAGAATGCCCGTGATCGAAAAGGCGATCCGGAAATTCCCCTTATATCGTGTAATCAAGTCAAGAATGACACTGTTGGCCGGAAGATAACATTGTTCAGACACGATATTCAGTCTCTTGAGATTTCTTTCCTTATCCTCATACACATGGTCATGATCAATATCGAAAAAGGTATAGTGCCTCAGCCACTGTGGCTGATGGATATGGAAGTAAAGACAAATGTTTGTCATGTTATTACCTTTTTAATGCACGAGGTGGTTATAGATCTGGACGATCTTTTCGGCGGCCGTTTCCCATCGGACATTGTGCAGTTCTTCACGTGACTTCTCGATTAGCTCCGCTACCAGGTTCGGGTATTTTAAAATTGCAATGATCTTATTGGCAATCTCGTCAACATCCCAGAAATCAACCTTCAATGCATGATGAAGTATCTCCGCGACCCCTGACTGTCTGGAAATAATAACAGGTACATCGTAAATCATTGCCTCAAGTGGCGAGATACCAAAAGGCTCAGACACACTCGGCATGATATAAAGATCACTCATGGTGAATATCTGTTCGATTTCTGTTCCCTGCAGAAATCCCGTGAAGTGAACATTTTTACCGATTCCCAATTCGGCAACCCGTTCTATCATGAGGGGCATCATGTCCCCAGAACCTGCCATGACAAACGTGGCTTCAGGAATTTTCTTCAGGACTTTTGCTGCCGCTTCCACAAAGTACTCAGGGCCCTTCTGGAAAGTGATTCTGCCAAGGAAAAGGATAATTTTTTTATCGGGGCTTTTCTTCGCATGATACAACGGTTCAGCTTCTTTGCGGGTAACAGCATTATGCACGACGGATATTTTGTCGGGATTAATGCCATAGTGGTGTACAATCTCTTCTTTTGTATAATGACTTACCGCAACAATATGATCTGCCACCACCATGCCGAATCGTTCGACATAGTAGATATTCTGATTGACATGTTCGCCGCTTCTATCAAATTCAAGGGAATGAACATGGAGTATAAGAGGTTTCCCGCTTTTTTCCTTTGCATAAAGACCGGCCAGGACAGTCATCCAGTCATGGGCATGGATGACATCGAAGGAACAGCTTTTGGCAATACTTCCCGCCACCCTTGCATATCGTATAACTTCTGCAATAAGATTTGAACCATAGTGAGGAGAGCTGTCAAAGGCCGTGGAACCATACGCTTCGCCCGGTGCTTTTTCGCATACGGACTGCTTCAAAGTCCGATCTTGCAGTAAATTCCCATACTGTCTTTCACTCACGTATGGCGTGAGAACTGAATTGATCAATCTTATATCAAGCCCCTTGAAAACCTTCACTGTTTCCGTAGACACCTCCCGTACATGAACCCCGGAAGCGGAAATCAAATTCACATGTACTGTTCCGACATCGCTCAACACTTTTGGAATAACAAATGAAATCTCATGACCGAGGCTTACCAGCGCCTTCGTGAGGCCGAAACAAGCCGTCCCGAGACCACCGCTAATATGGGGAGGAAATTCCCATCCAAACATGAGGATTTTCACCGGCCATTTGCCTCCTTACTATCAGACGGACAATTACCTGTATCGGATTATGGTAATTGAGGTGACCACTGTGTGAACCTATTAAATATAGGGCAGTGATCATTACATAACGTACAGAGAATGTAAACCAGAAAAAGCCTCTTCTCCACACTCCATAGCGCGTTATCATCTCCTGCTTTTCATGGATGAATCGTCAACTTGAATGCCTCCGCCGTAGTAATCTTCTCAGAAACCTCAACCCATAAGAAAGGATACTGTCATCCATTCGCTCGCCTTGCCCGAAGCTTGCGAGGGGAAATATGTCCACTAGTGGGTTCGTTAAGCAGGGTGTACAATCTGATTAATCCGGCAACGCTCCAGGCTTGTGAAATACACCCGTTCGGACGATGGGGAAGATCGCCATCAAAAATTTCAGATACGCACCCTATGCCTGCCTCCCTCATATGACGGGTTACAAACGACCGTATGAGATTAGTGAGAAAACTCTTTGCGAAAGCCCTGTCTTGTTCGACTTTGATGTACGCTTCACCGAAATGCGCTATTAGCCAGGGCCATACCGTGCCCTGATGATACACTGCGTCTCGTTGAGAACCATCACCTTCATAGCGCCCCTTATAGTGCTTGTCCTCCGGAGAGAGAGTCCGCAGCCCCACAGGGGTGAGCAGATGCCCCATGACATTCTCAACGACACCTCTCCATTGTAAAGGTTCCAACGGTGAATAGGGAAGAGAGACGGCCAGAATCTGATTTGGCCTGATAGCGCGATCCAAAAAGCCATCGTAGAAGACATCACCAAGACATGATTCCCTCTCCATCCAGAAAGTATGAATGAAAGACTCTTTTATCCTGGCAGGCAAATCATGGAAGTAATATTCATGATCATCAAAACGCCGGGCAAGTTCATTGGCAAAACATACCGCATTGTACCATAGGGCATTGATTTCTACAGGATAACCCCATCGCGGGGTAACAGGTGTACCATTGACAGTCGCATCCATCCATGTCAGATCGGTATCTCCATCACCCGCGTGAAGTAAACCGTTTTCCGTCATATGGATATTGAATACGGTTCCATCCATATATCCCTTCAGAATCCTCTTCATAACCGGCCACATTCTGCTCTTGACGGCCCCAATATCCCCCGAGTATTTTAACAATTGCTGAACGGCCCAGAAATACCAGAGGGAGGTATCCACCGTATTATAGGCATTCTCCGTGTCACTGTCGGAGAAATAGTTAGGCAGGAGGCCTTCTTTTTCATGTGCGCCAAGTGAAATGAGGATGGCAATCCCTTCCCGGATACGACCACTGCAGAATGTAAGCCCCGGCAGGGAAATGAGTGTATCCCGCCCCCAGTCGCCGAACCAGTGATAGCCGGCGATAATTGTCGGTCGGCCCGAAGGTGATTTCACGAGGAGCTGTCGCCCTGAAACAATCAGATTGCGGACATGAACCTTGTCCTCATCATCAGCATAATTCGCCGCAACCTTTTCATTCCTTAACGCCTCACGTTCCCGCCTTCTCGTCTCCGCTGCCCACATCTTTTCCAATCCATCGCCACGGTGATTCAGTGCTGCGGTAATGATGACGATGCTGCCTCTTATAACCGGAATCTCAAAAATACCGGGGCGAAAGAGATCCTCGTGATATTCAAAGCCTCGTTCTTTTTCTATCCTGTATTCAAAATTGTTGTGCCAGACAGGAGAATGGTAGAATCGAGATTTCACATTTGTGTAGAGATAAATCTCAGGCATGCCATCATATGGCGTAATCGTGAACCCGTTCCTTATTTTGCGTGTATTTGTGTGAAGATATAGATTTTGTTTGGACAACATATGATGCCCACGATAGGCGAGAAAAGGTTTGATGCGCAGCACGCCCGGAGACTCACATCGTTCAATATCGTACCTTATCAGGACGCGATCCCTGCCGTGAATCATCAAAATCGTTTTATGGATGCGAAATGTATCAGCTTCGTAGGTAAACTGTGGAAAATGACCCAGTCGAAACTCTGTGAGACAGTATGTTTCCCGGGGGTGAAAGACGCCGGGATATTGACAGCCTGAGAAAAAAGACTCCGTTTCTCTCAGGACAATGGAATCCTCAATCCATGAAAGAAGGACATGCCTTCCCTGGGGGTTTTTAAGATTCGCCACTAACAGGCCGTGGTACTTTCTGGTATTGCAATTGGGTATTGTACTGGATGCATAACCCCCTGTTCCGTTGGTTTCCAGCCATTCTAAACTCAATGCTTTATCCAAATCTTTACACGTTGATTCACCGAATTTGAATCGTGCCATTTACAATTCTCCACAATAGGTAAGTACACCATACAAAATCATAGAATTCACTCAACAATTTAACGATAGAAAATCAAGCAAAATTTGTGCAATGCAAGAGATATTTAAAAATATTTTAAAGATTTCACACTTTGTCGACGGTATACCTGCTTACAAAAAAACGTGATTTTAAATAGAGACGTACTTCAAATGACTGGCAGCGCAACACAAGACTGCCTTTGGGTGGTTTTCAGCAGCCTGTAAAGGTTTCACGGCATATTGAATATCTCAACCCCGGCCGGCGGCTTGAATTGAAACAGTTTATCGGAAAGATTATTATTGATTCTTATATCCATGAGCCGTATACGGGTTTTATTGCCGTAAAGGTCCGTAAAACTGCACTGGATGACCTGGAAATTGTCCCTGTCTATCGACATGTGCAGTTTATCAATACCCATATCGGAAACTTTAGGAACAAGGGTAAGAAGAAAATTCCCATTCCCGTCGATAGCCTCGGGCTGAGAATAGCCTATATGGAAATCTTCGCCCAGCTTTCCTATGCCGGAAAGAAACTTTACCGCCAGTTTTGACTTATACACATTCTCCGCTTCCTGCATGTAGACCACACGGTCGTCCGGTATGTATAACCAGGCCGTTTTAGGATTGATGATTAATTTTTTGGCTTTTGGTTTTGTATAGTTCCATAACATCCGCCGAGGATTTTTTACATAGAGAACGCCTTCCTCCCGATCAGTCTTATTCATAGCCTTGATGGTGACTTCCTGTACGAAACGTGCTTTTAAATCCCGTGTTTTTTCGTACCTTTCCTGGGTTTTTGCAGTCAACTCCTCCATAGGCATCAGCTCCGCGAGGGCCGGTATGGAAAAAAAGAACAGCAGGAATATCATGATGACTGCTGCGCTTGTTACTGGAAAATAGTTATCGCGGGCATACATTTTTTTATATTCCTTAATGTAAAAAAAGTAAAAAAATGGCACATTTTTTTCCAAAGGAGTTTATATCTTATCACAAGAAATCAATAAGTAACAGTAATCAAAGGGGGCTTATGTAACATATTGTTATTACTATATATAGTCGATGCTCAATTCGTATGCAATGAGGTATAAAATTGTCACAATTGAATACTTACGATTGTTATCAACATCTTTATCAACAACCCTTTCCACACGACTGTGGATTCCAACTCCAAGTGCCTGTATAAAGAGGTTTATCCGCAAAAAGAGGTTTTTCATACCGAAACCGGCATTCTCCAGCCGAAAGGATCATCCTTTTCACCGTATTGTATCTGTAAGATTTCATTATATAATTTTTCCGTGAGAGCTCCTGTTTTTTCATCATTAATGATGATCTCCCGTTCCTTGTAGGAAATCTTGCCGATCGGGGAAACAATTGCCGCCGTCCCAGAGGCAAATGCCTCCTTCAAACCGCCTTTCGCGGACGTTTCCACAAGCTCATCTATGGATACGGGCCTTTCGGAAACGGATATGTTCCAGCTTCTGGCGATTTGAATGACGGAATCCCTGGTGACGCCGGGAAGGATACTCCCCCCCAGAGGCGGTGTAACGAGTTCACTCCCAATGACAAAAAAGATATTGCTTGTTCCCACTTCTTCTATATATTTTCTCTCGACCGCATCCAGCCAAAGCACCTGGGTGAATCCCTTTTCCATAGCCACCTTACTTGCCCGGAGACTGGCGGCATAATTACCGGCAGCTTTGATGTTCCCTATGCCCCCGCGCACAGCCCGGACATATTCATCAGTCACATACATACTTGTCGGACTGAAGCCCTGGGGATAGTAAACGCCCACCGGACCCAGGACGATGAAAAAAAGGTATTCATTGGCATCGTGCACACCCAGAGCCGCTTCCGTTGCAATCATCGTCGGCCTGATGTAGAGGGACGCACCTCGCGTTCGAGGAATCCAATCCTTTTCAATTATGAGAAGCGTTTTCAACGCGTTCATAAACACTTCCGGATCGATCTTAGGCATACAAAGCCTTTCGGCGGAAACATTCATGCGTTTAATATTTTCATAAGGCCTGAAGAGAAATATTTGACCATCTTTCCCCCTGTATGCCTTCATTCCTTCGAATATCTCCTGTCCGTAGTGAAGACACATAGCGGTGGGCTCCAGGGATAAAAGCCGGTATGGTTCTATCATGGCGTCATACCATCCGCGATCCGCATGGTACTTCAAAGTAAAGAAGTGATCAGTGAATATTTTCCCAAATCCGAGTTTTGATTCATCGGCAGGTTTTGGTTTCAACTTCGACGGTGTAACTTTCACAACTTTTATTTGCATATGATCATCTCCCTTGTTGCATTAAACATTCACTTGGCACAGTTCCTTACCACTAAATCATTTTTCTATCAAGGTTTCTGTACCAGATTACCTCAGCCATGTGAATGGATCTTCTGAATCTCAAAAAACATTGGCAAATATCTGTAAATGGAGAATGGATTTCATACTTCTCCAGAGGGATTAAGGAGGAATTATCAAAGGCACAGAGCGTACAATCTATAACAGAGACAATGCTGACACAAAACTGAAACTAACCGCACACTTTGTACTATTGATATTTTAGGATATACATATCTTGACTGGCATAGTAATATATTAGGGAAGCTTTCTTATTTTAAATAATTTAGGGATTGAATTTTCGTGGGTTGAGAGAATTGACGGAGGAAGTCATAGGCAACTCACGGGCAGGCTGAGCTCTCATACGATATCGGGCTGTCGGAATCTTGATCGAATTATCTTGACTTTTCTAAAATTGAGCATACGATAAAAACAAACTATGTAATAGACGTTACTCAAAAAGTTGATGAGCCTTCTTCCCATATAGGGAACCCAAAGATAGTATTGAAGCCCTGTCCATTACAATGAGACAGGGCTTTTCGTTTTGAATGGATAATGTAGTAAGGAAACTTGCGATTATAACAAATGATTTTAGAAACGGGGAAACACAATGAATATACACCTGATTGAACAGTTGAATAATTTTGTAAAGTTGCAGGATAATTTATGGGAAAGTGGATGGTGGCAACTTGAAGAAAGTAAAGCTCAGCAACTAATCGGAGGTGAAATTTATTTTCATAAAAAACAACAAGAGCCGTCTTTCTATGGGGGAACCATACTGGGATATCGAATCGAGAAAGATGGAGAACATCAGGGAAAGATTGTTTTCAAACTCCAACATAAGCAATCATGCAGAAATGTGAGAACAGATAAGCATGGGTGGTCTAAAAAGCTGAAAATAGTTAGCCATGACTGAAGATCT
>CAZMBE010000002.1:0-85418 GCA_964564625.1 uncultured Syntrophaceae bacterium | reverse complement strand
CCATTGACGATTATCTCGATAAGAACAAGGGCGAACGGGAACTATCTGACATAAAAATGAAAAAATGGATTTCAGAACGGTACAACCAGTTCGACCCTGATCACGATGCCCATACATCAAGGTCTGTATCTACGGATAAATGGCGTATCTCCAAGGATGTGCTCAGTTCATGAAGACGTAGGAAATCACCTCAATGACCCCCATATTAAGAAATATCGTAACGGCGAAATGGTTCCACTCTTTCCTGTACCGGTTTATCCGTCTCTACAGTGCAACATTCAAAATGAAGATTGAGAATGAGAAGGAATGGATGGACTATTTGAGAAGCGGTGGACGGGTTCTTTTGTGCACCTGGCATCAGCATTTCTTCGCCGCGATTCGTCATTTTCAGAATTACAGAGACTTAAAGCCCGCCTTGATGATCAGTAAAAGCTCCGACGGTGAGATCATCGCCGGCGTAGCCGAAAAAAGCGGCTGGCATACGGTGCGAGGTTCTTCCTCACGGGGCGGAAAAGAAGCCTTGAAGAAAATGATCGATCATTTAAGCCGAATGGGATTGGCGGCCCACATCGTTGACGGCCCGAAGGGACCAGCCGGAACTGTAAAGGCAGGGGCAATTCAGTTGGCCCGAACCGCCGATGCGGCAATCATTCCTTTCTATGTTTCAGCTGATAGGGCATGGTATTTCAACAGTTGGGACAGTTTTTTCCTTCCAAAACCTTTCGCCAGAATACTGATCTCTTTTGGAGAGATGATTAAACTTGCACCGTTGGAAGACTCTGATACATTTGAAAGTCAAAGGCTTTACCTTGAGAAGATTATGCTTCCGGAGTTGAGGATAAAGCCTGATTAGAAATCAGCATTCCCCTTCCCTTTGCATTACCAGATGACACCCGCCCATTAATGGTCTGCTGAAATGCGGCACGATCAGCGCATGCTGTGGGACCGGCGCGCTTTCAGTTGTGGCGAATTAAAGAGAAACGGGAACAGAGAGAGATCCTTCCGTCCTCTCCTCGCGCCTGAACCGGGCCGCGAAACCGGTGAGGAAGAGCGGGCATTTCTTGGTGGAGATTGTTTCCTTTCTTTTGTTGATCCCGATCGCGTCCTTGAATGCTGCGAGCGGCTTGATCCCTTGCCGGCTACCGGCGCGGGTATCGTGTAGTCGAAATTCGCCAATATCCGCCTTTCCAGCCTTTCACCAAGAACATTCTCGATTGTCCACACGAAAGCCCTGTCCGGGCGCGTCACAAAGGTGAATGCATCCCCGTTTCTGGTAGCCCTGCCAGTGCGTCCGATGCGGTGTGTGTAAGCATCCACCGTGTCGGGCATGTCATAATTGATCACGTGCGATATCTTGGATACATCGATGCCACGGGCGGCAATATCGGTGGCCACGAGGACCTGGTATTTCCCGCTACGAAAACCATTGAGGGCCTCCTGCCGTTTGTTCTGGGGCAGATCGCCCTGCAGCGAGGTCACAAGAAACCCGGATTTTTTCATCTGCTTCGCCAGGCGGGTCGCGCGGTCCTTGGTGCGCGTAAAGACGAGCACCGACGCCATGTCCGTGCAGTCCAGAATCTTCATCAAAAGAGATGTCTTAAGGTGCTGATCGACGGGATAAATTGCATGGGAAACCGTGGATATCGGAACCGCATCGCCGACCTTCACGGTGACTGGATTGCGCAGGATACTCTCTGCCAGGTCCCGGACATCATCGGGCATGGTAGCTGAAAAAAGAAGCGTCTGCCGCTGAATGGGCAGGCGCTTCAGGATATTCCGGATATCCGGCAGAAAGCCCATGTCGAACATGCGGTCCGCCTCGTCCAGGACAAGCACTTCAATACGCCCTAAATCGATCACGCCTTTATCCATAAGATCGATCAGACGTCCGGGGCAGGCCACAACAATTTCCGCACCGCTGCGTAGCTTGCTGATCTGGGGATTCTGGTTCACGCCTCCATAGATTGTGACGCTCTTCAGTTTCGTATATCGGCCCAGCTGACGGATGGCCTCATGTGTCTGTTCTGCCAGTTCTCTCGTCGGTGCCATAATGAGCGCCCGGACATGCTTCCGCGGCCCGTCCATCAGTCGCTGGAGGATAGGAAGCACGAAGGCGGCGGTTTTGCCCGTTCCGGTCTGTGCCTGTCCCATGACATCCCGGTTCTTGAGAATGGGTGGTATTGCTTGTATTTGAATCGGTGTGGGCGCTTCGTAACCGAGGTCCCTTATGCCTGATTCTATGTGGGGGTGTAGATTAAACGACTTGAAATTCATAGTTATTCCTTTTTTCTCTTAATTGGCCGGGCATAACCCTGACCCTTACGCTACTGGAGCGTTCATTGTATTATTGCTGCTCAGGAGGTTGCCAGGGCTTATCCGATGTCCGCGGATCGTCATGATGTATCGTCTTATCCATCTTGCCCTGTCAGCTCTTCATTTTTTCTCTGGTTTTTCGTATGCGTTCACGTTCTTAAAAAAATCCCCAGCAGCCTATAACAGGCTCTGAGGACACATGAACCAAAACCAGTTGCGTGACTATAAGATTCTCTTGCACTTATGTCAAGGATTAATCCGAAGAGCTGCTTTTAATGGGTTAGCTTGACGTTTTGGCTTAATAAGGACGATTGCCGAACTCATATATTCCTCGACAAAGAGACAATAAGAAAACGTGTCTACCGTTTACCTTTAAGTAAATGATCGAATGTGCAATCATGATATGATGTATCTTTTTTACATCAAATCATCTTTCTATCAAGGCTTCTATACTGAATGGCTTCGGCCACATGGCTGGAAAGTATCTTCTCTTCATCATCAAGATCCGCAATGGTTCTGGCTACTTTTAGCACTTTGGTATAGGCGCGGGCGGAGAGACCAAGCTTTTCTATGGCCATTTCCATAAGTTTCTGAGAATCATCGCCTATACTGCAATATGTCTTGATCTGCGTATCGGACATACGAGCATTAAACCGCGTGTTTTGACCTTTAAATCTCCTCTCCTGCATCTTTCGCGCCCTGTCTACCCGCTCTTTAATTTTCGCAGAAGGTTCTCCTGCCGATTTCCCTGTCAGGTCTTTATATTTCACGGAGGGAACCTCAATATGAATATCTATCCTATCAAGGAGAGGCCCTGATATTCTTGCCTGATATTGTCGGATCTGTTGCGGTGTACATCTGCACACCCTTGTCTGGTCGGTGTAATAACCGCATGGACAGGGGTTCATCGCCGCTACAAGCATGAATCTAGCTGGATATGTAGCGGTGGTGGCAGACCTTGTGATGGTTACATGCCCATCCTCTATGGGTTGTCTCAAGGCCTCAAGGACATTTCTCCTGTACTCAGGCAGTTCATCGAGAAACAGCACGCCGTTATGAGCCAGGCTTATTTCTCCGGGGCGGGGGATGTGGCCCCCTCCCACAAGCCCGGCATCGGAAATTGTATGGTGGGGGGCACGAAAAGGCCTTGTTCCTACTATAGTGTTTTTCTTGCCGAGTAGCCCGGCAACAGAAAATATTTTTGTTATATCAACAGCTTCAGAAAATGTAAGCTTGGGAAGCATGGTAGGGATTCTCTGCGCCAGCATTGTTTTTCCCGAACCCGGTGGACCGATCATGATAATGTTGTGCCCGCCGGAAGCGGCAACTTCCAGCGCTCTTTTTGCGTGTTCCTGTCCGCGAATCTCACTGAAATCAAATGGATAGGAGAGACATTTATTAAATATATCATTGATATCCAGCGTTAAAGGATCTATCTCTTTTCTGCCATTCAGAAATTCCACAACGTCGGAGAGGGCATCAACGGGAAGAACAGCGAGACATTCCACCATGGCAGCCTCATCGGCATTTTCCCTTGCCACAATGATACCCTTCTTTCCTGTCTCCTTCGCCAGGAGAGCGGCGGGCAGAATCCCATCAACTCCCTTAACGCTTCCGTCTAACGACAGTTCACCGATTAAGGTATAGTCCAGAAGATTGTTTAATTCGATACATCCCTCGCCTGTCAAAATACCTATGGCGATGGGAAGATCGAATCCTGTTCCTTCCTTTTTAATATCCGCTGGTGCGAGATTCACCGTGACATGATTACGGGGAAACCTGTAGCCGGAATTTTTTATGGCCGCTTTGATCCTGTCTTTACTTTCCTTTACGGCGACGTCGGGGAGTCCCACGGTGGAAAATTGAGGAAGTCCCGGGGAGATATCCACTTCTACATCAACCGGATACGCATCTATTCCCACGACGGTGCTGCTTATGACCTTTACAATCAATCCGCACTCCCCAAAAATTTTAGAGTAACAGGAAAATATTTTTGTGAATGGGTGAAAATACTATAAAATAAGTATGGTTATGGCAAGGGATTTTTTTGAAAAAGAATTTCTTTACCTTCTTGACTTAAGGAAAAGGGCTGTGCTAACTTCCTCATGCATTTCTTGCAGTCATGGTATGGAGCAGCAATGACGGTTTTTTCCCACATCGATGAAAAAGGGAAGGCTACGATGGTTGATGTAACCGCAAAGGAAGCATCCGCGCGGGAAGCCATTGCCAGGGGAAAGGTCCTCATGCGCAAGGATACCATAGCGCTCATCGAGAGCGGACAAATACCTAAAGGCGATGTTTTTAGTGTGGCAAAGATTGCAGGAATCATGGCAGCCAAGAAAACGAGTGACATGATCCCCATGTGTCACCCTTTGGAACTGACAGTGATTGACATTTCCTTTGAGAGCAATACAGATCTGGGCGAAATCACCATTGAGGCAAAAGTGAAAAATGTGGGAAGAACAGGTGTGGAGATGGAGGCCATGACCGCTGTCAGTGTTGCTGCGTTGACAATTTATGATATGTGCAAATCTGCCGACAAGAACATTATTCTTACAGACATCAAATTAATCTCAAAACATGGCGGGAAAAGCGGTTATTTTGTGAGAGATGAGTAAGCATGAAATGAGAAGAGTAACCTGCTTGCAATAAGCGTAGTGACTTGCATTTCCCCCTTTCCCCTCAGTGGCAAAGGCGGTGGATTTTCGGGTCACTGAGAATCCTTTTGCACGTCATTGAAGAGTCTCAAAATATGTACCAAAACACATATAGGATCAGAAGATCGTTTGTGATTCCATTTTCGATTGATGTTTTTCTTCTCTTTATTCTTCTCTTACTGTCCATATTCCTGAAGGGCTCTCATGTGGAAAGCACCGTCCTTATCTTTATTTTTATAGCCGCCCTCTATGTGTATGTCGAATCCCTGTTTCGCATGGTACAAACGGGGGATCAAGGCATTATGATCAGGAAAGTCTTGCGAAAAAAGGAACTCCGTTGGGAAGATGTTACCCATGTCGGTGCGCTGACCCTTCGTAAAAAAGCATATCTCTTGTTAACTACAGTAAAGGGATTTTATATTTTATCGAATGCCTATGAGAAATATTCCAGCCTCACTATTGATATCATCAGTCACCTTGATAAAGAGAAAGTGGAAGAAGAAGTAAGGAAACAACAGGAGCATCCTGTCAAAAATGTTTCCGATATTGTCATGACATGGTTCACGGCAGTCATCCTCCTGGGAATCATAACCATTAAAATGTTTAGTTCTTAAATTTTTTCAGGAAAAAGGCACAAGAAAGGACCCACGGCTATCATGAAGTCCAAAAATCCAAAACCTGCTGTCTCAGATAAAAAAACTCGAATAATGACATCTTCCATTGTGGAAGAGGCTATCGAAAAAAAGTTGGAAGACATTGCAACGCTTCTCTGTTCGATTGGTGAAGATAAAAAGGGGAAAAGCAGGTTGTATGAAGAGGTACTGGCCGTGGTGGAAAGAGGTCTTTTCCGGATAGCACTCAGACGTAATGGCAATGTGAAAATTGCAGCCGCCAATTACCTCGGAATCAACAGGAATACATTCCAGAAAAAAATGGCCAAACTGGGAATAAATAATGAAATCAGAACGTAAATTGTCACATAAAGTTATTGAGCTCATGGGAAAAGGAGTCACTATTCCAAATCCTTTTTCCATAGACATCGGTGAGGAGACAAGCATCGACAGGATTTCTGCTGATGGTGTAATGCTTTATCCAGGGACGAGGATTTATGGAGCAAAAACCCTTATCTGCCGGGGGGCAAAATTGGGATATGAAACGCCGGTTACTGTTGTCGATTGTCGAATTGGTCCCCTCGTTGAATTGAAAGGGGGATTCTTTACATCGTCTGTCTTTCTTGAAAAGGCGAACATGGCAAGCGGCGCCCAGGTGAGGGAGGGGTGTATTTTAGAGGAAGAAGCAAATGCAAGCCATACCGTTGGAATAAAGCAGACGATCCTTTTCCCCTTTGTCACATTGGGCAGTTTGATCAACTTCTGTGATTGCTTCATGGCAGGCGGAACGAGCCGAAAAAATCACAGTGAAGTGGGCAGTTCCTATATTCATTTCAACTACACACCGAATCAGGACAAAGCAACGGCATCCCTTATTGGCGATGTACCCAAAGGGGTCATGATAAACCAGGCTCCGATATTTTTAGGAGGTCAGGGAGGCCTCATCGGACCATGCAGGATCGGCTACGGTACGGTCATTGCCGCGGGGACCGTGTACCGGCATGATTGTCCAGAAGGAGGCAAGCTCCTCAGACAGGGGGATACGCCTCTTCGTGAAACTAAATTTATTGCGGGTTATTATGGCAGCCTCAAGAGGCGACTCTCTAACAATGTATACTACATCGCGAATCTTCTGGCCCTTAAAGAGTGGTATGCTCATGTTCGTCAGCCCTTCTTCCAGTTTCATGATATGGGGCAGGAACTGTATGAGGGCCTCCAGGATACACTCGATATTGCCATCAAGGAAAGATTAAAACGGCTGAAAGACCTCTCCGAAAAAATGAAGGTGTCTGTGGAGATCGGTAAACGTATTCATGAAAACAATACTATGCAGGAGACGTTGCTTCGTCAAAAAAGTGAATTCTGTAAAAATTGGGGAAAGATTGAGGAGACTTTCACAGGAAGACACGAACAAACCATCGATACAAAAAACAGGGATACATTTGTTACAATTATTCACGACAAAATGAATGAAGAAAATAATTACATAAAAGTCATTCAAGGACTGGATAAAGACTCATCGACCATGGGGACATCCTGGCTTCAGAATATCGTGAACCATATCACCAATACCATTTTCGATCTGGTGCCGTCCTGTAATTCCTGATGCAACCAAAGAGATCTGAGAAAACATAAAAGGCTTGCTGCGTATGAAGATTATCAAACGTTGGTATACAAAAACAAGCGATGCGCTAAGGCAATGGAAGATATGCATCGGGGTTGATATACAGACAGCGCCGGCCTGCTCAATCGTCATATTCCCTCTTTTCAAAAGTACTTTTTGCTGTGGTTTCGCCGGCATCCTGGCTGTAAAGAAAGGAGAGAAACCGAAAGACGCAGCATACGGCCAAGAATTCATTCGCCTCTTTCAAGAAATAAAGAAACGGGGCATGAAGTCCCTCCTCTCCGGTCTGATAAAGGTATCTGACTATCTCAACGACGGAGGCCAACAGAAGGAGTTGGGGAAAACCGTTCTCCAGCAAAAAAGAGACATCCCCACACAACGGATATTCTTCAATCGGGACGAGGCGTCACAGCTTTGTGCCATTAAAGAGGAAATGAAAGCGTTCATGACAGAAGAAGAAAAAATGCTTGAAGAAAATGCCGGTCACTTTTCAACCGCCGATATGGAAATTATCAACAGCAGGCTCATTCTCATGAAGGATGTCATATGGAGTCTTGAAAAAGACATTTTGGGAAACATTGAAAAAATTGCGTCACTCACTGGCATGGACGACGTCAGTCAACTCCGCCCCGAAGCGTACAGAAAATATAAAAATATCAATTTTCTCATGAATTGTCTCGACAGACTGGAGGTCAGAGGGAGAGATTCGGCGGGCCTTCAGATATCCTTTACAGTTCCCGATACAGCGGCATTTGAAAAGATACAGGGCGCCCTTCAGGATAAAGGCCTCTATGATGATTTTTCAAAGAGGATACGTGCCGGGGATTTGATTAACGGTTCCATGTATCTCTGTCCCCAAATGTCGCCTACAAGCAACAGCATGACGATGTCTTTTGTCTTCAAGACATCATCAATCATCGGTGAGTTGGGACAGAACGTCCGGGAGTTGCGAAAAGGTGTCTCTCGGGACAGGATATTGCGCGAGTTTTCCGGGCTTAACACGGAATTTGAGACATATATTACCCACACTCGATGGGCATCCGTGGGTTCCATTACAGACGAAAACTGCCATCCCGTCAATAATTTTACCATAAACAAAGATATTTCTTCATACGGTATCGCATGGCCGGAAATGATAAAAAATTACCCCTCCTACGGCCAGGGGACCTGGTTCATCAGCGTTGTTCTGAACGGGGATATTGATAACTATCAGGCTCTCAGAAATGACATTGAATCGGGAGGGAATTTCATTGCACCGGACATTACAACAGACACGAAGATTATCCCCCTTCAGATCGAAAAGTATCTTCTCGCCGGACATGATCTGACAGAGGCCTTCAGGCTCGCCGTGAATGACTTTGAAGGTTCCCATGCCATTGCCATGGTAAGCAACACAGAGCCGGGAAAAGTGTTCCTCGCCCTCAAGGGAAGCGGACAGTCAATCTATGTTGGCATATCGCCTGATCACTACAGCTTTTCATCTGAACTGTATGGTATTGTTGAAGGGACTCCTTATTTTATCAAGATGGATGGAGAGAAGCCATCCCCCGCGGGATCCCCGGAAACAGCAGGCCAGATATTCGTCCTTGACCAGAATTCCCAAGGGAGCGTTTCGGGAATGAAGGCGTTCTTTTACGACGGCGCTTCTCTGCATGTTGATGAGGGCAGTATTCAAAAAGCGGAAATCACCACCCGTGACATTGACAGGGGCAATTACCCGCACTATTTCATGAAGGAAATATCCGAATCAACACTGTCCGTGAAAAAGACACTGCGGGGGAAGTATCGCATTTATAAAGATGGAAACGGGAAGAATGCTGTTACCTTCAATATCGGTCAGGACATTATCCCGGATTCAGCGAAAGAAGCATGTATCCATGGCACACTCAGGAATATTGTTGTCATCGGCCACGGCACCGCTGCTGTTGCAGGCATGGCGATTGCGGACGGATTAGCGCGCTCCTTGAAAGGCGCTGATATCAGGGTTGAAATGAAAGTCGCGTCCGAGTTGAGCGGATTCTTTCTGAAAGATGATTTGCGTGACACTCTTGTTATTCCTATCACACAATCGGGAACTACAACGGACACCAATCGCGCCGTTGCAATGGCAGTGGAAAGAGGGGCAACCGTTATTGCCATCGTGAACAGGAGGCAATCCGACATTACGACGAAGGCAGACGGCGTTTTCTACACGAGCGACGGCCGGGATATCGAGATGTCTGTAGCCTCAACCAAGGCTTTTTACTCCCAGATCATAGCCGGGCACGTTTTGGCGCTGTACCTCGCGCAGCTTCTTCACACACTCTCTGATAATTCCATTGCAGAGGAACTTCTCAATCTGGAGAAGGTCCCGGATATGATGATGAGGGTCATGGAAAAGAGAGGGCACATCAAACGCTCCGTTGATAAAATGGCAAGGAAAAGAAATTATTGGGCTGTTGTAGGGAGCGGGCCAAACAAGGCAGCAGCGGACGAAATACGGATTAAGCTGAGCGAATTATGCTATAAAACAATATCTTCGGATATTATAGAAAATAAAAAGCACATTGACCTGTCTGCTGAACCCCTGATCATCGTGTGTGCCGCGGGAAATCCGGAAACGGTAACCGGTGATGTTGTCAAAGACGTTGCTATCTTCAAGGCTCATAAGGCGGGCGTTGTCGTTTTTGCGGATGAAGGAGAGGATCGTTTTAACGGCGTTGCCGATGCCGTAATTGAAATACCCAGGTCGCGTATGCCTCTGCCAGTAATCCTCAACACCTTGGCGGGACATCTTTGGGGATATTATGCGGCGTGCAGAATCGATGGGGAAGCCAAGTTTTTCCGGGAATTCAAAAACAAATTGAATCTGAAAATGGTGGAGGAGAGAAAACGACACCACTCCTTCTATGAAATGATTGCGGACAGGGAGTTCCGTCGCATGATCCGGGATTTCTCCGCAACATTCAATGAACGCAGAAACGGGGGAGATTTTTCCATTTCCAGCATCAAGACAATATCCGATCTCACCCTCCTTCTGAAATACGCCGTCGGAAAACTGCCCCTGGAAGATTTCTGGCAGGACTTTAAAGAGGAAGATGAGATGCTCTCCCCCATCGATCTTATGGATGTGACTCTCGGCCACGCGGTGGATGAACTTTCCAGACCCATTGACGCCATCCGGCATCAGGCCAAGACGGTAACGGTTGGAACGAGCAGGAAAGAACACCTCCCTGAGGGCATTATTTTTGACTTTCTTAAAACTCTCAATGTCTCCACCAAGGCATTGACAAGCAACAATATTATTGCCATCAGCGGACTCCAAAAAGCCGTCAGAGATATCCGCGGTTACACGCTCTACCGCGTCGCTAACCTGGATGCGGATGGAACTCCCGCGGACACTACAACTATCTCTATTGAAAAAAGAGGAGGGATCTCCCTGTCGATGCGATCCCGGGTGGAAACCTCAGCCATTCTGATGGGAACGAAGAAAACGATTGTCCGGACAGGACAACTTTACGTTGGGCAGGGAAAATCCGATGAGGCGCCCATCGTCGTCATCCCTGTTCTGAGCAAAAAAACCGGCATCGAGTCTCTCGTCCTGATCCATGTGGCCTTCAACGAAAACCTGTCATTGAGGGAAAAAATCGATATCCTTGGAGACCGGTTCAACGATATCCGCAATCTGATTAACGAATATAATCTTCCCTGGGATGACGGCTATCTTGAAGATATTCCCATGGAGACCCTCATTGGTGAAGCGGTGGAAATCATTGCGGGGAGAATCAAGCGCGGCTTAGATCCTCGATCTCAATCCCCTGACGCCTGATAGCGTCCTCATTTTGGAGTACCTTTTCTGCTGCAGCTTTGTCAAGAATGTAGATCATCCGTCCGCCCTGCTTCGCATAAATCTTTCCATAGGATATGGGTACGAGAGGAGTCGGATCATTTAAAAGGGACTCGGCAATGGGTTCTGTCTTGCGGATCCCGTTGGCCAGCAGAATAACTGTCCGTGCCTGATACACCAGCTCCGCCCCCATGGAGATCGCATAGGACGGACTCTCTTCTTTGTTCGCAAAATGGCCGTCTTTTACGGCGTTCTCTACCGTATTATCATCCAGCTTTACCAGGAGCATTTCATTTCCTTCAAAGGGTATGCCTGATTCATGAAAGGCTACATGCCCGCGGCCGCCGACTCCGATAATATGGAGATCGATCCCACCATACCGTGATATCTTTTCCGCATATGCGTCGAGGATAGATGCACGAATCCATCGGAGATATTCAGATTTCGCATTCGGATTTATGACAATCGCCTTTCCCTTATCAGTGCCGTCAGCCCGCCAATCCGCCGGATTTGCGTCAAGCTCTCTGATAAGTTTTCCCTGATCAATCAGTGTTCCCCAGGGAACATTTGTTTCCTTAAACTTCCTCTTGAGGAGACCGAACAACTCTTGGATCATGAAAAAGCCGTAACTTTCAGGGTGGAGGGCCCGCTGCTGGACATTTTCTCCTGGAAGGCCGACGTACTCGTCCAGATTGAAACTCCGAATCCTTGAACTATCAAAGATCCCTTCATTGGCGGCTCCGGCCAGATGCTTATATAAACCAGTCGGAGAATTCCCCGTGGCCAAACCGAGGGTATAGGTATCTTTAGTTTGCAAGACCTGCCGAATGTTTTCAATGACAACCCCGGCGCCAAACTCGCTCATCTGTTCAAAATCCCGTGTGATAATCACTTTAAACGGCATACATTCCTCCTGATTGCGTGGGGAACTAACCCAGTTTCTCCCGCACTACATCGGCAATCTGTTTGCAGTATTCAAGAGTTTCCTCCTTTGTGGGACCTTCAACCATGACGCGGCACATGTTTTGTGTTCCCGAATACCGGACGAGAACCCTTCCCCTGTCCCCAAGTTTTTGTTCAACTAATTTGATAGTAGCAACTATTTCAGGTACCGTGGATATCTCCGGTCTCGACTTGGTATCCACATTTATCAGGGATTGAGGGAATACCTTCATGATTTTCGCAAGTTCTGAGAGAGGTTTTCCTTCTTTTTTCATGGCTGAAAGAACCTGCAGGGCCGTTAAAATACCATCACCAGTAGTGTGGTGCTGAAGAAAAATTATGTGTCCTGAATCTTCACCGCCGAGGGCACTGCCTTTTGCCTGCATCTCTTCAAGAACGTACCTGTCTCCTACTTTGGTCATCACCGATTCAACCTGGATCTTTTGGAGGGCGACGGAAAGGCCGATATTACTCATTACGGTTCTGACAACGAGATTGTTCGTAAGAGCGCCGTCCTTTTTCATCACGTTGGCACAGATGGCAATAATCTGATCTCCTGTCAGGACCTGACCCTTTTCATCGACAGCGATGAGACGATCACCGTCTCCATCAAAGGCAAATCCCACATCGGCCCCTTTTTTCAAAACTTCGGCAGCCAGCGGTCCCGGGTGCTGGGAGCCGCAACGGTCATTGATGTTCTTTCCGTCCGGATCATCGAAAAGGGTTGTGACCTCTGCACCGAGTTCAAAGAATGTGTCCGGAGCCACCCTGTAGGTCGCACCATGTGCGCAATCGAGAACAATTTTAGTACCCTCTAAGGTGTACTCTCGAGGAAAAGAGTGTTTTAAAAAGACTATATAACGACCTCTTGCATCATCCATGCGATATGCTTTCCCCAACTCGCTCGGAGAGGGGTGAAGTTTTTGCATATTATTTGCGAATATCATTTCTTCGATGGCAAGTTCCTTTTCATCGGGAAGTTTGAAGCCGTCACCGGAGAAAATTTTTATCCCGTTATCCTGAAAGGGGTTGTGTGAGGCCGATATGACAATCCCGGCGTCAACTCTCATGCTGCTTGTCAGAAAGGCAATGCCCGGTGTGGGGATTACACCCACCAGTATGGCATCAACGCCCATGGAGCAGATACCTGAAACAAGTGCATTCTCAAACATGTACCCGGAGAGTCTCGTATCCTTTCCAATAAGAATTTTTGGGGCATGACCCTTCCGTTTGAACAGATGGGCTGTGGCCCTTCCAATATTGAGCGCCATTTCCGCTAACATAGGATATTCATTGGCAACCCCCCTGACGCCATCCGTACCGAATAACTTCCCCATATAGACCTCTCCTTTACTGTTGATGATGTTCTGATGAAATAGCGGATTTTTCTACTATAGTGGAGTGTGTTTTGCAAGAGTAAAAAAGTTTGATATTCACTCTTGATTTCTTTTTGCTCTGACATTATAAAAGCAGAAGTTTTTGAGTGGAACGACTTTCTTTAGTATATATACACCCAATACACCGTAGAATGGAAATCCAGATGAGAAAAACCAAGTTTATATTTATCACGGGGGGCGTTCTCTCTTCCCTTGGTAAAGGTCTTGCGGCAGCCTCCATCGGGTGCCTTCTTGAATGTCGGGGGTTGAAAGTCACAAATCAGAAACTGGACCCATACATCAATGTCGATCCGGGCACCATGAGTCCGTTTCAGCACGGTGAGGTATTTGTAACCGATGACGGAGCCGAAGCCGATCTGGACCTTGGCCACTACGAACGGTTTACGTCCACCCGCATGGGAAAATGCAATAATCTTACAACAGGACAGGTATATTTTTCAGTCATTTCAAAGGAACGAAGGGGGGACTACCTTGGCAAAACCGTTCAGGTCATTCCTCATATTACAGATGAAATAAAGGATTATATCAAATCAAGCGCAGCCGGCTTTGATGTGGCCATTGTAGAAATCGGCGGAACGGTAGGTGACATTGAAAGCCTTCCCTTCCTCGAAGCTATCAGGCAGTTCCGCAATGAAGTGGGAAAGGAGAACGGCATTTTTATTCATCTGACCTGGGTTCCATTCATCAAGACCGCCGGAGAGGTTAAAACAAAACCGACTCAACATAGCGTCAAGGCTCTCCGTGAAATTGGTATTCAACCCGACATTCTCCTGTGTCGTACCGAGAATTTTCTTTCCGAAGATATAAAGGCAAAAATCGCTCTCTTCTGCAACGTGGAAATGGCGGCCGTGTTCACGGCCAAGGATGTAAATTGTATCTATGAGGTTCCCCTCCTCTTCCATCGGGAAGGTCTTGACGAAAAAATCGTAAGTCTTCTCAATATCTGGACTGGTCGGCCCCATCTGGATGCGTGGGAAGACGTGATCAACAAAACGAAAGAACCTGCCCACGAAGTGTGCATTGCCATCGTGGGAAAATACGTAAACCTTGCGGATTCCTATAAAAGTTTGAACGAAGCCCTTATACACGGGGGTATCGCAAACAACTGCCGGGTTACCCTCCGCTTTGTAGACGCGGAAAAGATTGAGAAGAAAGGGATAGATCATTATATCAACGGTGCCGATGGTGTTCTTGTTCCCGGGGGATTCGGACAGAGGGGTGTCGAGGGAATGATCACTGCCATCCAATATGCTCGCGAAAACCGTATCCCGTATTTCGGTATTTGTCTGGGAATGCAGCTTGCGGTGGTGGAATATGCAAGACATGTCTGCAATCTGGAAAAGGCGAATAGTTCTGAATTTGATGAGAAAACCCCATATCCCGTCATTGACCTTCTCCCAGAGCAGCGAAATGTAACCGAAAAGGGAGCTTCCATGAGGCTGGGGGCTTACACCTGTATTCTCACAGATGAATCCTTCGCGTTTGAAGCGTACGGTGAGCACGAGATCACAGAGAGACACAGACATCGTTATGAATTTAACGATGAATTTAAGAATGTCCTTACCGGAAAGGGACTGCTTATAACCGGAGTATCTCCCGACGGCCGTCTGTCAGAAATCATTGAAATCAAGGATCACCCATGGTTTCTGGGATGCCAGTTCCATCCTGAATTCAAATCACGACCGACAGAACCTCATCCCCTGTTTGGCAAGTTTATCGGGGCAGCGCTGCAGTATCACTATAATTCTGCGAAAGATTAGGGATCGATACCACGTGTATGTGCCGCTTTCATCGAACAGGCCAGGATTACACCTAATCCTCATGTGATGATATTATCTCCGATATCAGCAATGCCAGCTTTTTCGAGTCATGGCGAACAATACCGCCTGCCACACTTAATAAATCTGCCGCATAGATTGTTCGATTTTTCCACGTCTTTCCATTCCCATTGATTTCGACAAACTCCGCCTTTTCTTCCCTGTATTGTTCGAGAATCTTCGGCTCCGGTTTCATAGAGTTGTAGATTATTCCATCAACCCTTCGGCCAATGTGTTCCTCAATTTTCCGGACGAAGTCAAATCCTTTAAAATTCTGTGTTTCACCATACTTTGTCATAATGTTGACGATATAAAACACTCTTGCCTTCGCTTTGCGGATTGCGTTTTTCACGCGCGGAACAAGAAGGTTTGGGATAATGCTTGTATACAGATCACCGGGGCCGATTATGATGTGATCCGCGCACTTGATCGCGCCAATAACGGGTGGATACACGGAAATTGTATCATGATAATGCGGTACGAGATATATATCTCGAATTTTCTCTCTTTGAGAACCTCGGGGTATGTCGATCGCTTTCTGTCCGTATATGCGGCTTCCATCCGTCAATTCAGCCACGAGTGTTGCTTTATCCACGGTAACCGGAAGAATCGTTCCCCTGGCATCAAGTATTTCTGTAAGGGCTTTTACACCCGTGGCAAAGCTGTGGGTATACTCAGCAAGCATAGTAAGGAGCATATTGCCTGCATTATGTCCTTTCAAGCGGCTGTCTCCGGTGAGCCTCTTCAGTAAGATTGTACGGATGATATCGCGTTGCGGAGAAAGAGCGAGGACGCACTTCAGTACATCACCGGGCGGCAATGTTCCCAGTTCATCTCGCAACCTTCCCGTACTTCCGCCGCTGTCAACCATTGACACGATAGCTGTAATATCAATTCCCTTCAAACCCCTTAATCCGGAAAGAAGTGCAAACTGCCCGCTTCCCCCGCCTATTGTCACGATCTTTTTCTTTTTGTCTTCCATGTCAGATGTACACACGTAAAGTTACCTTCCATTCTCATCCTGTATTCTCAGGGACAAATCCGCAGTGCGCGTATGCGATTCATGATTCCCTTCCGCAGCCGGCTGCGGGGAGCTTCAACGCTATTTTTTTGGCAGTGACTATATCAGACCCCGGAGCGAGATTCAAAGATTAACTGACATAACAGACGTAAACCACAATCGTTGCCAGTTCTTTTATCGCACGACTTCTTTTTTCAGGCTTGATAACGCCGGGGAGATTTTTACGGGATACGGCGGTTTTGTTTTCAATTCCCGGAAATGAACAGGCAGGGATTGCAACTGAGACCTGGCATACGATGCGATGTCTTTTAAATCCTGGCTTCTGGTAGTCCGTTGGCCACCGCTCATCACCTTTGTGAGAAGCGGGATACCCCCTGCTTCATCCCCTTCCACGGTAATGATGTCCCCCACCATTGTCTGGCCTTCAAGCTGCCGGAATACCTGTTTACGTCCCGGAACGGTGGCTTTCCCTTGGGACTTTTTGAACCGGGGCCGGCCGGCGTACTCCATAAGCTTATAGGCGCATTCAAGGTACGGTGAATCCTCCGAGGTATCCAGCTTTGTACCCACGCCGAATCCGTCAATCGGCGCTTCTTGAGATACCAGTTGTTGGATGATGTACTCGTCGAGATTGCCGCTCGCGAAGATCCGCATATCCTTAAACCCGCCGCGATCAAGGATCTGGCGTACATCTCTCGACAAAGTGAGCAAATCACCGCTATCGAGGCGAACCGCGCGAACCTTGATTCCCCTTTCCTTCAGTCTTATTGCCGCCTCAACTGCCTTTCTTGCACCTCCATAGACATCATACGTATCGATAAGAAGGGTCGTATTCTCCGGATTTGCGTAGGCAAAATTGAGAAACGCGTCCAATTCATCCTCATGAGCCTCAATATAGGAATGGGCCATTGTTCCGGAAATCGGTATCCCGAAAAGAGGCTCCGCCAGAACTGTCGATGTACTTGAAAACCCGGCTATGTACGTGGCGCGAGCTGCCAACAGGCCTGCCTCAGCTCCGTGCGCCCGCCGAAGCCCGAAGTCAACCAGAACTGCCCTGTCATTCGCGGCTAAAACGCAGCGGGCAGCTTTGCTGGCGATAAGTATCTCAAAATGCAGGATATTAATAAGGCGGGTCTCAACGAGCTGCGCCTCCGGCAGAGGGGCAACAACACGGATTATCGGCTCATTTTCAAAAAAAACAGTCCCCTCCGGTATGGCAAATACATCACCGTGAAAGCGAAATTTTGCAAGATAGTCCAAAAGGTTTTGGGAAAATCTGCCCGTACCGGCGAGATATTTCAGTTCCTCTTCCGAAAATCGCATTCCTTCAAGGAACGTGAGCAGTGTTTCAAGACCGGCTGCCAGGAGGAATCCACGAGTACCAGGAAGGCTCCGGACGTAAAACTCAAAGACCGCCTCTTCGTGCATACCCTTATCCACATACCCCTGCAGCATGGTTAACTGGTAAAGGTCGGTCAAAAGCGGATTGGTTAACAGGTTCATTTTTTCTCTCGAATCAGATCAGTGGTAATCATTTCTGCCCCTGCCAGGATCATTTCGTCAAGCGCCTTTTTGCCGTCACCGGGATGAACATCCACCGCGCGGATTGCATCGGTTGCCACATACACTTCATACCCCTCGCCAAGAGCATCCTTTACAGAATTGAGGACACAGTAGTCCGTAGCCAGACCGGCAATAAATATCCTCCTGATCCCCCACTTTTTCATAAGAACGCTCTCTGTATTGCCTTCCGCGTCACGTCCCTCCCATGTGGAGTACTGCTCACTCTCTTTCTCAGTGCCTTTGGATACAATGATGGATCCTTCTGGAATGTGCAGTTCGGCGGAAAACTCAGCGCCTAATGTGTTTTGCACGCAATGGGGAGGCCATAGCCCCCCCTGATCTTTAAACGAACAGTGGTCGGAGGGATGCCAGTCCCGGGAGAAAAAAATCGGAAGGCTGGACTTGTTGAACATCGCTATCGCACGATTCAGGGGAGGTATAATTTTGTCTCCCTCAAGAACACCAAGGGCTCCTCCCGGGAGAAAATCATTTTGTACATCCGTCACCGACAGGGCGTCACCGCCTTGCAGATATACGGGGTTGCGATTTTGCCGTCCCATCACTTTTTCCTCCCGAAATGTCTCATATGGTCAAGGTGTAATCTGACGGTAACATCATTACCAAACCTGTCTCAAAGATGAAAGTGTCATAGTCACTACAGCATATAAGAATTTATATATAAATCCAAAAGCAAGCGCAAACACATTCGCTTAAAGCGGAGTAATCGAGCGAATGGGTAACATTAAGAAATCTTACCGCGTGCTCACGAGTTCAGGAAAATCGGTAAATATCCCGTCAACGCCCATGGCAGTCAATCGCGCAATGTCATCAGATTGATTCACCGTGTAGACATACACTTTGAGACCACGCTCATGCGCGTCTCGCACAAATTCTGCATTCACAAGTTCAATGGGAGGGTGCACAGAATGCGTGGCAAATCGTGCGACGAATTTTTGATATTGCCGGCGTAACCCACCTATAACAATGCCGATCCTTATGCGAGGATTGAGCTTCGTCACTCTTGCCAATTCACGGCGATGAAATGAGGATACGATACACTGGTCGTTGCGCCATCTCTTTTCATGTATATACTCATTCATGAGGGAAACCGTCAAACCGGCTGTTCCATGACCTTTCAGTTCGACGTTTACTCCTGCTCTGCGATCAACACAATCGAAGACCTCGCGGAGGAAAGGGATGCGCTGTCCATTGCCTGCGTCGAGGGATCGTAAATATTCCAACGGGGCATCTATCACTAAGCCGGATCCGTTTGTCGTGCGATCGAGGCGCTCATCGTGAATGACAATGAGTTCTCCCTCCACAGCGTACACATCGATCTCAATCCAGTCCGCGCCGAGAACAATGGCTTTTTCTATCGCAGAAAGAGTATTTTCTGGCTCATGACCCGACGCACCACGATGGGCAAAACATAAAATCTTTTTCATATTAACGAACAATTTGGCTATGAATAACGGAAAGAAAATGGATACTTGAAAGCCGACACAGTGGTCATTCGTTCATTGATTAAATACCTCCTTCCTTTCTCTCACTTTTTCTCTCCATGTGTTCAAAGGAGCGCAGCATCCCTTGCCAATATCCAGAGCGCTTCTGTATAGATCAACTAACTCACAAAGATATCTGTTTCCATTCCATACCAGTGCAGGGCATTTTCCTTGTTTTCCATAGAGGAATAATCCAATTGAGCATCTTGCTGTTATACAGCAATAGCCGCATCCCACGCACGGTTTTAACGTAAACATGTTTTTTCTACCCCGCTAATCCCCAGTTATATTGCCCCTGTAACTATCACGCCTTGCACCTGGCGGCAGATCCAGAACTTTTGCTGTTTTATCTTCATAAAAAAACCCCTTCTCTCTTTTTTTGAGACCCGGGGTTATTATCAATCCATGACAACCTCACGCAGGGTTGAATTGTTGAGGATTTATAATTGATGTTTTTTATTAGCAGGATCTCGATAATAAATCCACCTTTAAAAAAGGAACCCGGAGAGGGAAAATGCCGGAAGGGGCTGACACCAAAGTCATATGTGAGCGTGAAGATGAAAGCGTGAAAGGTGAACCTTTGATTTAAAATAATTACCAAAGACGGAGCAGTTATTAAAGTTATACAAAAATATTCCCGATATATGAAGTACAAACTTTTTTGTAAGAGATTCTTGCCATCACTGAAACAGTATAACGCGAAGCAAGATCATTTTTGGACTTCAATAGTGTTAAAAACTGTCCAAAATTATTAAAAATGATAAAAATACTGCTTAGAACAAAACTATTACATTCAGGAATCCGGAACTTAATCCTCTGTATAATAACCGGCATATTCCTTGTCCCCCCTTTTCTGTGTGCCGATCAAGCAACCCACACATACGACAGGCAATCTATCCGGTATCCTTCCATGGATACAGGCCAGGTCTGGGCCAAGATCGGAGGCACTTCCTCGCCCACTCCCAAAATGGATACGGGACGAACCTGGAAGAAGGCTGGAGGAAACTCATCCAACCTCAAAGTGGACGCAGGAAAGACCGGGGCGGCACTCGGGGAAAATGCATTATCGGACCTTACTAAGGACACAGGACAGATTCATACGATGAGTGGGGAGAATTCATCTCCAACCCTCATACATGGTTCTCCAATCATAAGAAATGAATACGCCCCGAAAAGTGAAATTAAAAAAAGACTGAAGGCAAGACGTCTCAAAACACTGCGGTCTCTGGAAAACGGAAACAACCAAAAGGCATCCGTAAATACATCGTCCCTATTGGAAATCCGTGACAAAGAAAATCAGAAGACCTCCGCAGAAAAACCAGTGACCCCGAAAAAAATACCCCCGCCTGAAAGAACCGTATTCGAAACACACAAAACCAATCAGCCTGTGAAAAATTGGCACCATAAGCACGCGCTGTATGATGTGGAATGCGGCCTGAAAATGGCAAGGGTTGTTGTTACATATTATTTTGACAAAAGAGATACGCTTCTAAGCTCAAATATATCCCCCGATTCGCAGTGGTACCATATTTATCCTGGATCATTTGAAGAGAAACTCTATGAAGATATATGTCATCCCCGGTAATTGACTACGTTACTCCCCTGATTGTAACCCACCCCTGAATTTTAACCTTGCGCCTTGAACCATCTTGTTGAACCACAATACCATAGTGCTGCACCCTATTGTTCCAATAATTCTCTCAACGCCGGTCTCACATAGATAGTAGTGAGATCAAAACTCTTCAAGGACTTTGCCAATGTTTGAATTTTTTCATTAATTGTTGCGCCGGAATTTATGATGATCACCCATTCTCCTTTAATGCGGCAGAGGCCACCCGCGCTTGACATTTCGTCTTCTATGATTTTTTCGTATCGTACTTGTATCCCAAGCGCATGCGCCAATCCCTCGAGCTGACTCAATGCCGTATGATCATCCATGGAGATTCCCTGTTTTGTAGTCGGTAAAGAAAACCTACTCTCATTATGTATCATATTTTCAGTGAGTCTTCCGCCATTTTATCCGTTCCTCATTCACTCGAATCCTTTCCCCCTTGATTCCTCGAACCCTTTGCAACTAAAAAGAAGAAGGACAAAATGTTACCGATGTGATTTTTTATATTTGACTTATTGTAAAAATTTCGGTTTATTGCGACAGACGCAGTTAAAAACTTCATAATGGAGGTATTCTATGAAAGATTCTTTACAGCCCGGACTGACTGTTGAATTTACATTCAAGGTTCCAGAAAACAAGACCGTACCGTTTCTTTACCCGGAATTCGGGGAGGGGCTCGTTATGCCCAAGGTCCTTGCTACAGGATTCCTCCTCGGACTCTATGAATTTTCCTGTATCAAAGCGCTTAACCCTCATCTTGATTGGCCAAACGAACAGACGGTGGGCATCGGCATGAATATGACACATACCGCGGCAACTCCGGAGGGAATGACCATCACCGTAAAGGGAAAACTGGAAAAAGTAGAGGGACGGAAATTGACGTTCTCTCTGGAAGCATTTGATGACGCGGAAAAAATATCCCAGGCCACACACGAACGCTTTGTCATAAATGCCGAGAAATTTAATGCTGCATTAGCCAAGAAAATGGGGAAAAAATAAATTAGCAGAATAGAAAAAAAGATGTTTATAAGGGCTTAAGGGGTTAGTCGGTAACAGCTGACCCCTTATTTTTTGGTGCCGGAGCCCAGGGTCGAACCGGGATGACCTTGCGGTTGGGGGAATTTTGAGTTTTATTCGGCCCACAATTTGCTATTTTTTAAGCCCTTGATATCCGGTCAGATTTTCCGTAAGCATTAGAAACACATGTGAAAATGATTTCTATCTATTCCTGTCTTTTACCGTTCATTCTATCACAAATTTATCACAGTGCTGCGATTGTTGCATATATTCTCCCGGATAAAGCAGGAGGGGATATTTAAAAACTCGTCTCAATCACAGAGATGGACAAAATCGATGATTGATTATTCAGGCTTCAAATACAAGTGTTGATGCTGGATCACCTGAACATTCTATTTAATACCGGATGAATATGCTACTGCCTGACAGCCTATCTTACGTTAATGTAGATTCTGACTGCTCCTCCCTGCACTAAATAGTTCCCAGATTTTATAAGAAAGGTATATTACGAATAAGCGTCATTCTACAACTCCACAACAGAATGACGCTTATTCGAATTGCCGTATCCGATTTCGCTGATAAGCCAAATAAATATTTACCTCAAACGGCATGGCTAGGATTCTCTGATGTCCCTCTGCATGGATAATCGGAGAGCTTTCAGATGTAAGTATGGAAGAAATAAAAAAATACCTGTTCTGCATTTAATCATGGGATATGTTTGACAAAAATACAGCTTCCGGTTATATACTATCCATGTGTGAGGCTTTCTGCTGTGTCCGGCAAGGCATGGCTTTCCGGTCAATTGCTGGACGACTTTCGAAAAGGAGAGGATGAGGGTCTAAAGGCCCAACCTATTACATCCGACATGCTTGATATCCCCGGCGAGATGATCGTTATTTTATTACTGATTATCGCGAACGGCACTTTTGCAATGGCAGAAATCGCTATTGTTTCCTCGCGGAAATCGAAACTGAAGGTAATGGCTGAGGGGGGAAGCCGGAAAGCGCAGAAGGCGCTGGAGCTTGCCCAGGATCCAGGAAATTTCCTTTCTACCATTCAGATATCGATCACCCTGATCGGAATTCTGGCGGGCGTTTATGGTGGTGCGACCATTGCCAAGGATCTTCAGCACGTCTTTGATGCCTATTCCCTGCTGAAGCCTTACAGCTACACCCTCAGCCTCGCAGTGGTCGTCATCGGCATCACTTATTTTACGCTCATCATCGGCGAGCTCGTACCCAAGCGTCTTGCCTTGCAGCATCCGGAACGCATCGCCGTCCTGATTGCCATGCCAGTGTATTACGTCTCCATTGTTGTGTACCCCTTTGTCCGCATCCTAGATGCGTCTTCGGGGGTCGTAATCAGGATCCTGGGCATCAAAAAGCCCGTCTCCGATGTTTCCGAAGAGGAGATCAAGTCCCTTCTTGAAGAAGGCGCAGAGGCGGGAATCTTTCATAAAATGGAGCAGGACATCTGTCACCGGGCGTTCCGCATGGACGATCTCAGCGTCCATGATATCATGACGCCCCGGCCGGACATCGTCTGGCTGGACTATGCCGCGCCTTTTCAGGAGAATCTGGACAAAATCCGGGAAGCTCATCATACCCTTTTCCCGGTATGCAAGGGCGGGTTGGATCAGGTCGTCGGGATTCTCCATGTAAAAGACCTGTTCAAAATATATCCGGAGATCGAAAAATCGGATATAGAGCCTCTGTTGCACCAGCCTTTTATCTTTCCCGAAACCGTATCGATAATGAAGATCATCGAGCATTTCAGGTCGTCGCCGATCAACATCGCCCTCGTCGTGGATGAATACGGCGTCATCCAGGGGTTGGTCACAGTCAACGATATCGTCGAGGCCCTCGTGGGAGACATCTCTTCCTTCAGGGAGGAGGGAGATCAGGAAATCGTGGAGCGCGAAGATGGGTCATGGCTTGTAGACGGCACCATCCCCATCGAGACGTTCAAGCAAAATTTCAACATTGCAAACATGCCCGGCGACAAGGATGAAGACTATCATACCCTGGGGGGCTTCATCATGACCTACCTTGGGCGCGTACCCGTCACAGGAGACCTCATACACTGGGACAAGTACCGATTTGAGGTTGTCGATATGGACGGCAACAGGGTAGATAAGGTACTGTTCATGATCCAGCCCTAATCGTAAACCAACACGGGGACTAATCCGATTCGGCGATGTACGGTCCGACAGCATCTTAATCTCTTGATTTTCGGAGCGCGATGTTTATTTTAAATCATGGGAAACTTCAAAAATAAGTGAGGCAGGGTCAATTGACCCTGCCTTTTTCTTTTTCTTCCATTTATTAACGACCATACTCTGCTATCTATTGCAGAAAGCCAATTCTAAAGGCTACAGCTTACTATAAGAAAGAGAAGTGAGGACATGGTATTCTCAATCTGTTAAAGTTGAATATCCCGAACAACATAGCAGAAAGGAGAAGAGGTCATGTCCGGGAAAGATTATAACAAGCAGTTGGCTAAGCCTCAAAGGATCAATACAACGACCCTGATCGTAGGAGTGGATGTTGGCAATGCATTCAACGCAGTAGGATTTATGAACAGGAACGGCAAAGTATTGGGCAGCCGGGAAGGGCTTGAGCAGTTTATTGAGATGATCGAAGGGCTCAAAGCAAGACATCATTTTAAGGACTTCCTCATCGGGATGGAACCAACGGGTCACTACTGGAGAAAGCTCGCCTATTTTGCAAAAGATCATGGGTATGAGGTGCGATTTGTACGGGCTACGGCCCTGAAGCATCATCAGGAACTGGATGAGAGCTCTTCTGCCAAGAGTGATCAACGAGATGCATTCACCATAGCAAACATTCCCCGCGAGGGTAAATATATTGATACAGTTATAGAGGAGGGCGAGCTGAGACAGCTGCGGGCATTATCGAAGGCATGTGAGAGGCTTCTCCGATACAGCGTAAGCGCAAAGAACTCCCTGCATGTCACTCTGGACGATTACCTCCTGGAATTGCATGGGATATTCTGATCAATGGGATCGAGGAGCTTATGGGTAAGTCTCGATCGGTGTCCTTTCCCTGAGGATGTTGTGGTAATGAAAGTATCAACTCTTGAAGTATTGATTGCAGAAAGTTCAAGAAAGAAGGCAGGGTCTGTCCAGAAGGCAAAAGCACTCTACGAGGCAGCGCAAAAGAGTATAGGAGTGAAGTCGATAGGCGTTACTGACCGATACCGGCTAAAGGTGTGTTTGGAAGAAGTGAAGGGGACGGCCCTGGCGCTCAAGGACATGGATCGACAATTAAAGCTCATGGTGAACAAGATCCAATCAGCACTCTATCTGATGAGCATCCCGGGCATAGGCCCTCTTTCTGCTGCCGTATTTCTGGGAGAACTGGGTGATCCTGCGCATTTTCATAATGTCCGTCAGATTGTGAAGTACGCCGGGTATGATCCCCAGGAGAGTGATTCCGGGTCCTGGGTAAGTCGTAAGTTCATTTCCAAGAAGGGTCGGTGGCTTTTACGGAAGTATCTTTTCTTTATGAGCATGAGGATCGTGGTACAGAGTAACTATTTTCAGGAGTATTATCAAAGAAAATTAGAGACAAAGAACAGGGTGGGGCAGCAGCCCAGAAGAAAAGAGATTTGCTGCGCAGTGGAGATCAAGCTGATCAAGGTGATCTTTGCGTTGTTAAAGGATCAACGGGTCTTCAAAGATTTGGTATCGGTGGCTGCGTAAAAGTATAAGATAAAAAAGTGGTTGCGGTGGAAGAAGGACCGAATAGCTTCGTGGGCCATGGGACCTGTAGGATTCAGCTTGGTCAACTTCCACCATCCTTTTCGACCTGCATAAGGTAAGTTGGGCAGATAATGGTCCGCAGAATAAAAGAAGTTAGGTGAAAAGGAAACAAGGTTGAAGTACCACCACAACCATTTACGACTTTAACAGTCTGACTGAAAAAATACTTGCTCTTCTTCTTTAGAAGAGGAAGCTATACGAACTATAATCTGATTTTCTTATTGAATTTCATGTGTTAGGTTGTGTTTAAGATTTCATAGTTTTATTCTTTCGTCAAGGATTATCTGGGTTCAGGCACGGCGGTGTGTCGGCGCCAATGTTGCGTGAAATCTTTTGGTTAGCATATGCTATTGCCACTTTTTCTTGATTACTGTGGCCAATTGCTCAGCCCAAGATGCATATGCGGCCGGGCTGGGGTGAAAGCCATCTGCGGCGATGAACTCTTTTGTGAGAGGAAATACTGGCCGCACAAAATCGCAGTCTTCTCGTCTCGTTGTAAGGTCGCTCATTGTGCGGTTGAATGATGCCGCTCTATTTCCAAGATACCACCCAAGCGGTTTCGGCAATGCAGGAAATACCTGCATAGGGGGTATACTTGACAGGAAGGCATGTTGTATTCCGAACTTGAGTTTTAAAAGGTCGCACAGATAGCCAAGAAGAGACTGCCATTTCTTTATTGACGTACCGCCGGTTACGTCATTCACACCGACCGAGACAACAGCTATGTCAAAGGTTTCTTGATGCGCTGATTCGATATGATTTATGACATCCTGAATCTTGTGGCCCGTTTTGGCGATGAGCCTCCAAGACACACAAAAGTGAGGGGCTAACGATGAGACGAGCTGTCCTGAAAGAGCTGATGACTGACAGTCGGCACCAACTCCCGCAGCGGCAGAATCTCCCACGATGACCAGTCGCAAAGATTTGCCTGCACCCTCAGCTCCGTAACGCACTCCCGTTGGCTCAGGAAGCCTCGGCGTTACCCAACTAACATAAATGCCCTGAGCCAAGAGAATCGGGGCGAGCCCAATTGCGGCAAATGGATAGCTCATTCCTGTTTCTCGTTGTACCCACTAATCAATATATTCGGTTGGTATTTATCGACCTTTTTTTAATTTTACTTCATTTTATGACGAACGAAAAGAGAAGATTGCGTCATGAAAGCACCGTAATTGAACTTTTACTTTTGAGTGTTTCGCATCAGTGAAGGCCGAGAAACGCACGGGCAACTGTGTGACAAATGACAACAGCGCTTGAGCAATACTGTGTGAAATAGAACATACCATTGAAAATAATAGAACTCTCACTTAAGGAAGTACACCATGGTAAAAGCTCTTAAAAATTTTCCATGATCGGTTGTGGTTATAGTTGCGCATTACACCTCTAAATCTATACATCCATAATTAATTGGCCCTTCAAGTTTACGGGTTGAAATGTGCATAAAAAAGCAGGACCGTTTCTGACCCTGCTCTCTTACGCATTTTTATCAGCAGAGATGCAAAATACTTTATGAGATCGTTCCCAGTTTACTAATCTGAGTAATTGTCCGTTCACTATTGTTCACCGGAAAAACTGTACCCCGTTGTTCCAGATTATCTTCGTCGCTTTTCCGCTCGCATCGACTATAGCAATTTTGCCCTGAGTAGAGCCACCCCCTTGCGGCCCCTGCCATGATGCGCTTATGTCATACCCACTTAATGTTCCCTTCCCTTTTTCAGTGCTGTTCGCTACAGTCCACTGAAAAGTGTTCTGCTGCTGCGTGATGGTATACTTCAAACCGATGTTGCTATTCCATGGGCCTGACACGTTATATATCTTTATCAATGCTGATTTTGCTGTTGAGGCCACCTGTCTCCCAGTACTTGCGATAGTCCTTTGAGGTGGCTGTTTGTCAACCTTCGCGACATTAGGTGCTGTAGGCGCAGACACACGAGCAGAATACACATATGATGCTTGATCAAAGGGCCCTTTATATACAATCTTCAGCGAGGAGGGCTGATTGATACTATATTTTTGGAGTTTGTACCCTTGTAAAATCAATTTACATTCCGTATCGTTCGGATCTGGAAACTTGTGAGTGTTTCCCTCCGCTCCAGTCGCTGTCACTTCTACATCATTCTGATTTGGATGCTTATTAGGCTGTGAGAGTCCATAGCATCCAGAGCCAGGCATTATTGTAAGAGTATAGGGACATTTATTACCATAAGGTATTTTCGAGTATATAATCGCTTTCTCGCTCGCCTTTTCCGGCAAGGGATAGAATTGATAAGAGGAACTACGACTATAACGATAAGTATCACCACATTGCAGCCCAACTCCCAGCCAATCACCTATATCTTTGCGATGGATGATGATGGAATAGCGTAGAGGATAAGGATAGTATTTTGGGTGTGGGAACATTAAGGGTGATGAGCTTCTGAATGTCACAAAAGGAACCAGGTTAAATACTGGGTTAATGCAGGTACTGCCTTCCCTTCTTCCGCATTCAACTATTACATGAAACTTGGATCTGAAATGCCAGTCGTAAAATAGAACCACGCTCACCGAAGAGCCCATCAATATGGATCCAGGAAACCTGCCTATTGTGGGAATCTTCAGCATGCGCATACCTGGTGCAAGTTTCCATGTACTGAATGGTTTTTCATAGTTCTTTCCTTCATAGAGTGTTACCGAGTATGGATCAGTCTCTCCCTGTACCACTGCATGTGCGGGGACCGAGAAATGCGATATAAGACAAAAGAAAGGGATCAACAAAGACAGCAGGGTGACCTTTTTCATAATGCATACCTCCTTCACCATTTTTCTCATGTTTCTTTCTTTTTATCTCTCATTTATTCGGTACAGATACCGGCAAATTACATTGAATGAAAGAGAGATATTGCCAACACTTTATCTTCATTACCCCAATAACACAAAACCCCGCCTCTTTTCAGAAACAGGGTTTTAATACTGTCTTCATGGCATCACCCTTGTAAAAAAGGGTTCCATTAGTTGTTAACTTTTTGACAATGCCCTATGTAGATATATTGAATTTTCGCTCTTGATTCCCTGAAAAGTCAAGAGACAAATTTCATTGATAATCATTCGAAACAGTGCATGTCTGCTAAAACTTCTATACGCTTGACTTAAGGAAGGAATGTTTCATGACCATCTTTACACAAGCTGTAAATAGAACTTCGTTTTATGACAAATAAGCAAACCCTTGTCTATTATGGCCGGGGGTTTTTAATAGGAGAAATTTAAAAAGCGGGACTATAGCGGGACAAAATGATAAATGTACTTTCAGAAAATGAAAAAGATTACAATCTTAAAAGCTGTAACATATTGTTATTCTTGTGGTGCCGGAGCCCGGGGTCGAACCGGGATGACCTTGCGGTCGGGGGATTTTGAGTCCCCTGCGTCTACCAGTTTCACCACTCCGGCACATAGTGTGTGTGATTATATAAGGGCTCATCAAATGTCAAGAAAAATGTATTGACAACCCACAAAATCGTATGTTAAGGCTTTCACCTTATTGAAGATGCGATTTTTGTGGGGCTGTAGCTCAGCTGGGAGAGCGCTTGAATGGCATTCAAGAGGTCAGGAGTTCGATCCTCCTCAGCTCCACCAAGTCATTATTAAGGGTTGGCCTAATTTTGGTTAACCCTTTTTTTTACTATGGATTATTTGAAAAATATTTTTTATCTTAACAATCGCTGTTCTATCTTATACTGGCGAGAGTAACCTGGCGGATATGCTTTTTTCTGTATGTGATTTTTTTATTTTATTAAGAGCAAGAGGATATTTTATCCATGAAAGAATTTGATCCTGAGTCTCTTTCAGGCTTCGACGGCAAAGACGGCAACCCTATCTATATCGCATACGGAGGGAAGGTCTATGATGTCAGTCAGAGCGGTCTCTGGGAGGGGGGATTGCACATGAACCGCCATCATGCAGGCCGGGATCTCAGTTCGGAATTCCCGGCGGCACCCCATGATGAAGAGGTTTTTGAAAGATACCCTCAGGTTGGGGTATTGACCAAGAAGACAGAACCACAGAGATCGATGCCGGCTCTTATTTCATCTCTTATTGCCCGCTTTCCTTTCTTCGAACGGCACCCCCACCCTATGACGGTTCACTTCCCCATCGTATTTCTGCTCGCTGCCGCGTTTTTTAATGTCGTCTATATGCTTACGGGAATTGATTCACTTGAAACCACGGCATTTCACTGTCTAGTCGGCGGGGTTATGTTCCTGCCCGTGGCCATGGGAACAGGATTCTTGACCTGGCGGTTAAATTATTTGGCAAAGCCGATGAAACCGGTGGTGTGGAAAATAGTGCTGTCCGGCATCCTTGTCGTTCTTTCTTCGGGCACTCTTTTCTGGAGGATTGCGAATCCCGGCATCCTTGATGATATAGGGATGGCTCGTATTGTCTACCTGGCCATGACCCTGTCGTTCGTTCCCCTTGTGTCTCTCATCGGCTATCTTGGAGCGAGCCTGACGTTTCCTATAGGGAAAAAATAAGGGGGGATATTGCTCTGTTAAATCCCTAAAAAGGCCTCTTTCACCTTTTCGTTTTCCAGAAGCTCGCATCCGGGACCTTCCAATACAATGCGGCCGTTTTCCAGAACATATGCCCGGTCACACATCCCCAGGGTCTGTCTTACGTTCTGCTCCACTAATAGGACCGTAACCCCAGCGTCATTGATCTTCTTCACCATATTGAAAATATCCTGAACCAGGAGAGGCGCAAGGCCGAGGGATGGTTCATCAAGCATCATAAGCTTGGGCAACGACATAAGTCCCCTGCCGACGGCAAGCATCTGCTGTTCTCCACCGGACAGCGTTCCCGCCGTCTGCTTTTTTCTTTCCTTGAGTCTCGGGAAGAGGGTATATACATACTCCATGGTATCAGGACGTTTGCGTTTGGCCTCACCGTTGAGAGATCCCATAATCAGATTTTCCTCGACGGTCATTTCCGGAAACAGGCGCCTCGCTTCGGGAACGTGGACAATACCATACTCGATAATCTTGTTTGCCGGTACATGATCAATACGCGAGCCGTTGAATTCAACCGTCCCTTTTTTCGGGGTGAGGAGGGCGGATATGGTTCTCAATGTCGTGGATTTCCCCGCTCCGTTGGAACCGACCAAGACCACTATTTCTTTTTCTTTCACCTCAAAGGAAACATCCCAGAGTACCTGGAGGTCTCCGTAAAATACACTTATTCCCTTAACACTGAGCATACGCCTCTCCCAGATAAGCCTCGATCACTGCTTTGTTGTTGGCTACCTCATTCGGCGTGCCTTCCGCAATGGTCTGGCCGAAGTTGATCGCGTGAATCCTGTCGGATATGGACATAATGACTTTCATTATGTGTTCTACAATCAGGATGGTGATACCGTTATCCCTCATTTTTTTTATCAGCTCTATGGCCGCATCCAGTTCCGAAGGAGTCAGGCCCGCTGCCGTTTCATCAAGAAGGATGAGTTTCGGCTTCGTTGCCAGAGCTCTGGCAATCTCCAGCCGTTTCCTCTTCCCTATAGGGAGACTCTTCGCCAACTTGTCTTTCTGATCCATGAGGTCACTGAATTCCAGGACTCTGAGGGCCTCGTCCTGCGCCTCTTGTATTGAACCGACGCGGCAGAAGGCGGAGGCTGTTACATTATCCAACACCGTCATCCTGGAAAGGGGTTTGACGACTTGAAACGTCCTGCCGATACCCATATGGCAGATCGTGTGTGTTTTCAACCCTTTTACGCTTTTACCCTCAAAAAATATGTCGCCGGACGTGAGGGGGTAGTAGTGGTTGATGCAGTTGAAAATGGTCGTTTTCCCCGAACCGTTGGGACCGATAAGGCCCATGATTTCCCCTTCATCCACATGGAAGGTAACGTCATTAACCGCCTTGAGTCCCCCAAACATTTTCGTAAGATTTTTCACTTCCAGGAGTGCCATACCACTTCTCCACTATTAGTATCGTTAACTTGATGTACCGGCGCGAAAAACATTTCTCTTTATTTTCAGCCAGTCACCCACAACGCCGTTCGGCAGAAACATGATCACAAAAATAACCAGGAGGCCAAAGACCAGTGCATGGGCTTCGCTTGTCCATTTTGGGGCCAGGCCAAAAAACGCGCTTCTAAAAGTTTCCTGGAGGCCCACCATAATGAATGCGCCCACGGCAGGTCCCATTATCGTCGCGACCCCGCCCACAATACCAACAAGGATCGCCATGATGGATATATAGTGGAGGGAGAACACTACATGTGGATCGATAAAGCCCATGTAGTTCATGTAAAACGCCCCTGCCATGCCCGTAAAGAACGAACTCACCAGAAGGGATATATTCTTATAGCGCGTCGTGTTGATCCCCAGGGATTCCGCCGCATCCTGATCCTCCCGGATCGAGACAAAATAGTACCCCCACTTGGATTTCATGATGACGTGTATAACAAAAATACACAGAAAGGCGAGGGCCAGGGCTATGTAGTAGTAAGGCAGCTTGCTCCTGAAGGTCTGAATAATGAGAATCCCCACCATGCCATCCGTAAGCTCTTCCCAGTTGGTTGCGATGAGCCTGAATATCTCGCCGCCGGCAAGGGTGGCAAGAGCAAAGTAGGGGCCCCTCAATCTGAAACACACCCACCCTACAAAGAGACCTATCAGCATTGCGGCAACGCCCCCGAAGGCCATGCCCCACCAGGCGGAAATCTCCAGTTTTGTCACAAAGATCCCGGCGGTGTAGGCCCCGATTCCGAAAAACATGGCATGACCAAAGGATACCTGCCCTGTATACCCTGCCAGAAGGTTCCATGAGGACCCTATGACAACCCACATAAGGGCGATGATGACCAGATGGAGATAGTAATCGGAAGTGACGAGGAATGGAAACACAACGCCGAGGAGTCCCAGAATGATGTACACAATATGCTTTTTCTCCATAGCTACCTCTTCATTATACTTTCGTCAGGCGCTTTAAGCCACCCGGTAAGAACACCAGGACAAGCACGAATATGATAAAGCCGACCATTTCCTTGTACCCCATACCGATATACGTCGCACCCATAGATTCTGCAATGCCTAGGACAAGTCCCCCGACTATGGCGCCCACCGTGCTTCCCATACCTCCCAGTATGGTGATCACGAAGGCCTTCAAGGTAAATGGGCCGCCAATATCAGGAAAAAGATAGAAAATCGGTATTAATAAACTCCCCGCGGAGGCTACCAGCGCTGAACCCAATCCAAACGTAATGATCGTTATCCGACCGCTGTTCACGCCCATCAGGGTTGCCGCGTCTTTATCCTGGGCAGTTGCCCGAATGGAGCGGCCCAAATCGGTTTTCAGCAAGAACCAAAAAAGGAGCACCGTGAATACAACGGCGATGACAAAGGCAAAACACATGGGCTGGTTAAAAGAGATGTCACCGATAAAAAATGCCGCTGAACTGTAGGAAGTCTCCACCGTTTTGTAATCGGAAGTAAAGATGAACCTTGCTATCTCGGTTAACACCATCCCTATGCCCACAGTCATCAGAACCTGGTTTTCAGGGAGGATGGATTCAATTTTCATCAAAGGGTTCAGAAACAGTTTTTGAAGAACAACGCCTAAGAGAAATAAAGAAGGCATGGTAACAAACAGCGAGATGTAAGGGTCGATCCCAAAAATGTGATGCAAGACAAAAGTGATATACATGGCTACCATCATCAACTGTCCGTGGGCCAGGTTGATGATGCCCATGACACCCATAATCAGTGTCATCCCGATGCCGATCAAACTGTAGATTCCCCCGATAAGAATCCCCGCGACGAGTGTCTGGATAAAGACATCCATGTGATGGTCCTTTCGAAAAAGCCCTGAGGTATTTCGTGAAATTGCAACGTATTATTCAGCTTATTTGAACTGCCGCCACGATACCGGGGCGGCAGTTCATTGACGGTATGACTCTATCGCTTGTACTTCCAGGTTTTCATCCAATCTACGGGATATGCGAATTTTTTTGTGGCTATATCGGAAGGCCAGACTAACTCAAGCTTTCCGTCTATCCACTGCACTACGTAAGTAGGCAGCTTGTTCTGATTTTTAAACTTGTCATAGGATATGAATTTAACCGGGCCAAAAACGGTCATCGCATACGTTTCGGACAACGCCTGTTTGATATCTTCAGGGCTGAATGATTTCGCTCGATTCAGGGTATCGGCGATAATCTGCGCGGCCGCATAGGCTTCCGCGCCGTGATATTCCGTGTCGTCCTTATACTTGGCTTTGTAATTCTTGAAATATTGCATCGCCCCCGGATACGGCAGATTCTGGTACCAGAGCGTGGCCGATATTACTTTCTCGGACGCTACCCCGGCATTCTTCCTGAATTCCGGCATGGTGAAGCCCGCTGCCCCACCGATAAACATCTTCGGTGTTAATTTTAATTCTTTCGACTGCTTCATGAGCAAAGAAGCATCCATGATATAGGATACCATATAGATTACATCTGGGTTGAGCTTTTTTACACTGATGAGAACGGGTTTGAAATCAATGCCGCCGGCTTCATATCCTTGCTTGAGAAGTACCGTATAGCCTAACTTATCGCAGGTTTTTTTAAATGCTTCAGCGGCTGACGTTCCGAACAGGGAATTTTCATGGAGAATCACAACCGTTTTTGGTTGTATTACCTGATCGATAAGTGATTCAATCGCCCCCGCGTATTCACTGGCCGGAGGATTCAGCCGGAAGACATAGTCCCAGCCTGAGGTGGTAATTTTATCGGCGGCACCCGTATTGACGAGAAACGGTATGCGGTTCTGCTGGGCCACACCGGCTACGGCATATGTGACGGAACTTGAATACCCACCGCCAAGCATGACAACCTTATCTTTATTTATCAACTTTTCCGCGACCGATCTCCCCACTTCCGGACGCCCTGTGTCGTCTTCTATAAGCAACTCGATCTTTTCCCCTTTAATGCCGCCCTGTTTATTGATCTCCTCTACGGCCATCTCAAAGGAGCGTTTTTCAATCTCCCCAAATTTCGCTTCGGCCCCTGTGAGAGGCAGAACAATGCCTATCTTCACCGCAGCCGCGGGTGATGCCGAGAGTGACATCAATCCCATAATGCATACAACACTGAAAACAATTAACGCATACCTCTTCATTGTTCCGACCTCCTCATAAAATTTGATTAATAATCATGGAAGCTACTTTAAAAAATTGTTGCTTCCCTGTCAAGCAAGAATGCGCATTTTTTATGTGTTTTTACGCAGCCATCCTTTCTTGAAAGAAGCATGGGAGTACCCGTCTCCGATTGCCGGGGTGTTCTCCATATGTTTGATCGCCGCTATGATCTCTGGCATGGTGGATAACTCAGGCCTCGCTTTGTCCTAAGAAGCAGGGCAAGAAATCCTCTTCCTATCTATAGGGATGGATCTTAAAGATTTCTCCCCGAATTTATCCTGAGGGAACACACAGGGGTCGAAATGGCAAAGTGGTATTTCTAAAAACTCTTATTGAATTACTTTTTACAATAATCAGGATGGTTTTGCAATAAGGATCACAGGCAGGACTACATGTGCTGACTGGTACCGAAACGGGTCAAGAGCACACCTCCCAAGCCGATAATTATGACACACATCTTGACCATCCAGCCCACGTATGGTATCCATCCGATCAGCCACAGGATAATAAGCCCCCAGATCGTTTCCTTCATCATGCTCTGATCCTGTCTTTTGAGAATAGTGAATAATTTCCTGCCCACAAGCTGCGATACGGCAATGAAGCCGACGAGTACCGCACAAAGGACTAAAGCCATTTCTAACGGAATTAACACGATACCGACGACCGAAATTGCCAGCAGCACCGCTAAAGGAACAACCAATACAAGTCCGATAATACCCCATATAGTAACCTTGAAAGTCTTTTCCTTAACAGCTGACGCAATAAGCCGCACCGGCTTCGGAATCAGTAAGACAGTCAGGATGGTGAGGAGCAGAACACCGAGAAAAACGGAAATGGAAACAATGGCAAAAATCCAGGACCATCCTTCCCATTCTTCACTCAGGGCATTTGCGATGGCCGCAGAAATATCGTCGGCATTGATCTCGGTAATGTTGCCATGTACCTCAGCTCCCCTTCCTCTGACAATAATGCCCCCCAGGGTGAAAACATCCCCGCTGACCACGGCTGTTTTTGTCAAGACTACGGAACCGCCGATGGCAATAATATTATTTTCTACAACACCATCTACAGTAACCTGTCCGCCAAATGCCAGGACGTTATGAACCTTCGTACCCTCCTCGATAGTCACATCGCTGCCGATTTTCACGACATTTGAACTTTCCGCTCGGACTGTCGTGACAAAACAGAGCAATAAACCCACAACGAGAATCAGTACGGTCTTTTTTTTCATGCCTCTTTCCTTTTCCAGGGCTGAGATCTCTATTGTTACTACTCCCTACGGATCCTCTCAGGATAATTGACGGCGCTGCCGGAAATATTCAATTATTATAGGGAGTACTGAAATTATGATGATCGCGAAGATAACAATCGTGAAATTTCTCTTCACAACAGGCAGATTGCCGAAATAATAGCCTCCCACAATAAAAATAGTAATCCAGGCAACACTGCCCAGCACATTGTATAAGGTAAAACGTACATAGGTCATTTTCCCGATTCCGGCCACAAAAGGGGCAAACGTGCGTATGATCGGTATGAACCTGGCTATCACTATCGTTTTCCCTCCGTGTTTTTCATAAAATTCATGGGCCCGGTTAAGATATTCCTTGTTTAAAAACCTGACATTTTCCTTGTGAAATACCTTCGGCCCGATAAAATTACCTATCGCGTAGTTCACGGTATTGCCCGCTACCGCAGCGATTGACAGAAGAATCAGCAGCCATTCAATCTGAAGAAATCCTAATGCGGCAAATGTACCGAGCCCAAAGAGGAGTGAATCTCCGGGGAGGAAGGGGGTAACGACGAGACCGGTCTCGCAGAAGATAACCAGGAAAAATATGAAGTACGTCCAACTGCCAAATGATTGGATTATTACACCCAGGTGCCTGTCGAGATGAATAAAAAAATCAGCGATATAAACAATAAGTTCCATATTATATTACAATAGCGCGACTATGTTTCTTGATGTGTAGTATAGGAAAGGAAGTTTTATGTCAATGATAAAGAAATACACCACACACAGAAACGCTCATCTATGTATTTTTCTATTGCTATTTTGCATTCCATTCGTGTAATGAACAATTTCTGGAGATAAAAATAATGCATGAACTTTCTGTAACAGAGAGCATCCTTACTATCGTTTTGAAACATGCTAAAACTCACAAGGCGGAAAAGGTTCTCGCTGTCAATCTCAAGATAGGGGAACTGAGTGAGCTTGTCGGTGACTGCATTCAGCATTACTTTGACTATCTCAGCAAGGGCACTATTGCCGAAGGAGCAATAATCGACGTAGAAAGATCACCGATTGTCTTCCAGTGTAAAGATTGTGAAAATACCTTTGGGATTTCTCTAAGAGATTCGAGGGATTTCGCCTGTCCTCGCTGTAGTGGGGTAAAGGTTTCGCTTCTCTCCGGGCGGGAATTTTATATCAAGGATATAACAATCTCATAATAACCCTCATGCCCCCCTTTTCCCAGGAGGAGCATATGGAATCTAGTGAGGTTATAGAATGGCAGACATACGCTTGATAGAAATCAAGGAAGATATACTTTCCGATAATAAGAATCTTGCGGATGAAATCAGAGACATGCTCCGCATACATAATGTTTTTATGCTGAACCTCATGTCCTCGCCTGGAAGCGGCAAGACAAGTCTCATCGTGAACACCATCCGCAGCATGCAGGATATGTGCAGGATCGGCGTAATCGAAGGCGATATAGACTCCATGGTGGATGCGGAGAAAGTAGTCCAGGAAGGTATTCCTGCCGTTCAATTAAAGACAGGTGGATTCTGTCATCTCGATGCTGCCATGATTAGGATGGCTCTTGATGAGATGGATCTTGAAAATCTTGATCTCGTCATAATCGAGAACATAGGAAACCTTGTCTGTCCGGCGGAATTCGACACGGGCGCCCAAAAGAAAGCCATGATCCTGAGTGTTCCGGAAGGCGATGACAAGCCACTTAAATATCCCCTTATCTTCAGCGTGTGCGATGTCCTCGTGGTGAACAAAATAGATTATATGGGCATTGCCGATTTCGATATGGCTGCCGTGAAAGAGAGGGCCTTAAAACTGAATCCGAATATTACAATCATTGAAGCTTCCTGCAAAACAGGTGAGGGGATAGAGAAGTGGACAAGCTGGCTCACGGAAGAAATGTATGCCTATCAGCGAGCGGTTACGTAAGGAATCATCATGGATGTATATGAAACACTGCGCGAGATTCTGGATGCCCACCCTTCCGGTGCGCCGAAATCCAAGGCCTTTGAAGAAATCCTCCGCTTCCTCTTTACACCTGAAGAAGCGGAGCTTGCCACCCACATGAGCTTTACACCCACACCGGCCAAAGATATTGCATCAGCTGCCGGTATTCCTGTGGATGAAGCGGAATATTTGCTCGAGTTTATGGCGGATAAGGCAGTCATCTTTTCCTGCGAGAAGGACGGCGCGCAGCTCTTCGGTCTCCTCCCGACCGTTCCCGGTTTGTTTGAATATCCCCTGATGCGGGGAAAAGGCTCACCTCTTCACGAAAGGTTAGGAAAGCTCTGGACAAAATATCGCAAAGACGGTCTTGGTGAATCCTTTGCGGGAAACCCGACACCCATGGCACGGGTTGTACCTGTTGGACAGGCAATAGATTCAACCATCTCTATTCATCCCTATGAGGAGGTGGCGACGTTAATAGAGAAGGCGGAATATATCGCTCTCGCTCAATGCGCCTGCCGTATCAGTGTTGGTGCATGTCATGCTCCCAGGGAAGTATGTTTCTTCTTTGACGGACCGGCGCGCTTCTTGGTTGAACGCCGCTATGCGCGGGAGATAAACAGGGAGGAGGCACAGCACGTTCTCAAACAGGCTGAAGAAGAAGGGCTCGTGCATACCAGCAGCAATAGCGCAGATAAGGCGAGCTTCATCTGTAATTGCTGTCCCTGTTGCTGCATAATCCTGACATGCCGTACCAGGCTTAAGGTGGAACACGGATTCGCAACGAGCGGTTTCCAGCCTCAAGTCAACAGCAACACCTGTACGGGATGCGGTATCTGTGCGGATGAACGGTGTCCCATGCAGGCTATTGAAATACGGAACTCCCTGGCCGTAGTTGACATCAATACGTGCATTGGCTGTGGACTCTGTGTGTCCGCATGTCCGGCTGGTGCCATGATTCTGGTGAGGCGAAGAGAGTCACTTGACATACCTGCAACACGCAAAGATTTGGGATTGAAGGTTCTCTCGGAAAAAGGCAAACTGGAACGTTTTCTACAAATTAACAAAGGAGCATACAAAAAAAAGATGCATAAATAAAAAAATAATGCTTGATTTATTCAATAAAATTAGCTATAAGGGGCACATAATAAAATATGAAAACGAGGGCATAGTAAAAGGCATTCTAACAGGTAATATCTCTAAATCTTGTACCATGAAATTACTTTTTCTGAAGAGCTGTTAGAACACGCCGCAATTGCACTGCTGACTTCCGGGAGCAACGACCACATCAGGCATTACCCAGGAATGCGGTCTGACTTCTGAAAAATATGAAGGTTATCAATAACTGCTTTACGCGAGCCTTCAAAGAGGAGGTAGTGCAATATGTCTTTTAAAAGAGGTCTCACCGACCTACCGGTTTTATTGCTTCACAACATCGATCAATCATGGGATCCCGCCGATATCGATCTGGCTCTCCAGGAAGTTGCAAAACTTGAATCAGTCCTTCAAGAACAGGGACATCCGGTCACCAATGTTCCCGTGTACGATGCCGATCTTGACTCCCGCCTCAGCTGTTACGAACCCGCCCAGCATATCGTCTTCAACTGGTGTGAAGACATCCCCAGCGTACCGCATAGCGAAGCCTTTGCCGCAAGGACACTGGATGAATTAAATTTCACCTATAGCGGCTCAACACCTGAGGTGTTGCATGCCTGCTGGGATAAGCAAGGAGTGAAAAAGCTTCTCGATAGAGCCGGAGTGCCGACGCCCGGCTGGCGTATGTACGATTCACCCGTTATCGATGACTGGCATTGTTTTCCGGCCATAGTGAAGCCATCCCGGGAACACTGCAGTTATGGTCTGACTAGTGATGCCGTCGTCATGACACCAGAAGAACTGAAAGAGCGGATTGCATATATTCTGGATGTATTCAGCCAACCCGCCATTGTTGAAGATTTCATTGACGGACGGGAATTTCATGTTTCTCTTTGGGGTAATGGCAGTATTGAGATGTTGCCTCCTGCAGAAATGGATTTCACGGCCTTCGATAACGTACGAGATCGCCTCTGCACATATGATTCCAAATTCAAACCCGGATCGACCCACTACGAAAAGATCGGCCTGCAATTGCCCGCGCTCTTGACCGGGGCGGAATATAAACGCTTAAAGAATACCAGTATCCTTGCGTACAAAACCTCCGGTTGCCGTGATTATGCCCGTCTCGATATCCGGCTCAAAGACGGCATATTCTGGGTACTGGATGTAAACCCGAATTCGGACATAACTGCAGATGCCAGCATGGCCTGTGCTGCCGAAGTTGCAGGTTATTCCTATGGAGAAATGATCAGCCATATCGTCACTCTCGCCGCCAGACGTCATCCCGTCTTTAAAAAACACATTCCATCAAAGAAGGTCAACTGAGGAGGCTTAGTTATGGAGGGTTTTACTCATACATTGACTCAGGTATTTCAATGAGTGGTATAAAAGTGGCAGGTTTAGACGTTTAAATTCCTATTTTTGATCGCCTTTAACACCCATATATCCTAAAGTTGTTTCCCAGAAGGAAAGATCATGTTTTGTTTTTTCGTACATCTTGGCATTTATGATTGCAATACCCGCCATCTCTGCCAGCGCGGAGAGAAAAGCCACTTCATCACGGCTGTACTTTCTCATATCCTGAGAGTAAAGCCGCAATATTCCGATCACGCGTTTCCTCGCAATTATCGGAAGCGAGAGGATCGAAACGATTCCTTCCTGGGCTTTTTCGGCAAGGTATTCAACCCGGGAGTCGGTTCTCGCATCAGGGATGAAGACGGGGGTGCCTTCCAGAGTACCGCGAATGCTCTTGTCTATATGAAGGGGGCCTTTTTTTAGGTAGCGTTCGCTTAATCCTTTTGATGCGACCAGTTCCAGTTCCCGCGTCGTCTCATTTATAAGGCGAAGCGAGCAGGCCTTCACCTTCATGAGTAAGAGTACTTTCTCGATTACCAGGGCTATGACCTTGCGGGAATCCAGAGTGGAGAGGATGGCTCTCGTAATCTCATGGAGCCCTCTAAAGTACTCCAGACTTTTTGATGGATCAATCGTCTCTCGAGCAAATAACTTCAATTTTTGCTTCGGTCTCCGGGGTTCCTCCGGGAGTTCAACGCCGCACTTTTTGAGAAGGGAAGACAGCTTGATACCTTCGTCTTCATAGATCTTCGCATTGACGATAGCCAATCCGCCGATTTCCGCCAGAGCTGAAACGAACTCGATCTCCTCGTCGCTGAAGTCCCGGGGCTCTCGCGAATAAAGCCTTAGAATCCCGATGACCCTATCATTGGCAACCACAGGTACGGAGAGGATAGTATTAATACCTTCTGCCGCTTTCTCCTTCTGATACTGGATTCTTGGATCTTTGGAAGCATCTTTGATCGTTACAACCTTCCCCTCCAGCACTTCCGGAATGCTTTTATCGGAAATTAAAGTCCCTTTTTTTAAATATTTTTTACTGAGCAAATATGAAGCAACCAGTTCCAAGCGCTTAGTCTTCTCATCCAGAAGCCTGAGGCTCCCCGCCTTGGCCCCAAGAGTGTTGACAGTTCTTTTGACAAGAAGTTTGAGAATATCATTGATGGATAGAGAAGAAAAAATAGTTTGATTCACTTCGAAAAAAGCTTGGAAGTATTCAATAGTTTTTTGCTTCACCATGATCTTCATTCTCCTAAAGGGACATCGCGTAAAACCCTGCTGAGTTGTGTGGTTATGTAGCACTATTTCTCTTATCTTGTTTCTTTTTTAAAGATAAACTTAAATTTATCATCCTTCCATTCACCCTCATGTTTAGATCCATCCGGGAGAGTCAAAATTCCTTTTCCATAATATTTATCTTCCTTCCACTCCCCTTCATACTTGGAACCATCAGGGAAAGTCAAAACACCCTTTCCATGGAACATGTTATTTTCCCATTCCCCGTCGTATTTTTTACCACCCGGCAGTGTTAAAACTCCCCTCCCGCTTTTGTTTCCATTCTGCCATTGTCCGGAATACTTGTTTCCGTCTGGCAGGGTCAAAGTTCCGATTCCTTCAATGTTTCCCATCTTCCACTCGCCTTCATATCGACTGCTATCCGGAAGAACCATAACTCCCCGTCCAGCAGGAAGCCCGCCATCCCATTTACCTTTATACTCACTTCCATCAGGCCATTTGAAGAGCCCTTCCTCGTGAAAAAGTCCTTTTATAAATTGGCCATCATATCTGCTTCCATCAGGATGAGCATACGCTCCCTTACCGGTATAAGGATCATCCTGCCACTCAAACTCTATTTTTTCAGTCTCAGATATTTTTTTTACCAGCTTTTTCAATGCCCTCTTACTCCCCGCACATAAGAAATCTCACTTCCCAATAAACTTACCATTTCTGAACTGACCGTCATATTTTTTGCCGTCCGGAAACGTCATTATACCCCGGCCGTTCGGGAGACCATTTTCCAGTTCACCCTCGTATCTTCTCCCGTCTCTTAGCGATAATAACCCTTGCCCATGATACTTGTTATTTTTAAACTCACCTTCATATCGATCACCGCTGGGATACGTCAACATTCCTTTCCCATTAGACAATCCATCTTTAAATTGACCAACATACTTCGTACCGTCGGCCAAGATAAAAACCCCTTGGCCTTCATATTTTCCCTCTCTGAACTCGCCGTCATATTTTTTCCCATCAGGATGGACATCACTTCCTTTGCCATGGTACAAGTTATTTTTCCATTCGCCTGAATATTTCCTCCCGCTGGGCATGGTCAGGAATCCTTCACCTTCCCGCACGTCTTTCTCCCATTGTCCCACATACAAGGAACCATCCGGCAGAGTCAAAATACCCTGACCGTTTCTTTCTCCGTCTTTCCATTCCCCCACATATTCTCCGCCATTAGGGAAGGTCATGGTCCCGTGCCCGTGCGGAAGATCATCCTTTAATTCACCCACATAACTTCGCCCATCATCATAGTTCACGGACCATTGGCCTTGAGAGATATCCGTCTTTGTCACAGCAGAAACAGGTTCCTGATCTGTGGAAAATTTTTCCTTCGCCACCGCTTCCATCTCCGCCGTGATTCTTGCTTCTTCCGCCTTGAACTTAGCATCCGTATCCGAGGCAAGTCTTCTTTTTATAATTGCTTCCATCTCCGCCGTGATTCTTGCTTCTTCCGCCTTGAACTTAGCATCCGCTTCCTCTCTGGCTTTTGCTAAAGCCTCTCTTGCCCTCAACTCGGCCGCCAAACGGACTGTTTCTTCCGCTTTTGCCCGGGCTTCCATTTCCGCTTTGTGCCTGGCTTCCTCCTCCGCTTTTGCTCTCCTCTCGGCCTCTTTGCGTGCCTTTGCCTCTTCCGCCAAGCGGGCATCTTTTGCCCTGGCCTTCGTTTCCGCTTCCTCTCTTGCCTTCAGTTCAGCTTCTTCTCTTGCCTTCAGTTCGGCCGCCAAACGAGATGCCTCTTCTGCTTTCGCCCTGGCTTCCGACTCAGCCTTATGTCTGGCTTCTTCTTCCACTCTGACTCTCTCTTCCGCCTCGACTCTGGCTTTCGTTTCCGCTTCCTCTTTCGTCTTCAGCTCAATTGCCATGCGGGCCGCTTCTTCTGCCTTCACCTTCGCTTCCGCTTCTGCTTCCTCTTTCATCTTTAGTTCAGCAATCAAGCGGTCTACTTCTTCCGCCTTAACCTTTGCTTCCATCTCCACTCTCAGCCTGGCTTCTTCCTCCACCTTTATCCGCGCTTCGGCTTTTTTTCTTGCTTTTCTCTCTGCCTCTTCTCTTGACTTCGCCTCTTCCGCTAAACGGGCATCTTTTTCTCTGGCCCTCGTTTCCGCTTCCTCTCTTGCCTTCAGCTCGGCTTCTTCTCTTGCCTTCAGTTCGGCCGCCAAGCGGGACGCCTCTTCCGTCTTCACCCTCGCTTCCGCTTCAGCTTTATGTCTGGCTTCCTCTTCCGCCCTGACTCTCTCTTCCGCCTCGACCCTCGCCTTCGTTTCCGCTTCTTCTCTTGCCTTCAGTTCGGCCGCCAAGCGGGACGCCTCTTCCGCTTTCGCCCTGGCTTCTGACTCTGCTTCCTCTTTTGCCTTTAACTCAGTCATTAAGCGGGCAACCTCTTCCGCTTTTGCCCGGGCTTCCGCTTCTGCGTCCGCTTTTGCCCTCAGTTCGGCCATCAAACGGTCTACTTCTTCCGCTTTCGCCTTTGCTTCTAACTCTGCTTCCTCTTTTGCTTTCAACTCAACCATCAGGCGGTCTATCTCTTCCGCTTTCGCCTTTGCTTCCGCTTCTGCATTCAATCTGGCTTCCTGTTCCGCTCTGATCCTTGTTTCTGCCGTCTCTCTGTTTTTCGCTTCTGCTTCCTCTATCGCTATCAGCTTAGCTGCCAACAGGGCCGCTTCTTCCGCTTTGGCCTTAATTTCCGCTTCGGCTTCCTCTTTCACCTTTAACACGGCTGCTAATCGAGTGGCCTCTTCCTCTTTGTTTTTCGTTTTTGCGTCTGCTATTATTCTTCCCTTAAGTTCGGCCGCCAGACGAGCGGCCTCTTCTGCTTTCGACTTCGCTTCCGCCGCTGCTTCCTCTTTTGCCTTAAGTTCGGCTACCAGATGAGCGGTTTCGTCTGTTTTTGCCCGGGCTTCCGCTTCCGCCTTGAGTCTCGCTTCCTCTTCCGCCTTCGCTCTCCTCTCGGCCTCCTGCCTTGCCTTTGCTTCTTCGGCCAACAGCATCTCCACTTCAGCTCTTACCTTCGCTTCCGACTCCGTCCTCGCCTTCGCCTCTATTTCATCTCTCGCCCTCAATTCAGCAGCTAGGCGGGCTATCTCTTCCGCTTTTTCCCGCGCTTCAGCCTCTGCCTTGAGTCTCGCCGCTTCTTCTGCCCTAATCCTTGCTTCCGCTGTCTCTCTGACCTTCGCTTCCGCTTCCTCTATTAACTTCACCCTGGCTGCTAGCAGGGCCGCTTCTTCCGCTTTGGCTTTGATTTCCGCTTCGGCTTCCTCTTTCACCTTTAACACGGCTGCTAATCGAGTGGCCTCTTCCTCTTTGTTTTTCGTTTTTGCGTCTGCTATTATTCTTGCCTTCAGTTCCGACGCTAATCGGGCTGCCTCTTCTGCTTTCGTCCTCGCTTCCGCCGCTGCTTCTTCTTTTGCCTTAAGTTCGGCCACCAGATGAGCAGTTTCGTCTGTTTTTGCCCTCGCTTCTGCCTCTGCCTTGTGCCTCGCTTCCTCTTCCGCCTTCGCTTTCCTTTCGGCTTCCTTTCTCGCCTTTGCCTCTTCGGCCAACAGCGCCTCCAGTTCGGCTCTCACCCTCGCTTCCATTTCGGCCCTGGTTTTCGCTTCTATTTCATCTCTCGCCTTCAGTTCGGCTGCCAAACGATCTGCTTCTTCCGCTTTCGCCTTCGCTTCAGCCTCTGCCTTGAGTCTGGCTTCTTCTTCCGCCCTTGCTTTTCTCTCCGCTTCTTGCCTTGCCTTGCCTTCCTCTGCTAAACGTGCTTCTATCTGAGCCCTCGCCCTAGTTTCCCCATCTGCCTTGGCCTTTGCGTCTTCGTTCCTCCTGACCTCTTCTATCTCCTTTGCCCTCATTTCAGCCTGCTGCTGGGCTTTTTTCGCTACTTCCGCGCGGTCCTCTTCCTCTTTGGCTTTCAGTTTCGCGGTCGATGTAGCTCCTGCTGTCATCGTTGCTTTCAGTTGTGACGTATCTTCTACTTTACTACCAAACTCCCACTTCCCTTGATATTTTTTCCCGTCAGAAAATATATACTCCCCCTTTCCGTGAGGAAGGCCATTTTGCCATTCTCCCTCGTATTTACTGCCGTCGGGCCATGCATACATACCCTTTCCATGGGGTTTATCATCCCTCCACTCACCCTCATATATACTCCCGTCAGGCCAGATAAAACTCCCCTGTCCGCTATACGGATTATTCTTCCATTCAACTTTGAATTGTTCTTTGGCGGATGTTCCCCTAACCAAGCGCTTCCACATTTTTTGCCTTTCATCCCTCACTGTTCTGTGAAAAGGTCAATCTTCACTATAATAAAAGAGTATGTAAGTGTCAAAAGAAAAGAGGAAAAAAGAATTATCATTGAATGATCTACTTGTGAAGCATGGCAGATATCCTGCATAGTTTAAGGGTTACATCCAATTATTCCGGTTCGTCGGCATCGAAGAAAAAATTGTATAAAAATTAGCATAGCTTTGACAATGTGAAGAATACGGAAAGACCTTCTGTATGACTTGCTATAGCCATGTAGCATTTTGCTCAGGTATTTCGTCGTTATAGCTGTAAAACTTAACATAAGATTGAACACGGCAGATCTCGTTCACCGGTTAGAGTTCAGGCTTTCACTCAATGAAACCAAAAGTCGAAGTCAATACCCCGACCAGGAGGTAAGAACCCACAGAATATTCATTCTGTTTTCTTAAAATATCTTCTCATCACCTAAGCTGGCATGCTGCCTGAGGAAGTGATTCAATCCTGTAAGGGTGCGGATATTTCTCTCTTTGAGTGCTACGATGAAGTGCACAAGAAGTTGCGCAGTCAACAGGGCATCCCCTATTGCTGTATGCCTTTCACCGGGCTCTATGCCATAAAAGGCAAGAAGATTGTCCAGGGAATAACTTTTTACAGGGATATGTAGTGCTTCGGCTACGACCATAGTGTCCAGAGTTTTGTTCTTAATTTTCGTCCGGCAAAATTTTTTCAGCCTGGGGTTGATGAAGCCCAGATCAAAACTGATATTGTGCCCGACTATGACGCTGTTTCCGATAAAATCCAGAAATTCGATCAGAACACCGAAAAAACTGAGACGACCGACCAGCATTTCCCGTTGAATACCCGTAAGCTTTACCACATTCTCCGGTACTTGCCGGCACGGGTACACCAGTTGATGAAACGATTTATCCCATTTTATTTCACAGCCCTCGACAATTATGGCGCCGACAGCAATAATTTCATCGCCCCTGGCGTGGTTAAAACCCGTCGTTTCAAGATCCATAACCACATAGCGCACATCTTCCAGCAGAGTTGACGGGGGTACTAATTTGCTGTTTTCAGCTATTATCCCTTTTATCTGCGCGACCATGAAAGGAGGCAGGCCGTTCTTGCCCTCCTGCTGCCTGAGCAGCTTTTTTGCTTTTTCGATCAGTTTTTCCATGACTACTATATGTTATACATGAACAGGTGTTCTCAATAGAAACAATGTTACTTTTTTTCGGAAACGATTATGGTATCAGATCCCGGAGGAAAGGACTCTGCGGGCATAATCGGTAAAATGCTCACTGGTAATTTTCTGCAGGCGTGAAATTGCAGAAAAAGCACCTTTGAGAAGCAACTGCTCTGTCTTGTTCAGGCGGTAAGGGTTGATATAGTTATCGGCCTCTCTGCCCTGTTTCACTTTGCTCACGTTTTCGCGTATCGCCAGCATCATCAGTGTCTCAAAAGCTTCACGTATGAGTACCCCGTCTTCCTCGGATATAATGCCGATTTTCACAACCCGGTCAATCCTGCCGAGAGTGGATGTTTCAGAAATCCTGTTTTGGACGGCAAAAACTCGGAAGCAATTAATGATATGGCGGCATACATACTTGAGGTTTATTTCGTTTTTGTGGGGACCCTTTTTCCCCGTGACAAAGTTTCCCAACATATTCAAAGGCACAGGTCTTACCAGTTCATCTTCTGTCATGGAGTGAGTCAGTCCGAGAGATTCCTGGAAACCATCAAATATGTGCTCCCAGATTTGTCGGCTAAGGCCACGCGACCCGTATGAAGGTCGACAATCCAGAAAAATGGTAAGCATCCGAATACTGTCGGCCTCATCCTGATAAAACCAGCGGGTAATAACCTTTCTCCACCCGCTAAGAGAATGGCACCACTTTGGGTTCGATGCCATCACAGCACCATTGCAAGGGGCAAAGCCGGCCCGAACAAGCTCTTCCACCACTTTGGAGCCCAGGATATGAAAGTATTCCCGGTGATCGTGCTCGCTGTCGGCATAGATAATAGCGTTATCCTGGTCGGTGCGAAGAATCTGTTCCTTGCGTCCGGCGCTCCCCATATTAATCCAACAATACTCCACGGGCGGTGAACCATACCCCTGCCGGGCCACCTCCTGCTCGCACAACTCGATAATTCTGGATAAGAGCCGGTCATGCATCTCCGTAATGATATCAAATAGTTCCGGCACAGATGCCCTTTCCGCTACCAGGGCATACAACAAATGATCCACTTCTTGCCCGATTTGAGACAGGTGATCCAAATCCTTCGCTGTCTCTATTTTATCGGTAACCCATAGGCTTCCGGTACTCCTGGTGTTCACCAGATCACGCAAGGCCAGTACCCCGACGAGCCTTTCATCATCCATCACCACCATGTGGGTAATCTGATGCTTGATAACCGCTAACAGCGCCTGGTTGTAAAACGCTCCCATCTGGAGCTTGATCAGTTTTTCATCCATAACCATGCCGGCCGTGAGGTTTTCCATCTGACATGATGCGCGGGTCATAACCTTGTGAACGAGATCTCTTTCTCTGACCAATCCAACAGGGTAATCCTTATCATCCACGACAACCACTGAACCAACGCGACGGTCCACCATGAGTTTCGCCACTTCGGCAACCGGTGTGCGATGCTCACAGATAACCGGTGACGTCGTCATGATTTCACTTACCCTTTTGCGCAGGAGGGGGGATTCCGTCGAACTGTGGGCTTCATAGGATTGCTGAACAATGACCTCCCGGTAAAGCAAACGTAAACGTTCGCTGAGAATTCCCGTGAATTGCCCGGAAAACAAGGGATGGGTAACCATTAACTCTTCCATCTTTTTGCCGGGGATGAGAATACATGTTAAATCCTCAAGAGCACGGACTGAGGCGGGATATGATTTTTGCGTGAGAACCGAGGTGATCCCAAAAAAATCGTGCTGATGACGGAAACCGACACCGGTTTCCTCATTTCTCTCATCCGCTACGACTATTTCCACCGATCCACGGGCTACGATGAAAAGTGTCGGGGGCCCCTTCTTTCCCTGTTTCAGAATGTAAGCTCCCCTGGGGAAGTTTTTCACTTCAGATGTTCTTCCTATATCCTCAAGGACATCATCACGCAGGAAGTTGAAAGGAACCGTTTGCTTCAATACATCCATGACGTCGATTTTCATAGATACCTCTCACTATTTTGCGTAAATCACCAACGGGTGCACGGCGGATCCGCAAACGCTTGACAAGAACCTGCCTTCACAGGAAAAAAGTATAGGGAAAGTATCATTGTATGTCAATGAAAATCGACAGTTACTTATGTGGTTTCGTGCCCGCTGTACCTGTTGAGAGGCACCTTTAGAACCTTGTGCCGAAATATTTCACTCAGCTATATGCCTCTTTCACAACCCCATCACCGCCATATGGGAAAAATCGGTGCACGATATATTCACAATCAATGGATTACCAGAGAGAAATTATTTTTGACTTGTCAAGACGAGGGTCTCATTATATAAACCCACCGCAAAGACCAGCATGCTATGGGGTATGATGATGATTTTAGGAATTGATGTGGGTGGTACACATACTGACGCGGTGCTTATTGAAGGCCTTAAAATAAAGAAAAAAGCAAAAGTACTGACGAATGACAAAAACTTATTAGATTCACTTCTGACTGTAATAAATGAATTGCTCAAGGGTGAAAACACTGCAACCCTGAAACGGGTTGTTCTGAGCACTACGATTTCCACGAATGCCATTGTACAAAATAAGACGGACAGAGTGAGTCTCGTCCTTATGAGCGGACCGGGAATCTCGCCGTCACTCATGAAGACAGATGAGTATACCCACTTTGCATCCGGCTATGTTAATCACCGGGGCATTGAAATTACGAAAATTGATTCTGAAGAAATAAGGTGGATCGATAAAAAAATTGAGGAAGAAAATATACGGCACATAGGCGTTGTCGGAAAATTTTCCACAAGAAATCCAGATCAGGAAATCAGAATCAGAGATATCCTTGGCAAGCGGCCGAGACACATATCTCTCGGCCACAGGATGTCAGGGCATCTCAATTTTCCGAGGCGCATATCAACCACATTTCTCAACGCCTCCATCTGGGAACTGTACAATAATTTTGTGAAACAGGTTCTTGATTCTATACATCATCGGGGACTCTCGGTGCCCATCTACATTCTCAAGGCGGATGGGGGAACGATAGACATATCCAAGTCCGTTGAAATTCCCGTCCAGACAATACTTTCAGGACCTGCCGCCAGCGTCATGGGAATTCTCAGTCTATTCGACCGCAAAGAAGATGCCATTGCCCTGGACATCGGAGGTACAACGACAGATATTGCAATGTTTGCCGATGGTGTTCCCCTCCTGGAAGCATTCGGTATAACCATAAACGGGCATAAAACTCTTATCAGGGGTTTACGGACACTCTCCATCGGTATAGGTGGAGATAGCAGGATAAAATTTGAAAATAACATGATGACTATCGGGCCTGAACGGGAAGGGCCTGCCGCCGCATTCGGGGGGCCATTTCCAACACCGACGGACGCTATGATTATCCTTGGTCTGACGGCGATCGGCGATAGGGCAAAAGCCGCATTGGCCATCAAGGAAATAGCCCTCAAAATGAATGCTTCCATTATGGAAGCAGCAGAAACCATCATCGATCACACCTGCAGGGAGATTGCCTCCCACGTTACCGGTATGATTAAAGAAATCAACAACAAGCCCGTGTACACGATACATGACATGCTTGAGGGAAAGAAGTTATGCCCCAAATCATTGTACATCGTAGGTGGTCCCGCACACGCCATCTCTGCAAAGCTTGGAAATATACTGGGATGTCCCGCCTATATTTCCGAGCACGCCGAGGTAGCAAATGCCATCGGTACGGCTCTCGCGAGGACAACGGCTGAAATTACTGTCCTTGCCGATACGGAAAGACAGACTTTGACGATAGGTGAAGAAGGTATCCAGGTTACTATCCCATCGGGATTTTCCCGGAAAGATGCCATGCAAGTGGCTACTGAAAAGCTCAAAGAATTGGCAGTGCGGATGGGGGCCATGGAGGAAGATCTGGAAATAGAGGTAATAGAAAATCAGGAATTCAACATGGTAAGGGAATTTCAAACCACGGGCAGAAACATAAGAGTCAAGCTTCAAGTTAAACCGGGATTGATAGGCGGATACACAAGGGGGACGGTGCTGTGATAAAAAAAATAAAAAGAACCGGTCTCGTTTTCTTCCCCGCCTTTGACTGGGCAATTTCTCCGACTCACCCGGAGAGAGAGGAACGTCTGCTCTACACACAGGATCAGGTATTTGAAGAAGGATTGCTCGATCTCGAGAACATCACCGAGTACAAACCCGACGTAGCTACGATCGAGGATATCAACAGGGTGCATATATGTGTTCCCAACGCGATAAGCGTAATCACCAAGTCGCATCTCATATCAGCCGGTGGTGCTATTACGGCTGCGGAGAAAGTATTGAGGGGAGAAGTGGATAATGCCTTCGCTCTTGTGAGGCCCCCGGGACATCATGCTATGTTAGTTGTCCATGGCGCCCGTGGCTTCTGTAACATTAATATAGAAGGCGTCATGATCGAATACATAAGGAAACATTACGGTACGAAAAGAATAGCCGTCATAGATACCGACTGTCATCACGGAGACGGCACGCAGGACATTTATTGGAATGATCCGAATACCCTGTGCATCTCAGTACATCAGGACGGAAGGACCCTTTATCCAGGGTCCGGGTTCCCCGAAGAGTTAGGCGGTCCGAACGCTGTGGGAGCCACCATTAATATCCCCCTGCCTCCCAGATCATCGGACAAAGGGTTTCTCTATGTTCTGGACAACGTCATACTGCCCATTTTAGAAGAATTCAAACCCGATCTCGTGATAAATTCTGCAGGACAGGACAACCACTACACAGACCCGATTACCAATATGCGTTTTACAGCCCAGGGTTATGCCAAATTAAACGAAAGACTCTCACCGGACATCGCGGTTCTGGAAGGTGGATACTCCATCGAAAATGCCCTTCCCTACGTCAATGTGGCAATCATTCTGGCTATGGCGGGCCTGGATTACAGCCACGTGAGGGAGCCTAACTTACTCGATTCGGCAGTCAGCCAATCAGACGAAATCAGTCGATACATCGAAAAAGAGGCCTCAAAAATTTACAGCCTCTGGAAGAACAGGGAATCAATTAAAAAAAACCTAATAAAAAATTCCCGATACGTCAAAAGGAAGAAGAACATTTACTACGACACCGAAGGGATCAGGGAGCAGCAGGAGGAAACGGTCCGTGTATGTAATGACTGCGGAGGGCTCGTGATTATAGATTCTATCGCAGATACGGGCAACAGAATAGTGGCTGTCATTGTTCCCGGACAGAGTTGTTCAGAATGCAGGAAAGAAGGTGAACTTTATTATGCCTCTATAAATAGGAAAGCATACAATTATGTGTATTTCCAGGATCGGGATTCAGACGTCTTCATCACTCATACGGGAACCTGATTCTGTCCATTTCCCAGAATGATCTTGGCAGACGTTCCCCTCTCACCACGCGCTGCCGCATTTTTTGCCTCTCACCTCCACTGTTCTGTGAAAACGATAATCTTTATCAAAAAGTGATGTCTTAGGAGTTGACATCGAGGATATGATGCTAATTCTTGTCAATCTTCAGGAAATAGTTGATCCCCAGGGGCTCTTCAATTACCTGGATATTGCGAATGGCCTGTTCCGGAATGGCCCGGGCGAAGTCGAGCATCTCATGCTTATTCCGGTAAATGAGCTTCCAATCGTAGATATAGTCCATGACAAATCGGAGATCCCGGGGGTTGTTTTCGGAAAAGTTCCCGATGATGAGGGAGCCCCCTGGTTTGACCAGATGGAACAGGTTTCTGGTCAGGGCGATGGTTCCTTTCGATTTATCAAAAAGGTACGTTTTGATATAGTCATAGAGGCCAGCCGTGTAGACCAGGTCGAAGGTGTCACCCTTCAAGGGTTCAAGATCATACTTTATTGTGCTGAGGAATCGTCGGATTCCCTTAAAGTCCGTTCTGGGATAGCAGTATTTGAGCATGGCCCGTCTCGGTCTGGCAGTCTGGTAATTTCCCGAAATGAAATGAAAGGCATTTGCCAGGGCATATTTGAATTCATGGGGAGGCCGGGCCTCAGAGTGGAACTTCATGAGGACATCCATATCATGATCCAGGGCTATGAACTGATAGCACATGTCCCTGCATGTATTCAGGACATCGATGATCTCCTGGGCAGGACCGGCGGCCAGTGACATGACTTTCCCTCCTTTCAGATTGAGAATCTGCTCTTTCAGGAAGTCCCTGCGGTTTCTGACGGACTGGCACGCTTTTGTTGCCAGGGCGTGCTTGTGGAGGAACATGCCAAAAGGCGTCTCCCCTTCAAAACGGTCATCATAGATGAACCGCATCATGTATGCATCTCCGGCGTATCCATTGGGTTTATTTATTATCCGCCGGTAAAAGGGCGCCTCCTGAACAATATCGAAATAGTGGCTCTTGCGTATGTGTAAGAGATAGTCCAGTTTCTCTTCATTTCCAATATCCGCGGTTATCCGGCCCATTTGATCCATGCACGGGTAGCGCCACGACTCGAATTTCTCGATTTCCCGGATTAGTATACCTTCAAGTTCACTGCCCTTTTCTGAAAGATGATTGAGCCTTTGCCGGAGGTGCAGATGTCCATTCTCGAGTTCTGAAAACAATGTCCTGAAGGTCTCCCACCTGTCCTTGCTTGACTTTTCATGTGTTGCGTGACGCAGCATAAAGAACTTGCCTCATATTGAGATATTGCAGCCGTGATGTACAGAGAATGCCCTCTACCTTGCAGGATATGCCATGAAGAGGGAAATTTATGTGATCTCAGTCACAGCTAGGTACATTGAGAATTTTCTCATTGTGTATTATAAACGAAAGAAACATGGCCGTTATATAGTTTCCTTAATGGGAATTCACTTTCTCTGATGGAATCTGTCTCCCGCTGTCCAGAATCTCCCGGAGCTTGACGGAGATTTGCGTTATATCGAATGGTTTTTGAATGAAGCCTGCACAGCCCTCCTCCATGATCCTGACGGTGTCGCTGCTGATGCTGTAGCCGCTCGCAAGGAGTATTTTAACATCGGGACGGATGGCCCGCAGGCGCTCATAGGTCTCACGCCCCCCCATGCCTGGCATAACCATATCGAGGATGATCAGATCAATTGAATCCAGGTGAGTCTGCAGCTTGTCAATAGCTTCCCGGCCGCCTCTGGCCACGAGAATGTTGTAACCCAGCCATTGCAGCATCTCCGTTGCCGAGTTGATGGTTATGTCCTCGTCGTCCACAAGCAGAATCGTTTCCTTTCCTCTCATCAGGGCCTCTTTCACTATTCTTTCTTTCACGGCACCTCTGTCCGAGGCAGGGAGATAGATTTTGAAAGTGGTCCCCTGTCCCTTTTTGCTGGTCACATTAATAATGCCGTTGTGGGACTTGATGATGCCGTATGCTGAGGCCAACCCGAGGCCTGTTCCACGGCCCATCCCCTTGGTGGTGAAGAAGGGTTCAAATATTCGTTCCTTGGTCTTCTCGTCCATGCCGACACCCGTGTCGGTAACGGTAATCTTCAGGTATCTTTCTGGCTTCAGTCCATACGGTCTGGTATCTGCTTCATCCAGGAAGACATTATGGGTTTCAAGATACAGATTTCCGCCTGCGGGCATGGCCTGCCAGGCATTTACGTAAAGATTCAGGAGAACCTGTTCGATCTGCCCCTTATCGACCTCTGCTATCCATGGATCGGCCTGGAAATTTGTGGAGATGCTGATCTCTTTTTTTGTTCGTCCGAAAAGCTGGGCGCTCTTGTCAACGAGTTCGTTGAGATTGGTGGGGCTGACCTCATACTTGCCACCCCTGGAAAAGCCGAGCAATTGCCTGGTGAGCTCGGCACCCCGTTTGACATACTGCTCCGTGCTTTTCAGTTTTTCGAAGTGGGGGTGCGTGGTGTCTATGTCGAGGAGCATCAAAGATGCATATCCCTGGATCCCCATGAGGATGTTATTGAAGTCGTGGGCAATACCCCCGGCCAGAGTCCCCATGGCTTCAAGCCTCTGGGCTTGCTGGAGTTTACTCTCCAGTTCGGTCTTCTTTTCCTCGGCCTTTTTCCGTTCCTCAATTTCCAGCCTCAGGTCCTTGTTGATATCCACGAGTTGGGACGTGCGTTCCTGAACTATTCTTTCGAGTTCCACATTGGCGGACTCGATCTTCTGCTGCTCCTTTTCCAGAAGGTAGGCAAGGAAAAAATCCCGCCTCGTGTAATATTCGATGGAATAACAGGAAAACATTCCGACAAGATTGGCGCTGATAAAGAAAAAATTGTTATTCAGCAGAATCGGAAACGGCGTATCGCTGATTCCGACAGCGACAATCTCATAGAGTGCCACGATGATCCAACCCCCGGCTGTCGCCCAGATGAAACGAACTCTGGTAAAGGCATATCCCCAGATGAGGACGAGAATCAGACCGGCATAATAGAAGTAGTTCACAGGCGGGGGTATGATAGATATCATGGCAATGATGCCCGCACCGGCAATGATCATAGTAACCATAAGGGTAGGTTGGAAGTATCTCCTGAAGAGCGGTGTGAACGACAAAAGGAGTGAAACCAGGATGGCCGGACAGACAAGGGCATAGCGGATGAACCACAGTTGGGAGCTCATCTCGGGAATGAGTTGACTGTCAAGGATACCGAAGAGGCCGTACACCAAAATTCCCGCCAGTAGAGCCAGGCGGACTACCTTCAGGGAATTCAGATAGTAGACGTCAAGAAAAGCCTTTTCGAGGTCTCCCGGGAAGGATAGTGTAACAGGATTGAAGGGCATCTCCTCCGGCCTTACGGATGCGGCCGGCATAATGAAATCTTTGGGCTCTTTCATGGCTTGCATAAAAAAACTGGAGACGCTCAACGCTGCCAACACAATTCGGTGTGCTGTGCCTTACTTATCCTGCGCACCATGTTCATTAGTCACACAATGAACACGTTTTACAGAAAATCGCTTTCCCATTAGCTTTATGAATACGGGAAAGCAGTTTGTATGTCAAGAATAAAGACAATGTTATTCCGTGTCATACACATGGCGCATGCCTATGCTCTGCATACCTTAAGGGAATCCTCATCACTCGCATTTACTATATAATATATGCAAATGAAAGAACATCATTATTTACATTATGTATTACAATATCCTATAAACCCCTAAACGTGGTTTCTCAGCATCAGCTCCAGGGGGTGGGGATTTAGATAATACTGTTTTTTAAGGTAAGTTTCGTCATATTTCCGGACATAATGCCGTATCAGCACAATGGGTACAACAAGAGGAACTAATCCCACACGGTACTCTTCTATAATTTCCGCAAGCTCCTTTCTTTCATCTTCTGAAATACGCTTCTTGAAGTAGCCTGCCATATGAAACAATACATTGGCATTTTTTTTTGCCGTCGCGATTAGACGGATGGCATCCGTGAGTATGCTGAAATATTCAAAGAGAGACTTGCCTGCTTTACGTCCCTTCAAATCAGCCACAATACGTCCGAGAGCGGTTGTATGCTTCGGGCTGTGGGACATGATCAGCAGCTTATGGCAGGTATGGAAATCGATCAGGTCTTTGACAGACAGACCTTGCCGGGTCAGGTCATGCCATCTTTTATACACAAATACCCGCTCAATGAAATTTTCTCTCAGGACGGGATCATGGAGCCGCCCGTCATCTATTACCGGTGTGAGAGGAAAATGCTTCATAAAAGCCCCCCCGAATATCCCGGCGCCTTTACGGTCGGGCATCCCTGAAGAGGAATAAATTTTTACGCCCCCTATTCCTGAGCTGGGGGATCTGCTTTTAAAGATAAATCCGCACAGTTCCTCCTTTTCCAGTTCCTTTAATTTTTTTGCTCCCCAGTTCAGCATTCCATCCGTGTGGTCAATCCCGGAATGGATCGTAACCAGCCGGGGCGATTCAGGGTCGCCTATAAGGCGCATGGCTTCCCTGGGGACGCCCAGACCACACTCGACCTCAGGGCATACAGGGATCCATCTGAAGTATCGTCCGAGGGTCTCTGTAATATAGCGGTCATGCTGATGCCCTCCATTGTATCGCACATTATTTCCTAATAGACATGAACTTATTCCTATCGTGATAGATTCCATTGGTGACCCCCACGTATTCTTCTTTAAGGGAAATTTATAAATTATGACCGGAAATTTTCCTGCTATCTGCAAACCTTGCATACATGTTTTCTCTGGAGAGGAGAAACGCCGGCCCCAAGCTTATTATAGATAGAATATCTCATTTTCATGAACTTGCAAATACAGTTCTCGATTTTATCTTCTATGATTTTGTAAAGAAATACATTAAAAAGTCTGAAATTTAATGTTACAGGAACTGACAGTATAGTTTCACCCTGGCCGAGTGAGGAGGGGATTGATCAAGGTTGGTTATTGAGGAGAGATGTTCATGAATAAAAAGCCTTCAATCATAGGAAGGATGTTCGACACAATAGCGCCCACCTATGATACACTTAATACTATTCTTTCCTTTTCCATCGATAAAGTCTGGAGAAAGGCTGCCTTAAAGTCCCTGATGATACGCCCGGGTGACCTGGTGCTGGATGTAGCCACGGGTACCGGAGATCTTGCGCTTCTGGCCACCTCCCGCGGGGGATGGGTCATTGGCATCGATCTCTCACGGCAGATGCTTTTGCACGCTTCTTCGAAGGCACGGGAACAGAGCCTTGAAACGCAGTACACTGTGGTGCAGGGTGATGCCCTCTCTATGCCATTCCGCAATGATACCTTCAACAGTGCCATGGTGGCATTCGGAATCAGAAATATGGAAAACATGGATGTCTTCCTCAATGAGATACACAGGGTTCTCAATCCACACGGACGTTTTTCCATACTCGAATTTTCCGTGCCGGAAAGACTGCCCTTCAGATGGATATACCTGGCATACCTTACATATGTGATTCCGTGTATCGGTTATCTAATCTCCGGGAATTATGACGCTTACCGGTATTTAAGCGACTCAGTGATGAAGTTTCCCTCCCCAAAAACATTAGAGGGTATCATGGAAAAGCAGGGTTTTCGAATCATACGGTCAAGAGCCCTCCTGGGAGGGATATCTCATCTTTACCTGGTGGAAAAACAGTAATTATACCATCACCTAACTACGATAATGAAGCTACTCGCCCAAGGACTGTGTGTTCTTGCAGTTTTTGTAATGAAAAAATCAAGGTGAGATTTATTAGTGCGTGTATCATTCAGATCTATGCCGGACAAGACCATCCGGATATGTATCAAGAATCCTCTTTTCTTTGATGTAATTGGAGGCCTCTTCCACGGTCGTAAAATACCCGAGCAATATTCGATACCAGACACCTCGTCCAGGGAGATGAACTTTTTCCATATGAACATCAGGTTCTCTTTTTTTGATATCCTCCACAAATGCGGCCGCTTCGCTGATGCTGGCTTCAGGATACGCTTTAACCTGGACAGCGTATTGCCAGTTTTTTTTGTTTTTTGATGGTGTGTGTATGATTAACCCCTCATTACGATCTTCTGTAGTATCCACTCTGGTAGCCTGGACCCCAGGTGGCTGATCATTTGGAATCTCAGATATTTTTTTTGCAGAATTAGCGGGAACAGGAAATTGCAGCCACTCTCTCCCGTCGAAATACATTGACTTTCCCGTAAGACTGTTAATCCTCACTGAATAGATCCTTCCTCCGGAATTGATGGACTCATAACGGTAAATCTTTGGCCATACAAGAACGGCAACAAGGATACATGAAAGGATGATTAACCCTAATGCCGGTATGGTATGAAAAAGTTGAGGTGTGCGCTTCTCCCTTCTCTTTGATACCAATTCCTCTGTTTGGTTTCCATATTGCAATTCTTCTTCTGTCTGTGCCGGTTTCTTCGACTCTTTATCCTGCAGTTGTATATCATCAAGAGAATCCAAACTCGCAATTTTTTTATAGATAGATTCCAATTCTTGTTCAAGTTTGCTTTCTCTCAGTTTATCCCTTTCCATAGTATATATCCTGCCGGCACTTTCCTTATGAAAGAGATGCCGCTCGTTTCGCTAACATCAGAGTTACTTCAACATCCCTTTTATATAACCGTTAATGATGACGTGTTCATCCACTTGCAAATATCGGGCATAAGATTTGAGGAAACCTTTTAGGTAAACCATGGGCGGAAGAATGTCAAAGTTGTCTTCTTCGATCGCGCGAAGCACGGCAAGCCTAATATTTGTCTCATCGGCAATTTTTTCCAGAGATATCCCTAATTCGGTTCGTATTGTGTATAGATCTGCCCCTGTCATGGTATCCTTGGTCAATATTTCTTGAATTAGCAAATTTTGTGAGGCCAAAATTTTCAAAACCTCCGGCCTTTTGCGCGGTCCTATCATATCGGAATGGGTTTTTCTTATATCATATATGGATATGGGGTCCTTGGCTTTTTGACGATATTGCGTTCCTTCCACCACTGTGCCGTTTTCAATCAGTTTCTTGTCGTATTCGGCTCTGGATTCAGGATTTATCAGGGTGAGGTACGCCTCTTCCAGATGGGATATAATTTCCTTTCTTTCGCCAGGTGAAAAGAAAGAATAGCTTGGGATGGATTCATCTTTGTAGAGTTCGAAGGCGTTTTTATAAGCCCGCCGGATCTCTATTGATGATGCATCTGGAGAAAGCTCAAGTAATTCATAGTGATTCTTCTTCTTGAATGGATTCATGGAAAATTGTTTTGCCTTCGGCAACACTGAAATGATTTCATATCGCGATGCAACGTTCACAAGTGCACGTGATTACAAAGTCTGTCTCTGTCTTAATCACTACCACCATGAGCGAGCGAATTTGTTTCCTTCAATGATAAAATGTTCTCATAACACCTTCTAATATCAGAGGCAGCCTGGGTATATGGATAAATATGGAGAAAAGGCATTTTCTTACAGATTGAGTTATGAACATGGTCATCAAAACTTATGTTTCCGATAAATTGCATTTTCAATGCAAGATGTCTTTCGATGATTTTGCAAATCAGCTTACCAATATTTGGATCGTCCTCTTTTCTCAGTTGATTGAGAACCAGACTGAAGTTAAAATCGCGCAAAGACAGTTCAAGAATTTTTCCCCTTTCCGGATCTATTTCTTTCATAATATAAAGAAGAAAGTCCGGATTGTGTTCGGTAGCCCTGCTGTCTCTCCTTTGTGCTTCCTCAGCGAGAAACCGGAAATCATGGATTTTTAGTTCTTGACGAATTTTCCTGATATAGACAGAACGGATCAGGCGATATATGTTTTCAATTGAAGTTGGCTCGGATGTTGTCACTAAAATGCCTGAGTTTGAAATCATGAAAAAGTCTATGGTATTAAAAGATGTTCCCGCCCCGAGATCCAGGAGGATATAATCGTAAGACAGCTTTGTAATGCTCCTCAGGAGCTTCATTTTCTGTTCATGGGCGAGATTGGCAATATCAAGATTATTCATCGCACTGCTGATGAAATAGAGATTGGGGATAGTTGTGCTTACAACCGTCTCTTCAAGAGCGCCGACTTTTTTATTGACAAAATCTGAAATGCTTTTATCGGGGTGAGAAATACCGAGGACCGTATGCAGGTTCGCCGTACCGAAGTCAATATCGACAAGGAGGGTCCTGTACCCATGCTTTGCAAGCAGAATTCCGAGATTACCGGTTAGAAAACTCTTGCCGGTTCCCCCCTTCCCACCTCCTATGGGCCATATATGCGACACGGGATTCACCCAAGCTCTGTTCTAAGTTATGGTTAAAATAGTAGAATTCGTTTTGACCGGAGTATATAGAAAGCCATTCTGCATGTCAATGAGGAATTGACATACTAAGGGTTATGACAACGGCTCATCTTTGATTATTGTAAAAAATTCACAGAAATATGATGAGGAAGGGGTCTCTATTGATTTCGCGCTGGATTTTGATAGACAGTCAGCTCATACACAATAAGAAAGAGACCCATAATTAAGCCGTCATTTCTCCAAAGCGATCTTCAAGACCTCAAGCATTTCATCAACAAAGTAAAAATGAATATCCTTCTGAACCTTCGGTGGAATGTCCGCTAAATCCTTTTTGTTCCATTTAGGGAGTATTATTGTTTTTATGCCGGCGCGATGGGCTGCAAGAACCTTCTCCTTGATGCCCCCGACAGGAAGCACAAGTCCCCGCAGGGTAATTTCTCCTGTCATGGCAAGGCCCTCCTTCACTTTCTTCCCGGTAAAAAGCGACACGAGAGCAGTCAGCATGGTAACGCCCGCCGACGGTCCATCCTTTGGGATAGCGCCGGCTGGTATATGGACGTGGATATCGTTCTCTTCAAAAAAATCGTTTGCGATACCCATATCGCCTGCATTGGCGCGGATGAAACTCAAGGCGGCCGTCGCCGATTCCTTCATTACATCGCCCAGCTGCCCCGTGAGGGTGAGACCTTTTTTCCCCTTCATGGCCGTTGCTTCGACAAAGAGAATATCACCGCCCGTCGGCGTCCACGCGAGGCCTGTCGCGACACCCGGTTTGGAAGTCCTCGCGCTGACCTCGGAGATTATGCGGACGGGTCCCAGATACCTGTGCACATCTTTTACCGTGATGGACGCGTTTTTTACCTGCCCCTCAGCCACCATGCTTGCGACACCACGGCATATCGTACCGATTTCCCGTTCAAGGTTTCTCAATCCGGCCTCCCGCGTATAGCCTGAAATGATAAGATTTATGGCGCCTTTCGTAAAGGCTACCTGCTCCGGAGCGAGACCATTGGCCTCTCTTTGCCGGGGAATGAGGTAACGTTCGGCAATATTAACCTTGTCGTCCTGCGTGTAGCCTAGAAGTTCAATAACTTCCATCCTGTCCCGAAGCGCCGGAGGGATCGTATCCAGCATATTTGCGGTGGTAATGAACATGACATGGGAGAGATCAAACGGGACATCCAAGTAATGGTCCATGAAGGAATAATTCTGCTCCGGATCAAGCACTTCAAGGAGTGCCGATGATGGATCTCCGCGGAAATCGCTGCCGACTTTGTCTATCTCGTCAAGGACAAACACGGGATTATTTGATTCAGCCCGCCTGATGCCCTGGATAATTCGGCCCGGCAGTGCTCCAACGTACGTGCGGCGATGCCCGCGGATCTCCGCCTCGTCCCGCACACCCCCCAGCGCGATACGCACGAATTTTCGGCCGAGGGCGTGGGCAATGGAAAGGGCCAGGGAGGTTTTCCCTGTTCCGGGAGGCCCCGCAAAACAGAGAATCGGGCCTTTCGAATCAGGCTTGAGTTTGCGCACTGCAAGATACTCAATAATGCGCTTTTTTGCCTTATCCAGGCCGTAATGCTCATCATCCAGAATAGCCCGCGCCTTCTTGATATCCATGTTGTCTTCTGTGCTTTCATGCCAGGGAAGCGCGGTCATCCAGTCCAGGTAGGTCAGTGACACGGTATACTCGGCGGAAGAAGGATGCATGCGGGACAGGCGCTCCAACTCGCGCTGGGCTTCCTTTTTTGCTTCTTCGGGAAGATTTTTCTTCTCAATCTTCGCACGGTATTCCTCTATCTCAACTTTGGGTTCATCCGTTTCACCCAGTTCCTGTTTTATCGCCTTGAGTTGCTGCCGGAGATAGTATTCCCGCTGACTTTTGTCGATATCCTCTTTTACCTGGGACTGTATTTTATTGCCCAGTTCGAGAATTTCAAGCTGGTGACTTATGAGCCGCGTAACTTCCTTCAGGCGCTCTTTTACACCGAGTATCTCCAGAATCTTCTGTTTCTCTTCCGCCGCCGCGTTCATGATGGACGCTATTACGTCGGCCAGAATACCTGGAGAAGTGATGGACTTCGCCATGGCGCCGAACTCCTGCGGCAGCACAGGAGAGAGTTTGACCATCTTTTCAAAAAGACCGGTAAGGTTCGCCATGAGGGCCTCAACCTCAATATCCTTTTCTACTGCGTCCTCGATGACTTCCACCTTGGCCCGGGGATATGACTTCCCTTCGACAAATTCATCAATCTTGAATCTGCTGATACCCTGTACAAGAAGACTCGCCCCATTATCCCCTGTTTTCGCCATCCTGAGAATTACGGAAGCCGTTCCAATCTCATGAAAATCCTCACGCTGGTTCTTAAGCTCTAACGGCGACTTCCTGGACATGACAAGGCCTATAATACGATCTCCGGCCATGGCCTCGTCCACGAGAGATATAGACTGCTCACCGAAAACCTCGATGGGAAACACCATGTTTGGAAATACAACAACATTAAATAAGGGCATCACAGGTAAAATATCCGGTATCGTCAGGACCTTTAATTCCGCGGGTGATTTCTGATCTGTCATGTATACCTCCAATACTGCTTTCCTGGTCGAATCATGCGAACTTCAGTATTAATATAAACACTGTCAGTCTTCTTGAACAGGTATCTTATGAACTTTTTCCAAAGGCAATTTCGCGATACAGATTTGCAGAAGACCATCGGAATACGATGCACTTACTGAATCGATATCAATGGGAAAAGGGAGGGCAAGTTTTCTTTCAAAATACCCGTACGTGATTTCGGCACGATGAAATCTCGTGTTGCCTGTGATCGGTTTTTCCCGTTTCCCATAAATTCTCAGCAGCCTATGATCAATCTCCACATAGAGACCCTCCTTATGAACTCCCGCGATATCCGCCAGGATTATGATTTCATCGGGAGATTCATAGATATCCACCTGAGGACTCCATATAGTATGAAAAACGGTGAACGTTGAATGAAGCAGACGGAACATTTCATCAAAACTCCTTCGAAACTCGGCGTCAATATACCCGATCTCTTTTGCGAATCTTACTTTTATAAAACTCATGTTCGCCTCCCTTTCGTTTGACCGTATGCATAAATGATTGTCGAGATAGTTAGCATTAAAAAACAGGATTTGTAAAGAATTTCTCTAATACGCTCGGCACCATCGTTTTTCTTCATTTTTACCAACCAGCATGATATATAACCTCACATTGCAAATCATTATTATCGAGGTTTTTATGCTTCTCAAACCATGGACGATTATTTCAAGTCACGTTGATCAATCTTACCGGGTTTTCAACCTGCGGCATGATCGCGCGTGTTCGCCGCGCACGAACAATACATATGATTTTTATGTTCTGGAGTCTCCCTCCTGGGTCAATGTCATACCTCTCACTCCAGAGAACGAAGTTGTGCTGATCCGCCAGTACCGCCTCGGCATCAGGGACATAGCTCTGGAGATTCCCGGCGGTCTCGTCGACCCATCCGACACACCTTCCGGGGCAGCCAGCCGCGAATTGTGGGAAGAGACGGGCTACCGGGAAGAAACGCTGATTCCGCTGGGCTTCGTACATCCTAACCCGGCCATTCAGAACAATCTCTGTTACACATTCCTGGCCAGGAATGTGTTCTCCACGGGACATCGGAATCAGGATGAACGGGAGGATATCGAAGTGGTCCTCACGCCTCTTTCCGACATCCCCCGTCTCATCAGGGAGGGCGTCATCTCACACGCGCTGGTGATTGCGGCATTCTACCGCTTCTTCATGGAGTATCTGCCAAAAGTGAGATGAGGGTACCATGATTGAACGTCTGAAAAATCACATCCGGGCGTCTCAGGGGGAAATCGCGCCTGACCTGATTGTAAAGGGCGGCAAGGTAATCAACATATTTTCCCGCGAGGTCCTTGAGCAGGACGTGGCCACCCATGATGGTGTCATTGTTGGGATTGGCGACTACGAAGGGCCTCGGATCATCGACGCAAAAGGACAGTACCTATGCCCGGGCTTTATCGACGGCCATTGCCATGTGGAAAGCACCATGCTCTCTCCTGTTGAACTTGCGAAGGCCGTTCTCTCTCACGGAACCACCGCCATTATCACTGACCCGCACGAAATTGCCAATGTATCAGGAATAAACGGCATCCGTTATATTATTGAGAATAGCAAGGGTCTCCCTGTCGACTTTTATATTATGCTTCCCTCATGCGTCCCCGCAACGCCTCTGGAGACATCGGGAGTGGCGCTATCCTGCAAGGACCTGATGACCTTAAGAGATGAACCCCGTGTCCTGGGCCTGGCGGAAATGATGAATTACCCCGGAGTCATCGGAAACGCCAGCGAGGTTCTGGAAAAGCTTGTTGCATTCGGCGATACGATAAAGGATGGTCACGCCCCGCTCCTGACAGGGAAAGGCCTTAACGCCTACATTGCCGCCGGGCTTCGTTCCGATCATGAGTGCACAAAAATCGAGGAGGCGCGGGAAAAATTGAGACTGGGCATGCATCTCATGCTCAGGGAAGGAACCCTCGCAAAAAATTTACGGACTCTTCTTCCCCTTATCTCACCGGCTACAGCGGGACAATGTTCACTGGTAACCGATGACCTCCACCCCCATGATCTCGTGCGCAGGGGTCATTTGAACCATTTGCTTGACATCGTCACCAGTGAAGGTATTGATCCAATTCTCGCCATATCTATGATTACGCTCAACACGGCCCGTTATTTTGGTCTTAAATATCTTGGTGCCGTGGCACCCGGTTATCAGGCTGATATTGTAATATTGTCATCCCTCCAGCCCGTCAAGGTAAAAACCGTGATAAAAAATGGCCGCATTGTTTTCGATAACGGTAGCCTAACCTCCGAAGTCCGAAGATCATCTCCAATGGATCATATGTCTCGCATGAACATTAAACCCTTCAGCCCGGATTCATTCGTGATACCGCGGGAAGATGAGTATATCCGTGTCATCGGCGTGATCCCTGACCAGCTTATTACAAAAAGCATGGTAATTAAGGCAACCGGCAAGAGTGGTCTTGTAGAATCAGATATCCAGCAGGATGTAATCAAAATCACCGTTGTGGAACGCCACCATGGAACAGGAAACATCGGACTCGGTATGGTTCAGGGATTCGGTTTACATCAGGGTGCATTCGCCTCATCGGTTGCACATGATTCCCACAACATCATAGCGGTGGGATGCAATGACGAAGATATCTTTGAAGCGGTAAAGGTGGTGGAAACAATGGGTGGGGGGCTTGCCGCTGTGAAGGATGGAGAGGTTCTGGCAACCCTGCCACTCCCGATTGCAGGGCTCATGTCCGATCAGCCTCTTAATGACGTGGCGCAAGGGTGGGAGAAAATGAGAAATGCCGCACGGAGATTAGGCTGCCGCCTTCAAGAACCCTTTATGGCGTTATCCTTTCTGGCACTCCCCGTCATCCCGGAACTGAAGATCACAGACAGGGGACTGGTGGATGTGACGAAATTTACCCATGTGCCACTGTTTGCATGAAGTTTCTTCTTTTACATGCGTTAAATTCACTCATTGAGCCCTCATATACGCCTGATACAGGAATTGCCATGTCAGCCATTTTTTCTTGACACGGGTTCCGCTTTTCCATAGACTGCCCGAACAGAAAAGTGAGTCCCTGCCAACGATCCGTCATCACACATTATGCGGATGGCGTATTGTCTGAGAGGTATCTTTAACTGTCTCGCTAAAGTGAGGTAACAAGATGTTCCCTTCTTTGAACAAGTATTTTGAAAAACTCTTCCGAAAAAAACCCGCAAAAAAAATAAGCCTGGATAAGGAACTTGTGCTGGATGGCCAGGGATCGATGACCTACTCGGGTGGTATGAATTATGAGGGGGAATGGAAAGACGGCAAGTGGAATGGACAGGGTACTCTAAGTTACCCTGGAGGCCTTCGTTATACAGGAGAATGGAAGAATAATAAAATGGAGGGCCAGGGAACTATGACCTTTCCTGATGGTGCACAATATTCCGGTCAATTTCAGAACGGCAATTTCAGTGGGCAGGGGTCTATGGTCTTTTCCACTGGTAAAACCTACACGGGTGAATGGAAAGATGGCGAACCTAACGGCCATGGGACAATGACCCTTCCTGATCACACCAAATACATAGGTCAATTTAAGAATGGTGATTTCAGCGGCGAAGGAACGATGGCGTTTCCTGACGGCAGAACGTTTGTAGGTCAGTTTAAAAATAACCTATTCAACGGTCAGGGAACCATGTCCGGCAATGACGGCACACATTATTTCGGCGCATGGAAGGATAACAAAAAAGAAGGGCGAGGGGTCATGACCCTCCAGGATGGCAGCTCGTATAGCGGTCAATTTAAAAATGATGCATACAATGGAGAAGGAACCCTGACCGAACCCAGTGGGAAAAAATACGTGGGACAGTTCAAGGACGGCAGGAAGAACGGGCGGGGGATTTTAACGATGCCCGATGGCACTGAACATATCTGTGAATGGCAGGACGATTTAATAAACGGGAATGGCATGATAAAATTTTCCGACGGTAGAATATACGAAGGGCAATTTAAAGATGATAAAATGAGCGGACAGGGAATACTAACCTTTCCTGATAAAAGAAAATACACCGGTCAATTTAAGGACGGTATCTTGGAAGGTCATGGATCTGCAAAATATCCTGACGGTAAAACCTATGTCGGTCACTGGAAGAATGGATTGTTCGACGGACAGGGAACCATAACCTACCCTGACGGCGGGGAATACGTGGGGCAGTTTGAGAATGGTCTTCCTAATGGACAGGGAACAATGACCCGTCCTGATGGGCAATATGTTGGACATTTTAAAAATGGGAAGAAACATGGACAGGGTACTGTGACATTTGCGAACGGATCCACATATGTCGGTCAGTTTAAGCACGACAATTATCATGGCCAGGGGACGCTGACACTTCCGACTGGTGAAAAATATGTAGGAGAATGGAAGGACGGCAAATTTACAGAGATTAAATAATCTACTCCGGAGCCTTACGGTAACCAGCCTTGACCGCGTGTGCCTCCGAGGTAAATATAACCCGATTCTGTGGTTTTACTTTATGGTAATATTTCATTCCAGGCGCGTGGTATAGCTTACTCTTCCGGTTTCCGATTACCTTTGCCTGTCCTTGTGCATATTGAGCGCTGAAAGCCTGAGAGCTAAATTCTTGCATCCCTGCACTGCGTTCTAATGGAACAGCAACTCCACTCCGGGCGGAATCGTGTGAAAAATGTTCCGGTGAATTCCCAATTTTGTCGGAAACGGCAGAGGGCATGGGGGCATTACTTTGACGAGAATCTTCCTGCGCGACTTCCTTGGATGTTATTATTTCCTGCATTTCAAGCATCCCCGTCTTTTGTAATGACATCACGTGGACATACAGATAAATAATTATGAGAGCCCATACGGCAATCCCTATCCAAAAAACGCCTTCGATAATTTGTTTCCTGGAAAGACATTCCATTCCTCTTCTTTGTGGAGAAGATTTTCCGCCTTCGGAAAAGACAGACAACTGGGGGAAACAATGTTCTTTATGTTGATGAAGCTCACATTGTGTCTTATAACGATTCAAGATATCTTTCTTATCCAATCTCACATATGCGGCATACTTCTTAAGACATTTTGCAGTCACTTCCGGACGCGGCATCAAGTGAAATTTATCCTCTTCCAGGGCATTGATCATAGCAACACTTATGCCTGTGGAATGAGAAAGCTCCTGTATAGAAATAAGGTGTGCTTCCCTCTTCCTTCTTAAATATTGCCCGAGCGTCTCTTTCATACACTATCCAAGCCTGTTGGTATGAATAACTTCATCATTTATAATGATGAAACGTATAGTAAAAAAGAACTCTTGAGTCAAAAGAAAAGAATGCATGATGCAGTATTTCCCCATAATCAAGAAGAATAGATGGCATAAGACTTTTTGTGCGCCTCGTTATGAGTGGTCATTTTTTCTTGACACAAAATGTACTTTTCCCTACACTTTCCCAGCACCAAAGTGAGTTCTTGAAGACAGCAGTTCTGTAAACTTATAATGACAAGGGAGGACAGGCGATGAAAAAGACATGGATTACCTTTTTGCTCGTGGTAACGATTGCATGTGCAGGATGTGCTACAATGGACGAACTCAGGACTTCGATAACTACAAAAGTAACGTCGATAACCTCTAACGTCGATCCGGCTCTTGTCGCGAAGGTACCTGACGATAAGCGGGGTGGATTCCCCAAGGCGGAGTTCGCGGTCAAGCTAGGGGAAGAGAAATTGAAACTGGCACAGATGAAGAGTGAGCTCGCGGCAAAAGAGCGAAAGTTAGTCGATTATGATGAAGATCTGGTGAATACTGATCTCAAGGAGGTTAGTCTCGATTACGACATCATAAAAATGGAAGCCATCGATGCAACTCCCGGTCTGGGCAAGAAGGAAGATAATATCAAGGCGCTTACCAGCCTGAAACTGAAGAAAAACGAACTGCAGAGCGATCGGATTAAGATCAATGCGAACAAGGACGCCACCAAACGGCAGATACAGGATATAACCGAAAAGATAAAGGCTCAGGAAGAAAAGGTCAAAAATTTTGCCATGGAGACACCGAAGCCGGAAGAAAAAGCCGTTCTTCCTCCTGAAAAAGATAAAGCTCCGGAATCTCCTGCAGCTCCTGCAACCCCTGCGACGCCTGAGGCTCCAGAAGAAAAAACAAAGTGAACACCCATCGGCTAAAGCCGATGGTTTCAGGGTTCAAGGATTCAAGGGGTCAAGTGATAAAGGAAATATTGTTGTCACTGCTCTCGAATCCTTGAATCCTCGACCCCTCGAACCCTTACTGCGCAAAATATCAATCTGAAGTCTCAGCTTAAAGACGAGGGTGTTACCATGTACAACAGCAATTACATTCTGGTCTCACTTATGCTTCTCTCTTCCCTTTTTCTTTTTTCGTCATGCAGTCATTGCCACAACAAGGCGATTCCGCGAGAATCCAGGCCCTCTCGAGAAAGCGGCTTTCCCGCCTCTTTTAAAAAGCATATTGGCCACTCCTCCCAGATTATCCTCGTCCGGAATGCGCAACCTCCTTCCGTTTCAGTTCAGGTCATTGCCCTGGAACGGAGAAACGGCCACTGGAAGAGTCCCTTTATTCCCATGGAAGGTGTAATCGGGAGGAACGGTTTCGCGGCGCCAGGGGAAAAAAGGGAGGGAGACGGCAGGACGCCTTCGGGAATATTTCCTCTCGGAACAGTTTTTGGCTATGAGCCCTCTTTCCCGACGTTGATGCCGTACCGGCAGGTTACCGTTGATGACCTCTGGGTGGATGACGTGAACGCCGCTGACTACAACCGATTAGTGAAGAGGGGATCAACGAGAGCCTCTTCGTTTGAAGTGATGAAACGGGACGACGTTTTATACAAATATGGGATTGTCGTTGAATATAACACGCATCCCGTTGTGAAAGGATGCGGGAGCGCCATCTTTTTTCATCTCTGGAGAGGAAAGGGAATGCCCACGGAAGGTTGTGTCGCTCTTTCGGAAGACGACCTTATCCGGATACTCCACTGGCTGAATCCCGCAGCAAGACCCCTGGTTTTCATGGGAATGAATGCAACGATTAATAGTATAGAAAGATGAAACAAAAGTCCCTCGCCATACTGTCATTATTCCTCGCGCTATTCATCAGCAATTTCCTGTTGCCTATTGATTGCCACGCTGAAAGCAGAATGCCCGACTGCTTTGTGGATGTGAAAGAGAAAATCCCTTCCATTCTTCTTGATATCCGTTACTACGGTCCGCACAACTTTATTGGAAAGCGGGTCGACGGCTATAACGCACCAAAATGCCTTCTCACGCAGAAAGCGGCGGCAGCACTGGCCGAGGTTCAAAAAGAGCTTGAAGCGCAATCCTTATCACTCAAGATGTATGATTGCTATCGCCCGCAGCGCGCCGTCGATCATTTTGTAAGATGGGCAAGAGACATCAATGACGTAAAAACCAAAAAGGAATTCTATCCTACGATAAGAAAGCGAGATCTTTTCCGCAAAGTTTACATAGACACACGATCCGGTCACAGCAGGGGCAGCAGTGTTGATGTAACCATTGTGCCTCTCCCTGCTCCCGAGCAGGCTTCATACACACCGGGCGATCCTCTTAATGAATGCTATCTCCCGGCGGAGAAACGCTTCCAGGACAATAGTCTCGATATGGGAACAGGTTTTGACTGCTTCCACACACTTTCCCATACAGCAAATAAAACTATCGGAGAAAAACAGAGACTCAATCGTGTATTGCTGAAATCAATAATGGAAAAATACGGCTTTAAAAACTACAAAAAAGAGTGGTGGCACTTTTCTTTACGGAGCGAGCCTTTTCGGAAAACCTATTTTGATTTTGTCATTGATTGACACCCGTGAAGCCCCCTCCCCTATCCCTCATCTATCAGGGGAATCCCTGAGAAGAAAATATAGTGCAAGGCATTAGGAGACGCAGAATTCACCTCTATGAACATCAAGGAATCCACATTTTTTAAGTCTTACGGCTTTTCGCTGCTGCTGATCATCTCCATCGGTATCGGCTCCATCTTGGGTATTGTCCTGAAAAAAGAAGCTGTTCTCTTCAAACCCTTCGGGGATGTTTTTCTCAACCTCATCTTTACCGCCATCGTCCCCCTCGTCTTTTTTTCAATCACGTCGGCTATTGCCGGCATGTCCAATATGAGTCGTCTGAGCAAGATTCTTTCCGCCATGCTATGCGTGTTCATCCTCATGGGTTTGGTTGCCTCGACGATCATGGCTATTGCTGTTCAATGTTATCCACCTGCGGCAGGCATCAGGCTGGATTTAAGCACCCCTGCCACCATAGAGCAGTTCAAAACATCCGAACAAATTGTACAGGCTTTTGCGGCACCTGATTTTTCAGACATCCTGTCGAAGAAAAACATGCTCGCCCTGATCATATTCTCCATTATCATCGGTATTGCTACCTCTTCTGTCAGGGAAAAAGGAAGGTACTTCTCCACATTTCTCGCCTCCGCGAACGAGGTGATGATGAAGGTTATGCACTATATCATGTTCTATGCTCCCATCGGCTTGTGCGCATACTTTGCGTATTTTGTCGGTGTGTATGGTTCGGAACTCCTGGGTTCTTACCTCCGGGCGATGATACTCTACTATCCCATTACCATTCTCTATTTCTTCCTCGCCTTTACCTTTTATACGTATCTTGCCGCGGGGGGGATCGGTGTGAGAATGTTCTGGAAAAACATCATACCTCCGTCTCTTACGGCCCTGGCCACGGCGAGCAGTGTCGCAACTATCCCGCTAAATCTTGAGGCGGCAAACAAGACGGGCATTCCCAGGGACATCAGCGAGGTTGTGATCCCCATCGGCGCAACCATTCACATGGAAGGTTCCTGCCTCGCCGCCATTCTGAAAATAGCCATTCTTTTCGGGTTATACCATATGGATTTCTCAGGAACCCAGACCGTCCTGACGGCTATCGGCATCGCCATCCTGTGCGGTTCCGTGGTGAGCGGGGTTCCCGGCGGTGGCGTTATCGGAGAGATATTGATTATTTCCCTTTATGGATTTCCCCTGGAGGCCTTCCCGATTATTACGATGATCGGTACCCTCGTTGATCCTCCCGCCACCATGGTGAATGCCGTCGGTGATAATGTTGCCAGCATGCTGGTTGCAAGGATATTGGGAGGAAAAGATTGGATTCGGGAAAGTCCGCCGGTTTTCTAATCTTGGCGTTACCTGGCTGATAAAAAATCAACGTTCCACAATCCGGGTAACTCCTTAATTTTCCCCTTGACCTTCATTACCTTCTCAATTATTCTACACGTTGTTGGATATGGTTTATTTCATGATTATTCTCTTAAAAAAAGGATCCTTGCAACTTCCACAGGAGTCTTGTTTGAAAAAGAACGCTTTCATCGTCTCTATCAAATTTCACCCTTCAGGTTATGAGAGGTCTATTTAACCATAAGACTTATGATACAGAATGGTACATGAGGAAAAAATGAAAACAGGAATTAACGACGCGCGAAAGAGAATGTTTACCCAGGACGCCATCGTTCTTATTTTCTTACTGTGCGTGATTGTCGGGAATGCATGGTCCGATGACGTCACACCGATTGCTAGAACACACCAGGTTTCGAATGTGACCTCCTCTTCTGCCATCCTGAAAGGAACAGTGTATTCCAATAACCCTTCAAACGATACTTTTTATGCGTTTCAATGGGGCACAACAACTTCCTACGAAAATCAGACAAGAAATCAGCGTGCCGGGACAAGCGCGGAGCGTCAGGAAGTTGATGTTTCTGATGAGATCACTAATTTAAACCCAAACACTACCTATCACTACCGGCTTACAGTATGGAGCAGCCAAGGTCAGGTGTATGGAGAAGATAGAACCTTTACCACCCATGTTCCGCCAACCGTTACAACCGACGCCGCCACAAATGTCACGTTTTCTTCTGCTACGCTGATCGGGACAGTCAACCCTAACGGGATGAAGACGTCCGTATGTTTTTACTACGGCCCCGGGTCGGATGGAGTGAACACAAGAAGGCAGGATGTAGGAAGCGGCACAAACCCTTTGAGTGTCTCAGCCAGCGTAAGCACCTTGCAGCCCGGTACAACCTATTATTACCGAATCGAAGCCTCCAGCTTAGGGGGGACTGTTTCCGGACCGCAAATGTCGTTCACGACCCCTGCCCTTTCACCAATTGTGACCACGGACGATGCCACGAATATAGCCAATCAAACGGCAACCTTAAGCGGGACAATCAATCCTAACGAAACGAATGTTTCCTACTATTTCCAGTGGGGCCCGAATGATAATCCTTCTGCACACAAAACTTACAGTAAATCAGCGGAAAGCGGCAATACACCTGTAAAGGTATCAGCCACGGTAAGCGGATTGAAGCCGGGTACTACGTATCATTACACACTTCTTGCCGACTATAATTACCGGATTAGTGGTGTGGAGAGCCGAGGGCAGACCAGCGGCGGAAACAAAACGTTCACAACATTACTATCCCCGGGTGCCGCTACAATTCGGGCTACGAATATAACTTCAAATTCCGCCACCCTGAATGGAACAATCGTGCCCAACGGTTTGCCAACCGTATGGTATTTTGAATACAGAAAATCTTTTTCTCCATGGCAGAAAATTAGTACCGCTGAAGAACCTATCATCCAAAACTGGAATGCCTCGGTCAATGTAATAGGGTTAAATCCCAATTCCATCTATGGGTTCCGGATCGTTGCACAAAATGTCGGTGGAACGGTGTATGGGCCGGAAATGAGTTTTAAGACCCTTCCTTTTGTTCTCCCGATCGCGACAACAGGCCAAGCGTATAACATAACCAAAAATTCAGCAGCTTTAGAAGGAAAAATCAATCCCAGAGGCTCTCCGGTTTCCTATTGGTTCCAGTATGGTCCAACCACTTCGTATGGAAAAGTCTCAACGGGCCAGACAGGAATCATTGGCACGAGCAATATGAGCGTCTCTGAGACAATAATCGGACTGACTCCCAATACTACGTATCATTATAGGCTCATGACATCGAGCATCAAGGGCCCCCCCGTCTATGGAGCGGATAAAACGTTTACGACCCCTTTCTCCCCCCAGGATGTTACCACAGGCTCAGCCACGAATGTAACGTGGGATTCTGCCACTTTACAAGGAACAATACATCCAAACGGTTTATCAATTACGTGGTGGTTTGATTACGGTCTTACACCCGCTTACGGAAAACAGACAAAGAGCTACAAAGATGCCGACACTGTAAATGTTCATTCTGTCTCACTTAACTTATCGTCAGGGCTGACTCCCAATACCACATATCATTTCCGTCTCGCAGCATCAAGCAGTGCTGGGGTTATCTATGGGAGAAACAAGACCTTTACAACGCCTTTTGCCAAACCCACGGTGATATCGGGCACGGCCACAAAGGTTGCCCCCGCTTTTAAACCCACGGTGATAACGGGCACGGCCACAAAGGTTACCCCTACTTATAAACCCACGGTGACAACAGGCACGGCCACAAAGGTGACTCCCGCTTCTAAACCTACGGTGACAACGGGCACGGCCACGAAGGCGACTTCCGCCGATATCACTATCAACGGCACAGTCAATCCCAACGGATTAGACACAACGTATTATTTTGAGTATGGTCCAACCTCTTCTTATGGAAAGATGATACCCACATCCCCCGAGTCGGTGGGCAACGGCACGAGCAACGTCAATGTCTCAGCGGATATACGCGACAAATTCACGCCGAAGAGTACCTACCATTATCGGATAGTTGCCAAGAACAAATCAGGGACGGCGTATGGAGAGGACAAAGTTGTTATAATTCCTTCCCTGCTTCTACCTGCAGTGAAAAATATAAGCCCCGCACCGGTTTCGAAAAGCGCAACAGAAGTGCGGCCATGAAACAGAAACGATTTCCCCAAGCTTAATCAGGTGAGGGATAGGGTCACAATATATGGAATGATGACCACCATGACCGCGGTTTAGCGTCGTCATGGAACAGCTCTTTAGATATCTTTAAGATCTTTTATATATTTCAATCTTCCATCATTTTTCATGGCTTCCTTATTACTTTCCAGCCATGAATTCATCAATTCGTTCTTCTTCATCCTCAAAAGTAAATTTTTCATGGTTACCTTTTTTGTCTCGAAATCCCTGGTATCCACTTTATCCCTTTCCTTGAATTTCACGATTACAAAATTGCCATTGATGTTATAGACATTGTCCGGATAAGGGGTTTTTTCCGAAATCTGGAAGAGGGCATCTGTCAGTTCCTTGGAAGAACCTAATTTCGGAACGGCGGAGCCTGGTTGAAAAAATCCCGTTTCTTCTATCTTCACACCTTTCTCCTGGGATATTTTTTGCATTGCCTCACCTTTTTTAAGACGGTCAAGAATGGTTTCCGCATCTTTTCTGCAAAGGCGAATAGACTCTGCGTCGACAAACCTGCGTTCAACTTCTTTCTCGATTTCATGTAACTCCGGAGTGCGAGAGGGTTTTTTCGCAACGAGTTTCAAAACATAATAAGCTTTTTCATCGGAAAGAACGGGACTAATCTCATCCACTTGCAGACCAAAGACAATTTTGGGAAAATCCTTAATACGCCCAAATTCCTGAGGGAGATTTTGAGAACTGAAATAATTAGAGCTGCTGATTCTTAATCCGTTTTGTCTCGCGTAATCATCGAAATTTTCTTTCTGATAGATTGTATCATGGGCTTTCTTTGCCTCATCAGCCGCGAGATTCATGCCACGGGACTGCTTCAATTCTGATAGTATTTTATCTTTAACATCTTTTAAAGGAATGTCATTGGATCCTTTTTTTGTAAATTTATCTTTATTACGATTATAATATTCAATCACATCTGTATCTGATATTTTTACAGAGGAAGCAAAATGCTGGCCTGAAAATGAAATATACTTTATCTGGATCTGTTCCGGAACGCGGAAATCATTTTCATGGTCTTTCAGGTATGTCTCCAGATCCGCCCGGCGGGGGGTGATCTTTCCCTCATAATTACGAGCCGAAAGTCTAATATAGTATATGTTTATTTTTTCGTTCTGAAACCGATACAAATCAAATAATTCTTTATCTGAAACCTTCACAGAGCTTTGCAGGATATCTTCCAGCTTTATCGAGGTTAATAAATTTTTTTGAGCATCTTCAAAATCAGAGGGCGCCATCTTAATGTGACGCAGAACCTGGTGATATGTCTTTTCATCAAAAACACCTGCCCTCTGAAACGCAGGATTTGAAAGAATAGACGCCTTAACTTCCTCTTCTGTAACCTCTATATTGAGTTCCTTCGCCTTTTGAATGATAATCGCCTGATTAATAATGCTGTCATACGCCTGCTGTTTAATATTCAGGTTCTTTAGTACATCATCCGTGAGGGCTCCTCCTAAACGCTGCCGGTATGCATCAACAATATCCTGGTATTTCCTTTGAAATTCTACATAAGGAATAGTTTTACCGTCGATAATCGCAATAGCTTCAGCCTGCCGTCTCCAACTCGTGGAACCAAAATAAAAGATAAAAACAATGATGACCATCCCAAGTAAAATTTTTACAAGCCAGTTTCTTGCATGTTTTCTCATTAAGTCGAGCATAAAATTTCCTCACGTATATAATTAAGACGGAGATTTGTAGTATAGCCACTGGTAAAATGCAATAATTTTTTCAAATCTTGGCACAACGCAGAAGGAACATCCTGCAAACTCGCTTCATAGTTAACGATTTAAGAAACTTTCCACGATGGAATGTGAAATCTTTGCGAATGCGCAAAGATTTCAAAAAGTCATTGCTTAGGAAATTGAAATACTGTATAGAGTGTTACTTCATGATAAAATTGAGAATATTATTATTGAAACGATAACGCAAAGGAGGAGCGGGTTTGCTGTTTGATTATGTATTAGGAAAATTTTCCAATGATCTGGCCATAGACCTCGGAACGGCCAATACCTTGGTGTACATGAAGGGTAAAGGAATTGTTTTGAATGAACCATCGGTAGTTGCGGTTCATAAAGATGCCCGGGGCACAAAAAAAGTTCTTGCTGTTGGCCTTGAAGCAAAAAAAATGCTTGGACGCACGCCTGGCAATATAGTGGCGATCAGACCCATGAGGGAAGGCGTAATTGCAGATTTTGACATTACGGAAGCTATGTTACGGCATTTTATCCACCGTGTTCACAATCGCAGAGCCCTGGTTCGCCCAAGAATTATTGTATCAATACCGTCCGGCATCACACAGGTGGAAAGACGGGCAGTAAAAGAGACCGTGGAATCAGCGGGCGCCAGAGAAATATATTTTATAGAAGAACCTATGGCGGCAGCTATTGGCGCAGGATTGCCTGTAATGGAACCAACTAGCTCCATGGTGGTGGATATCGGAGGTGGAACCACTGAAGTCGCCGTGATCTCTCTGGCAGGCATTGTGTACGCAAAATCAGTGAGAGTGGCCGGTGACAGAATGGATGAAGAAATAGTCCAGTATATGAAGAGAAAGTTTAACCTTCTCATAGGGGAACGATCGGCAGAGATAATCAAAATGACCATCGGCTGCGCGTACCCGGATGGAGAGTTGCGGAAACTCGATGTCAAGGGAAGGAACCTTATTTCTGGCATACCCAAAATAGTTGAAATCAACTCCGAAGAGGTTAGGGAAGCCATTATGGAACCAATAAGTATTATTATAGATGCCATTAAAGACGCTCTGGATAATGCTCCACCGGAATTAGCCGGAGATATTGTCGACAGAGGCATCGTCCTCACCGGTGGAGGAGCCCTTTTGACAAATCTTGACATACGCATAAGGGAGGAAACCGGGCTGCCCATTACCATTGCGGAAGATGCCCTTTCAGTAGTCGCCAGAGGCGCTGGCATGGCACTGGATCATATAGAAGTGCTCAAAGAGGTAACAATCCAGGTATAGTGTTACATTGTTCGGAATGTCATTTGAGACCTTTGAAAAGATTCCAAAAGTCTCAAAATGTATCGAAGGTATATGGTACAGGCATGTTAAATGAGTAATCTTTCCGAGGGGGATTGAGGACATGTCCCCAGAGAGATCTTATGTAATGTCTTGTACTGTTATTTGTTTCAGAAGGTGAAACCCCGCAAACTTCTCGAAAAGTGAAGTACCCCACCAAAATGTTATTTCCTAAAAAATATCAGCCGATTATAATAGCATGCCTGCTGGTAATAATATCCATTGTCATGGTATCCTATAGCGTAAAACAGCCAACCAGTATTGGTTTTTTTAGAAAGCTTGTGCTGGAAACTGCCGCTCCGTTAGCAAACATAATAAGTTCGTCTTTCAGAGGACTTAATGAAGCATGGCAACGGTACATATTTCTTGTTGGGATGGAAGACGAAAACAGACGCTTGAAAAAGGAAAATGCATCTTTGACTCAGGACATAGCTTACTACCGGGAAGGGTACCTCGAAGGAATTCGTTTACAGAAGCTTCTCGCACTTAAGGAAAAAATTAATTACCCTACGACTGTCGCAAGGGTCATAAGTAGAGACCAGACATCTATAATCAAGACAATATTAATTGACAAAGGAACATCTCATGGCATGAAGGTCGATTTGCCGGTCATCGCCGACCAAGGGGTTGTGGGAAGGATCGTGGAGGCCTCCCCCAATGTTTCAAAAATTTTGCTCCTTATCGATGTAAACAGTAATATTGACTCTATGGTTCAGGAAAGTAGGATCCAGGGGATTCTTCAAGGCGCTTCTTCACGGGGATGTTCTCTCAAATACATTGCCAAAACAGAAACTGTCAACCCGGGAAACATTGTCATTTCTTCGGGCCTTTCGGGTGTTTTCCCTAAGGGATTGCTCATCGGTGCAGTGACGAATGTCGATAAAACCGACAGTGGCTTGTTTCAGAAAATTGAAGTTGCGCCGTTTGTTGACTTTGCCCGGATTGAAGAAGTGATGATTATTAAATCGGATACGGTTGAGAAGAAATGATCTTCTATATTTCATTACCTTTCCTGTCGTTATTGCTGATTGTTTTCCAGATGATGATCGCGGATATCGCATTATGTGGAACAATAGGATTGGACCTGTCTCTGATACTTGTTATTTTTGCCGGATTCCGATTTGGCATTGTACGAGGAGGGATACTCAGCTTTACCCTTGGTTTTATACGTGACTGCCTGAGCAGTTCCATTTCAGGACTTTATACCCTCGTGTATGTATTGGTATTTCTAATTTCTATGGTAGCATCAACGAGGATTTCTCCGGGTAAACCAATCTTTATCATAATTTTTACCTTGATATGTGCGTTGTTCGAGGGCACAGTGATACTATTGCTTCACCCGTTATTGTATGGGGTGGACATATCTGCGCACGAAATAATGATGTATATCCCCCAGGCATTGATTCTAAGTGGCCTTAGCCCTGTACTATTTAAAGCTTTCTATTGGATTGAGGAATTTTTGAGTGGAGAAGCTAAACGGACAGCTGAACGGACATGATCCTGGTGCATTCAGAAAAAGATTCAAGATAGTTTTCGTTGTCGTCTCTATCATGATATCTTTTCTGATCATAAGGATGTGGCATCTTCAGATCGTCCGGGGAGACGAACTAAGGCAGCGTTCAGAAAATAATAGTGTACGCCTGCGGAAAATTAAACCATTGAGGGGGCTCATTCTGGATACCAACGGACAGGTCCTCGTCGACAACCAGCCTTCCTTTGACATTATATTTGAGCCCAATCGTGCCAGAAATATTGATGACGTGGCATATAAACTTAAAAATTTACTGGCCGCAAGATCCATGGCACTTACTATGGAAATTCCTTCTTATGGAAAGAAAAGGTGGTTCCCCCCGGTAAAAATCGATAAAAATATCAGTATAGAGAAACTATCTATTATTGAAACCCATACCCCGGACCTGCCCGGGGTAACTGTGGAGGTAGTTCCCATCAGAAAATACCTTTCCGGAGAAATGACCGCCCATATTATTGGTTATACCGGTGAGGTCAGTCCGGAGGAACTGAAAAAAGAGGCGAACAGCGGTCTTAGCGTCGGTGATATTATCGGCAAGGACGGTTTGGAAAAATATTTAGACCAATACCTGAAAGGAAAAAGTGGTGCCCAACAGGTCGAAGTCAATGCACTCGGTAAAGAAATCAAGGTTATTGGAAAAATCGAGCCTGTATCCGGCTATAATGTGGTTCTTTCCATTGATGCAAATCTGCAGAAGGTCGCATGGGAGGCCCTTAAAGATAAAGCCGGAGCGGCTGCTGTCATAGATCCACGTAATGGGGCAGTCCTTGCTTTGGTCAGCACCCCTTCTTTTGATCCAAACCTGTTCAACGGTGGCATTTCTTTCGAGGACTGGGAAGAGTTATCAACTGATCCTTCTCACCCATTAGGAAATCGAGCTATTTCCGGTCAATATCCCCCCGGTTCCACATATAAGCTCATTGTAGCAGCTGCTGCCCTGGGAGAAGGGCTAATCTCTCCGGATACGAGCTTCAACTGTAACGGGTCTTTCGAACTCGGCAACAGAGCATACAGGTGCTGGCAGAAACACGGGCACGGCCGGGTCAGCCTTCATCGCGCTCTTGTGGAATCCTGTGACGTCTATTTCTACAACGTTGGCAAGTTAGTCGGAGTTGATACCATAGCCGAATATGCCCGTGCATTCGGGTTTGGTCAGGCAACAGGGATAGATCTCCCCCGGGAAAAGAGTGGTCTCATCCCAACGAAAGAATGGAAGCTCTCGAGGTTTAAAGAAGCATGGCAACTGGGAGAAACTATTTCGATTTCCATCGGGCAAGGTTATGATCTTGTGACGCCTCTTCAACTTGTGAACGCATATGCTGCACTTGCCAACGGCGGCACGGTCTATCGGCCGAGGATCATCAAGCGGATCGAAACGGCTGACGGACGGATTTTAAAGACATTTGAGCCGGAGGCAAAAAGCACGTTACCTCTCAGCAGGGAAGATATGGATATATTAACCCGTGCACTCTGGGGCGTAGTAAACGAAGACGGAGGAACAGGCCACGCGTTAAGGAGAAAGGAAGCAGATGTGTGCGGTAAAACGGGAACTGCCCAGGTTGTCGGTATGCCCAGTGACAAAACAGCTAAAAGAAATTTAACTTCTGCGAAATTCAGGGATCATGCCCTCTTTGTATGCTTTGCGCCATGCAAGAATCCGGAAATAGCGATCGCCGTCATTGCGGAAAATGCCGGTCACGGCGGGTCCGCGGCCGCCCCTATTGCGAGGAAGATCGTAGACGCCTACTTTGAAAATAAAAATATCAAGCATAAAAATACTCAGCCACTTGTAGCCATAGATGAACGTGCACAGGCGGGGATGTATAGATGAAATTTGATCGCCGCTTATTCTTCAATTTTGATTGGACCCTGCTTATACTTATTCTGGTCATCAGCTTTATCGGCATTTTGAATATATACAGCGCAGGTAGCAGCCTGGAAATCTTCAGGCAGGAAACCCTTTATATTAAACAGGCTCAATGGATTATCATCGGTCTCATAATTATCGGCATAATTATTTGCATTGATTATCGATTCATTTGCCGCTTCGCCTATGTAATCTACGCGATCTCTATCCTGCTTCTCATATTAGTTGCGTTCTACGGGTATGCTACCCACGGATCTCAACGATGGATTTCTGCATGGGGATTTTCCTTCCAACCTTCGGAATTAGTAAAATTGACGATCATCATAGCGCTGGCAAAATATTTTGATGATCACATGATAGAAAGAAGCTATAGCCTGAAAGAATTGCTAATGCCTTTTTTTATCGTGCTGATCCCTTTTTTGTTCATTCTGAAACAGCCGGATCTGGGAACGTCCTTAATGCTGATGTTCATTGCTGTATCTATGGTTCTTTTTATTGGCATACAATGGAGATCTCTAATCATGGTAGTGACCGGCGCTCTCATACTGGTTCCCTTCTCCTGGTTTTTCCTGAAAGATTATCAAAAAGGAAGGATCATGACCTTCTTCAACCCGGAGGATGACCCCCTTGGCGCAGGTTATCACATTATTCAGTCCATCATCGCCGTTGGCTCCGGAGGTATCTTCGGCAAGGGGTTTTTAAAAGGAACCCAGACTCAGTTGAAATTTTTGCCGGTACAGCAAACAGATTTCGTGTTTTCTGTTTTTGCAGAGGAGTGGGGCTTCATGGGAGGACTTGTTCTGATGATCATGTTTCTATCATTGATATTGTGGTGCCTGAAAATTGCATTGACGTCGAGGGATTTTTTGGGAGTGCTTTTATCCTTTGGAATAGCAGCGCTAATCTTCTGGGAGGTGTTTATCAATGTAGGGATGGTTCTGGGCATGCTGCCCGTTGTCGGTATCCCGTTACCCTTTTTAAGTTACGGAGGTTCTTCAATGGTTGTCATGATGGCAGCCATGGGATTATTGCTGAATGTCAGCATGAGGAGATTTGTTCTCCACCCATAATCGGTATATTATTCATCTCTGAAAAAGTTGATGGCATCTTCAGGATACAAAAAGCCATGGGGTCAAGGAATCGGTTCATACATTGAATGCTCGAATTCTTTTTACAACTCAACAGAAGAAGAACCGCGTATAGTAATATTAAGGATACAAAATATTGGGGGCTTACCAATGTTACACAAGAAAAAAGAAGAAGATGTCAAGGCATTTCTCGGAAAAGGTTCGGAATTCAATGGGAAATTAATATTCAGCGGTGTCGTCCGGATTGATGGTGATTTCCATGGCGAAATATTTGGAGGAGGTACTTTAGTAGTAGGCGAGGGAGCACTAGTCGAAGCGGATATTAATGTCGCGAACATTGTGGTAAGCGGGAACGTTCGCGGACAGATAGAAGTCAAAGACAAGATTGAAATTTATCCGCCGGGTAAAGTCTTTGGGAACGTAAAAACCGCTGTCTTTATAATAAAAGAGGGGGCCGTTTTCGAAGGAACCTCCCACATGGAAGGAAGCAAATCAGAAAACTATAAAGTTAATAGCAAATCCAAAGTATTAGATTAAGAGATGATAAAGCAAACCCATATTCCGCCAAAAAATACTTGACATTAGCTGAGAGTTGTGATTAGAAGACCGCGTTTTTTACACAGCGACGTTTGAGGTTCCTCGTGTACAGAGTTCATATCGATAGATTTCAGAAAACATTTATCACAAAAGAATCATCAGAAACTTTTTGGAACAAGAAGAGACGTTAAACGATTCAGGAGCCGAGGATGATGCCTTTTCATTCCCTCGGTTTTTTTAAACTTCAATACACATTTGATGTGAGGTAGAATAGTGATCAGCATCGATTATACATTGTGGATTCAGATGGCTAATTTTATTATCCTGATGTTCATTTTAAATCTCCTCCTCTACAAGCCTATCTTGGGCATCATCGATAAGAGAAAGAAGAAACTTCAGGACACCGAAGAGGAAATTAAACGCCTTAATCAATCAGTTGAAGAAAGAATGGCCGCATACGAGGAAAAGCTTCGCCAGGCGAAGATGCAGGCGTTAGAAAAAAAACATGAAATCATGAAGGAAGGGTCGGATCAGGCGAAAAGCTTCATCGAGGCTGCAAAAGGCGAAATTCCCGCGATGATGGAAAAGTTCTATGCGGAGATGAACAAGGAAGTTGCTGACGCCAGAAGTATTCTGACCAGTCAGTCCAAAAAGATATCTGTTGAGATTGCCGAGAAATTGCTGGGAAGGAGTCTCCAATGATGCAATGGTTTTCCGCTCACCTATTAAGACGAATTACTACACGTTATATACTTTTATCAATCCTGCCTGTTATTACTACCGCTTCCATGGCGTATGCTGCGGGCGGGGGTGAAGGATCCAGCAAGGAGATGCTGATTGATTTTGCCTGGAGGGTCGCTAACTTTATTGTCCTGGTATGGTTTCTCTACTGGGTTGCGGCAAAAAAAATCAAAGAGTATTTCTTCGAAAGGCGTCAAAATATCAAATCAAATATCGATGAAAAAGTAGCTGAAAAAGAAGCAACAGAGAAGAAATTCCGCGAATACTCTGCAAAGCTGGATAAGGCAACAGAGGAAATAAGCAATATCTTCGAAATGATAAAATCTCAGGGCACGGTAGAGAAAGAAAAGATAATTGAAGACGCCAAAAAGGCAGCTGAGAAGATGAAAGAAGATGCGCAGACGAGGATGGAACAGGAATTCAAGGCGGCGAGAAATCAATTAAGGGCAGAGGCTGCCAAGCTATCCGTGGAAATGGCAGAAGAACTTCTGAAGAAAAATATAACCCAGGAACATCACGAACACATGGTAAAAGACTATTTAGATAAGGTGGTGAAAAAACATTGATCAGCAGCAATATTGCAAAGCGTTACGCCAGGGCATTCTTTGAAATAGCCAAAGAAGATGGACACTACGAAAAGTATTACAATGAATTGTCACTTTTCTCTTCCATCATCAATGAGAGCAAAGACCTCAAGGAATTACTCATAAATCCTGTCTTTGATCAGGCGGAAAAAAGCGCCGTTGTCAATTCACTTTTGAAGAAGGTTGATATATCGAATGTGACGGCAAACTTTTTAAGACTCCTGGTCGATAAGCGAAGAATTGGTATTCTTCCCGATATAGAAGGTTGTTATCGGAAACTTATGGACGATGTCCTGAAAAAAATCAGGGTGGATGTCAAGACAGCGTTCCCATTATCTGCAGAACTATCCGAAAAACTTCAGAGACGCATGGAAGAGTTGACCGGCAAAAAAGTTGAAATGGCAATTTTACAGGATGCTTCGTTGTTGGGTGGCATTGTCGTCGGTGTAGGGGACACCCTCTATGACGGAAGTATAAAGACGCAACTGTATAATATAAGGAATCTCTTAGGGGAGGAAATATAGAGCATGGAGAAAATCAGGGCAGAAGAAATAAGCGAAATCATCTCCAAACAGATCAGAGACTATGAGAAGAAACTGGACGTAAGTGAAGTCGGAACAGT
>CAZMBE010000001.1:0-149049 GCA_964564625.1 uncultured Syntrophaceae bacterium | reverse complement strand
GTGGTAATTCACTTAAATTTCTCAGGGCTGATCTTCCTTTCCATCTTGTCGAGAAAATTCGACCATGCATTGGTCCGAAAGGCAGCAACGAGTTTCTTCGGCTCTGTCGTTCCGCATGATGGGCACGCCAGGACGTCGTATCGCTCGTCGATTTTCATGAACCGCTCGTAAACCGTCTTGCATCTGCTGCATTCAAATTCATAGATTGGCATATCGAAATTCCTTGCCGGGGAGAAAGGCGTGTTTCACAGGCCTAAATCAAACCGGCCACAAGATCGCCTGTCTCGCGTGTTGAATAGCCCATCTGCCCCGCGGAGAGGCTTTTTAGTTTTTTTTCAACAACATCCATGACGGCTTTTTCTATGGCCGCTGCTGCGGCGGCTTCCCCTAATATCTCCAGCATCATCTGACCGGCCATGATCGCTGCCAGGGGGTTGACGATGTTGAGTCCCGTGTATTTAGGCGCCGAACCGCCGATAGGCTCGAACATAGAAACACCCCGGGGATTTATATTGCCTCCCGCGGCGATTCCCATGCCTCCCTGTATCATCGCTCCCAGATCTGTGATGATGTCGCCAAACATATTATCTGTCACGATTACATCGAACCATTCAGGATTCTTTACCATCCACATGCAGGTTGCGTCGACGTGGGCATAGTCGGTTTTTATATCGGGATATTCCCTTGCTGTTTCGTAAAAAGTTCTTTCCCAAAGATCGAAGGCAAACGTCAGGACGTTCGTCTTGCCGCACAGGGTAAGCTTCTTTGCTTTGTTTCGCTTACGGCAGTATTCGAATGCAAAGCGTATGCATCGTTCCACTCCTTTTCGCGTATTGATGGATTCCTGAATTGCGATTTCATCCGGCGTGCCTCTTTTCAAAAATCCGCCCGCACCGGTGTAGAGACCTTCGCTGTTTTCCCTCACAACGACAAAATCTATGTCTTCAGGTTTCTTGTCTTTCAAGGGAGTATCCACACCGGGATACAGTATGACGGGTCTCAGGTTTATATACTGGTCCAGGCTGAACCGCAGCTTCAGCAGGATACCCTTTTCCAGGACACCGGGTTGCACGTCAGGGTGGCCGATTGCGCCCAGATAGATTGCGTGGTAATTTTTCAACTCTTCCAGAGTTTCATCACTCAATATCTCACCAGAACGCTTATATCGCTCACCTCCCAGGTCATAGTGAGTAAAATCGAGGGTGAAACCAAACGCTGCCGATGCCGTCTTGAGAACCTTCAACCCTTCCGCAATAACTTCAGGCCCTGTTCCGTCTCCCGGAATCACTGCGATTTTGTATGACTTTTCCATAATTCTGTTCTCCCGTAGTATTGATCTATTACAGTTCCAACTGACCACTGATTTCTTTCATCGCCTGAAGGCAAATCTCCGCGAATTCATGTAAGGGAATCCCCAGTCGTTCACATTCCATTATCGTATCTCTGTTTACGGATGCCGCAAAGGCTTTTTCCTTCATTCTTTTAGCCACGGATTTTCCTTTCACACTGGAGAGCTTTTTATCGGGGTAGACCAGGGCGGTGGCAACAATCATACCGGTAATGGTTTCACCTGCGGCAAGGGCATGATGGAATGTGGAATTGCGCTTTGTACCCCAGGCATCTTCATTGTGCATTTTAATTGCATCGATAATTTCAGCCTCGACACCTTTTTCGCGGAGAATCTTCTCTGTTTCCCTTGTATGGATTGATAAATCTGCGTTTACGAGTTCCAGATCGAGATCATGGAGAAGTCCCGCTATGGCCCATTTCTCCTCGTTTTGCCCCAGCTTACGTGCCAGTGCCCTCATGACAGCTTCAGTGGCGTAAGAATGCCCCAGCATTCTTTCATTTTTGATGTGCTGTTTCAGCAACTCCATTGCTTCTTCTCTGGTCATGGTTACACACTATCTCCTCGTAATAGTTCAAGATTCCTTGTCACCGCGCATCTCCCAATTACAAAAATACTTAATAATACTCAATAGTTGGGTGTTTAACCCGGGGTACATATTACTCAACAATATTCCGGTGAAAAGTTTGCAGAGGCTAAATTACTAACACATCCCTGCGACAGTTACAATTTGTTTCATCTTCAATTATGTGTTGGCTGAAACAAAAATATCCTTGTCAAAATGATTATTTATTGTTACAAAAAGTAAAAATATTATAAGGATGGGCTATTATGGCGGAAGGCATATCTGATTATACAAAATTTGCTATCGATCTTCGTCGGCATATGTGGATGGCTGGCGTAGAGATAGAACTGCGCAGGCTCATCTGGCAGATTGCCGTGATGGGAAAATATATCTCTGCCAAAATTCATGAATCAAATCGGAAACTGGCAGGATTTAAAAACATTTACGGTGAAGAGCAGCTGACGCTGGATAGAAGCGCCGACGAGATTCTCAAGAACCACCTCCAGGATTCTGGATTTGTCCGGGATTATGCCTCGGAAGAACAGGATGCCGTAATGCGGATCGGCCGGGGGGAGGAAAAATATTTCATCACGGCAGATCCTTTGGACGGCTCTTCTTTAGTGGATACCAATCTGGCCATAGGAACAATAATCGGCATTCATAAAGAGCCGATTCTGGCCGAGGGGAGAAGAACGCTTGTGGCCGCGATGTACATTATGTATGGTCCCCTGATAACGATGGTCTATGCTGCCGGCAAAGGAACGCATGAATTTGTGCTGAACAGAGAAGGGGAGTATGTCCTTTCCGAGGATACTATACGATTAAAAGAACGGGGGGACATTTACAGCCTTGGAGGATTGAGATCGGAATGGACTCCGGGACATATGAAATTTGTAGAATATCTGGAGAAGGAAGGCTACAAGCTCCGTTACAGTGGAGGATTTGTGCCGGATTTCAACCAGGTGCTGATTAAACGAGGGGGGATTTTTACCTACCCGGCGCTCAAGAAAAGTCCCAAGGGTAAGTTGCGGCTCCTGTTTGAGCTTCAACCCATGGCATTCATCATTGAACAGGCCGGTGGTCTGGCAACAGACGGCAAGCAGGATATCCTCTCTATCAACGTGGAAAACCTTAATCAGCGTTGCCCGGTCTATATCGGGAGCCGCTTTGAGGTGGAAAAGGCGAAGGAATTTCTCACCGCAGGCTAACAGGGAGGCGAATCTATGGCGACGACACACGAGAGCACGGATCAATTGAAAAAAGCGTTGGCAGGGATTCTAACAGTTTCAGACGGTGGCGTAAAGGTTCTGGATAGTGAAAAACTCAAGATTTTTCTTATTGATGACCTGATTTTTACAGCTGTATTCAGTCCTCAAGAGGAGGCAAGGAAGGCAGCCAGGTGGCTAATTCGCAGGTCCGGGGAGGCTTTGGGTATCTTTTCCACATCCATTCAGCCCCTCTATGAGGCTATGGGTCGTAAAGAAGCAACGGGCTTTACCGTGCCTGCCATCAATATCCGGGCTCTCACCTATGATGTTGCCCAGGCGGTATTCCGTGCCATCATGAAGGACGACGTTGGCCCCGTGATCTTTGAAATCGCCCGTTCGGAAATTGACTATACCCTTCAGCGTCCTGATGAGTACACCAGCGCGGTGACGGCAGCGGCGATTAAAGTCGGGTTCAGAGGGCCTCTCTTCCTGCAGGGTGACCATTTCCAGGTAAATGCGAAAAAGTTCGCGTCCGATCCGAATAAAGAGGTTCAAAAAGTAAAAGACCTGATATGGGAGGCCATAGAGGCGGGGTTTTACAATATTGACATTGACACTTCCACCCTGGTGGATTTATCAAAACCAACGACGGTGGAACAGCAGAAAACAAATTACAGCCTCGCCGCGGAGCTGAGTATCATGATCCGGGATCTTGAGCCGGCCGGTATGACGATTTCTATCGGTGGAGAAATAGGAGAGGTAGGGGGGAAAAACAGTACCGTGGAAGAATTGCGTGCCTTTATGGTCGGTTATTTAGAAGATCTAAAAAAGGGTGGCGCAGATATGAAAGGCATTAGCAAGATCAGTGTGCAGACGGGGACCACCCATGGCGGTGTTCCCCTGCCTGACGGAAGCATCGCGAAGGTCAAGCTGGACTTCGATACCCTGGAAAAACTCTCCGCCGTGGCGAAAGCCGAATTTGGCCTTTCTGGCGCTGTTCAACACGGGGCTTCTACGCTTCCCAATGAGGCTTTTGATAGATTTCCGAAAACCGGCACTGCGGAAATCCACCTCGCCACAGGATTTCAGAATATAATTTATGACAGCACACATCTGCCATCGGCACTAAGAGATCAGATATATCAGTACATAAAAAAGGACCTGATAGGCGAAAAGAAGGATACGGATACAGAGGAACAGTTTATCTACAAGACCAGGAAGAAAGGCTTCGGTCCCTTCAAAAAAGAACTTTGGCATCTACCGCAAGAGGCGTTAAAAGCCATCAGCGAGGAGCTTGAAAAACAGTTCTCCTTCCTGTTTGGAAAATTGAACGTTATACATAACACTTCTGTTGTTGCAAAATATATTAAACCGGTTGATGTTCCGTCAAAAGTGCCTGATGCCCTGAGGGTGTAACGGGCCATGAGGAAGTTCACCAAAGGCAGGTATTCAATTACTATCTCGTATTGATTGAGGACCAATCCGTGCAATTGCATTCCATACCGGGAATGCCTGCGTCAAGGTGCTATAAACTGTGAAAGATAAAATTAAAGGGGTCGATGTGACCCCTTTAATTTTTCATCAGGTTTTCACCTCAAGGCCTATTATTTTCTGCCAACACCTGGCGGCATTCCAGGGATCGTCATCTTTTTATATCCTGCGGGAACTTCGAAAAGACTGTCCGGCTGGCTGCCAAGCTTTATATCCCTGTACTCCATGACCCAGCTTCCATCAATTGCTGCCGTCTTTACAGGAAAGTTTATATCCGTCGCCCACCACTGATACATCTGCATGGTTTTGTCGTCAACCTTGGCGGTCACTTCATATTTCGTTGAGGGATGACCATCGATGGTTTCGCTGCCGACTGCCTTCCTGCTCACCTCTCCCTTTACTTTTTCTTCTGCCGCCTTTATCTGGTCGTCCTTCACCCCCTCCATTTCCATAAAGGTTTTTTGCGGTATCATTATCATCCAGACTTTGTTGAGATCCTTCCTCACGATAGTGGACGACCCCGCGGCTTCAACATCAGTCCGAAATTTATCCGGTTTCATATACACCTTCATAGTTGAAGTCTTGCCCGCAGATGTGCTCACAATCGTCGCCGAAAGTTCCTTAGCCACAGCCGCTTTCACGGCTTTTTCCTGTGCCGCTTTCCCTTCCTCCTTGCCCTTGCTGCAACCAAAAACAGTAAGAGCAACAAAAATTGCCAGTACAGCGATCAATACTCTTTTCATGGTTCACCCTCCGTTTCATGTGGTCGAAAAGTTATCATACTGAGGAACCATAAGAAAGTTCCTCCTATATGTCAATGATAAAGTAGCCGTAGGCGGAGGTGCATCACGTAATAAAAGTCTTCTTGCAAAGCGATAGTGCCTTCATAGATCCTGCCGAACAAATGGACAGAGCTCCAAAGCTATAGGTTCTAAGCCTAACGCAACAATTCTACCCCTTCCGCTTCAGCCTTTCGGCTACACCAAGGATGGTATTCGCATAGATTTTGCTGTTATTATACGCACGAATTACCCTGGATTTCCTTTTCGAACTCATGCCACATTTCCAGCCATGCGCCCGCAGGTAATTAGCCACACTATAAAGGGCGTCTCGTTTGGAAAAGAGGTTGATTCGTCCGTCTTCATCTGCATCAACACCATAGGTAGAGATCTGAGAGGGCATAAACTGGCAGAGCCCGATTGCGCCATAGAGTGACCCGGGGATACTGAGGGGGTTGATACCTACTTCCGATGCGTATGTGATTAGGGCTTTGAGTTCCGTATACGCCCAGTCTGCTTTTTGGCGGCAGCGCTTCCTTGCGAACGCTTCGTTTTTCTCGCTTACAAGATTGGGGGCAAGATGGGGGAGGATAATTTCCAGATCAGAACTCAACGCCATGCTCGCCAGGGTATTGAAGGCGCCACGTGTACCAAGATTCTGACCAAGGTCCGTTTCCACAAGCATGATTGCTACGACAATCTCTTTGGAAACGCAGTAATCCTTCTCTATTTTCTCCAATGACGCACTATTCCTTTGCGCGTAGGAATGAGCCTCTGCGATAGCTTCTTGTGTTAAGAAGCGGGCGTATGCGGTCCTTATCTTATGGGCATATAGGGCATCGGGTCTTTTGGAACGATTGTGGATGAGCTCTCTCAGTTTGCTGGACATTATGTCGGGATCAAATTTTACCCCGGGTTGGGCAAAGAGGTTTTTAATTGTCTGCTCATCAAATTTATCGGTGACAAGGCGTTCAATGAGAGGCGTCCAGTCTGCGAATACAGGTGTCGAGAAAAAAAGCAGCGCCAGAGGGAACATCAACAGGAGAATCCTGAAGTATACATGACAGGCCATATGAAACCTCATTCCATCAATTTATTTATTCGATATTCTGGTAAATATATTCAATGTATTTTTCCCTAACACACGTTCCAAATGTTTTTCGGGGATGAGTCTTTTTACAAATTCACGATACGCATCCATGGGCGCCAGTGGCCAATCAGTGCCGAAGAGGATGTTATCCCAGCGTGCGGCATATTCGAGAGCATGGCGAAATTCATTCAGAACCAGCGGTTCACGCCCCATTTCCTCAAAGTAACGCGTGCCTCCAACAAGAAGCCCGGAAATATCGGCATACACGTTCGGATTTTTACGCACGATTTCTGCCGTCTCCCTTACCCAGGGGTCTCCCATATGCGCAACGACATAAATGTTTTCACGGTGATTCACAGCCAGTTCATCAATGTCCAGGGGATGTGAATATTTAAGGAGCCCTCGCTCGGAGAAGGTATCACCACTATGAATAACCACGGGAATTTTGTATAGAGCAGCGAGTTCGTAGACCGGCCCATAGACGGGATTGTTGACGGAAAAATGATAGTAACCGGGATACAGCTTGATGCCCACGGTTCTGGGGTGTTGAAGTGTTTCTTCGATTCGTCGAAGAGCGTTATCTGAAAGGTTGTGAGGATTAATCCCAGGGCAGAAATAGAGTTGTTCGGGCCATCTGTCAGACATGTCCAGTCCCATGGGGTTTGGAGAAGCCGAATCGGGAAATCCAAAAGGGGAGGTTTCCTGAAGTCCCATTCCGATAGCCGCGTGGATATTATTGCGGGCCAATTCTTCCTGAAGGCCATTGAATGAATAATCACATCCTGATTCCTCCTCGGCCGCTTCCCGGAAACTGGCTATCATGGAGTAATGGATATGTGAATCAATGATTAGCATGGTATAGAATCGTATAGGGTAAATGCGTGTATGTCAATTATAAAGAGACTGTAACCCGTTCTTTATGAATAAGGTGTTTGAGAGGAATCCCGTGCTCGACATAGTGTTACGTGAACCCTCTATCAACCATTTTGATGTACTGGATTTGTGACAGACTGAAGTCAGTAGTAATGTGACAACTGCTAACAATTTTGAAAAGTACGTATTCCGGCAGTTGAGGAAGCCCCTTTCACGCAGGTGACCGGAGAGGGTATTGAAACTTTATGCACGGGCTTTACTTCCCGGGACGAAAGCCAGATCAGATTTTCAAAAGTAGAAACCATACAATTACAAATGCGATGCGGTAGATGCCGAATGGGATAAAGGTGTGTGTCTGGATGAAGCGGAGAAGAAATTTGATGCTTAAAAGGGCAACAATAAAGGCGGTAACGAATCCCACGGCAAGGTATTGCATTTGCGGCAGTGACATTTGTGCGCCCGTTTTAGTGAGGTCATACACCGTGGCCGCGAGCATTGTGGGAACAGCCAGCAGGAAGGAAAATTCCACGATGGTTTTTCTTTTCATACCAAGAATTAGCCCTCCGACAATGGTGGATGCCGAACGGGATACTCCCGGGATCATGGCAATGGACTGAAAGAGACCGATAATGACCGCGTATTTGTAGGATAGATCTCTTATTTCACTGGTTGCACCTTCCTTTTCTTTGTACCACAATTCGAACACTACAAGAAAGATACCGCCAAGCAGGAGAGACCAGAGTACTACCGTTTCTGAACCAAGCAGATAATATTTGACAGGCTTGTAAAAAATTAAACCCAGGACACCTGTAGGGATAAAGGCCACGATAATCCGCTTGATGACTTCAATATCCACCACCAGCATCCGCCAGTACAAAAAAATTACCGAAGCAATCGCTCCCACCTGAATGGCAATCTCAAAGCTCTTCAGAAAGTCGGTGTGTGTGAGACCCATAAGGTGGGAGGCAAGAATCATGTGCCCTGTTGATGAAATGGGCAGAAACTCAGAGATGCCTTCGACGATGCCCAGTATTACAGTGGTGAATAAATCCATTATTAGTTCTTAAAAATTCGGGGGACTAGTGGAAAAAATACGGCAGAAAGATACTGTTACCACCGATTTCAAGACCTCCCGAATGAGTTCTCACTGCGGAAGAGGAATTGTGATCGGTGGCAACAGTAGTGGAAATTATCTTTTCAGTCTAAGACGATCATCACACGGCATTTCTGCAGAAAGCTCAAATTTTGTTTTGCGGCTCTGATATTTTTTGCGTCATCGTTGCTGATCTTGAAATCTGTCTTTCCCGTACCTTCCGCACTGATGGCCTTGACCGTCATCGGGTTGTCTGTCACTCTGGGATTGCTCTGAGCCGATGTCAGATCACGGGCATAACCGCTGATTCCCTGCTGGATGGCGTATTCCTTTTTCACGATCAGGGTTCCGTATACCTCAGCGCCGTTCTCGTCAAAGACTTTCGGAGATATGGCGGGACGGGCCTGGAAGCCCCTGGCATCTATCACCAGTCCTGTATATACTTCATCCTTAGGTGCCGACTTTTTGGAGAATGGTACAGGCTTGTGTTCTTTCATATCCGTTTTTTTATCATCAGCAATAGTCTGGGGAAGGACTGCCTTAGCGAGACCTGACAGGGCCATCCTCACGGTTACCTCCACTGTCCCGTCAGAGAGGTATGCCTTGTCCACTATGGCCGCACCTTTGACAAGGCCCGAAACCTTCGTGTTGATTATGTCGCTTTCCACGACAAAGTCTTTTACGGTTGTGGCCGAGTCGATCTGAACCCCTTGCACAGTTTCCAGTAGATTTCTATAGGCGTCAACTTGAGCCGCCCGCAATGCCATAGGTCGTGCCTGAGGTTTTCCGTAAAATTGTTCTGGTGGCGCTCCCGTACCCACGGCTTCTATGTAACCTTCTTCAAAATTAACCAATCCATTGTCACCGATCTTCTCGGACACCTTCGATTCTATGACCTTTGTCCAGTCAGCACTTCCTCCCTTGTCTTCGCTGCCCTCCTGACAAAAGCCGATTCCCGTACAAAGAAAAATTACACCAACGATGAGCGAGATGACGATCTTAACCTGTGATTTCATGATTTACCTCCATAAAATTTGTTAAAAGGGATATATTGATAAAGATTCCTTTACGGTATTGCGGACTATAGGAAAATGTGTTTTTGTATGTCAAGACAATTCGACGTTTAAATGTGCCATATACACTGATTGTTCCCCGTGACTGCATCGAATTATTCTCTCCTGATCGAATCTGATTTCTCCGAGGAAAGAAGAACATGCTGAAAGGTCTGTCTATGCGTTCCGAAAGTACTGCAGAGTCTGATTGTGTGAATTATGATTTTGAGAGCCGATCCATATCGTGCCACAACACATCAATCCGCTGAATGGCTGCGGGCAGATTCAGATCGATTTCCCCCTTTGCTTTCCTGAAACCGGCCTGAATGTCTTCGAAAGATTCCTTCCAGGGAGGCATTTTATCGATCCCTGCCTTTAAAAAGAGATCCGATGCAAAATCCAGTTCCTTTTTTGCCGTGTCAATATTCTTCAGGGAAAGTTCCATCCGTGCCTTGAGAAGGTGACTTCTCACCAGAAGAATATTCCTTTCTAGGACAACCTTTTGATTGAGACGCTCTACTTCCTTTCCTTCCTTCTCTATAGTCTTGGTCAGAACCGCCAGCTCATCCCTCAGTTTTTCAGATGCTTTTCTACTGTTATCTTCGGCTTTCGCTATCTCTTCTGCAAAAAAAGACTCTTTTTTTCTCACGGCCTCTTCCAGTGCTGTTAATTGAGTTGCCATTACATTTATTTTATCAACAATCTGACTGAAATTGGCATCTTTCGACAATTGGGATTTGTTACGGAGTTCTTCTTCTTGTTTAATGAATGTCTCGGCTTTCTGTAACCTCTCGTCGATGGCTTTTACCTCCGTGCTGATGCCGGCCGTTATGGCTTTTGATATATGGGGAAGGCCAAAATAGCCGATGGCTGCGACCAGCAGGAGGGCTGCAGTGAAGCCTGTTATGAGTGAAAGAATAAATTTCATGAGATCATCCTTACCATAATGCGACTGTTTCCTTTTGCAGTATAGGAATATGCTCCCATCGTGTCAAGAAAAGAAGCGCAAAATGCTAAATTTTCTTGACTCAAAAATGATTGACGGGTAGCATGCTACTCACTAGCATAAGAATGATCAGTCTTATCAAGCGAGATAACCGGCAGAAAATCCACGGTACACACAACCACAAAAAGTCCTTTGCCGGTGTCTGTGTCAGTTGTATGATAGGGGCATGAATTCTGGAGGTTGCAATGTTAAAACGGGTATTGCTTTTCTTGATTACCAACATAGCTGTTCTCCTCGTGCTTGGCATCGTCCTGAGTCTCCTCGGGGTCGAGCGCATTCTTGACGAGCAGGGGGTAGGGTTAGACTTGGCGAATCTAATCGTATTTGCCGCCGTCTTCGGGTTCGGAGGTTCTTTGATTTCGCTGGCCATATCCAAATGGACCGCCAAGCGGATGACCGGAGCCCGCGTCATCACATCTCCTTCCGGAGAGACGGAAGCCTGGCTCATGCAGATTGTCCGAAGGCAGGCAGAAAAAGCCGGGATCGGAACACCCGAGGTGGCGATTTATGAAGCTTCGGACGTCAACGCGTTTGCGACGGGGATGCGCCGCAACAATGCCTTGGTTGCCGTGAGTACAGGCCTCCTGCGTTCGATGAACCGTGATGAAGCGGAGGCCGTGCTGGCCCATGAGGTAACCCATGTGGCCAACGGAGACATGATTACCCTTGCCCTCATCCAGGGCGTTGTCAATACTTTCGTCATCGTCGCCTCGCGGGTGGTGGGGCATCTCATCGATCGAGTCGTGTTCAAAACGGAGCGCGGTCATGGCCCTGCCTTTTTCATCACATCCATTATTGCCCAGGTGGTCTTTGGCATCCTCGCCAGCGTCATTGTCTTCTGGTTCAGCAGGCAGCGTGAATTTCGCGCCGACAGCGGCGGCGCCCACTTGGCCGGCAGGGAAAAGATGGTGTCGGCTCTCGAAAAGCTCCAACGCACGGTGAACCAGCCTCATTTGCCGGATCAGATGGCTGCCTTTGGTATTTCCGGTAGCACCAGAGGCGGGTTGCAACGGCTGTTCATGACCCATCCTCCATTGGAGGAACGCATTGAAGCCCTAAAACGCGGCATGTGATGTACAAGTCATATTTTACAAGGGGATGAAGGCGGGTCATGCGCACGCCTCAAATCAGCCTCGCTGCTTCATTTTTCTTAGATCTATGCTTGGATGCATGCGTCATCCGGATGCTCGGGGTGTCCGTAGCATTGCCGTGCCGCCCTCCATTTGTTTCACCTCCGCAAAGAGGTCATAGTCACTGGCGGCTGTGATCGTGCAGATTATCATGTCTCCGGTAGTAAGGTTTTCTCCCTTCACATAGGTTATCCCATCGATATCCGGGGCTTGTCTCCGGCATCGCCCGATATAAGGGAAATCAGCGGTTTCGCTCTTTCCTTCGATCAGGACTTCCTGCATCGAGCCGATGAGGGATTGATTGATGTCATGGGAAACAATCGCCTGTTCTTCCATGACAAGCTGTCGCCGGGTTTCTTTTTCCTTCTCCGATATACGGTCAGGGCAGGAAGCGGCCTTTGTCCCTTCTTCTCTCGAATAGGTAAATACACCCAGGTGATCAAACCGTATCTCCTTTATGGAGGAAAGCAGCCTGTTGAATTTTGTATGTGTTTCCCCGGGAAAGCCCACGATAAAGGATGTCCTGAGGGCCACATCCGGGATTAAGTCCCTCGCTTGTTTAATGGTTTTCCTGATCAGGTTGCTCCCGCCCCTTCTGTTCATGGCCGTGAGGATTTCATCGTCCATATGCTGGATCGGAATATCAATATAGTTGCAGATACGTTTTTCGCTTGCCATGGTTTTGAAGATATCATCATTGAGACCGGCGGGGTGGGTATAGAGGAGCCTTAACCATTGAATGTCTTTTATGGATGACAGTTTTTGTAATAAATCATTCAGGGTTGGTTTTCCTTTTAAGTCACGCCCGTAAGCTGTCGTATCCTGGGCAGTGATGATAAGCTCTTTCACGCCGCCGCTTACAAGTCTTTCCGCTTCCGTCAGAATATCATCAATTGGTCTGCTTCGCGCTTTCCCCCGGATCTCCGGGATAACGCAGTAAGAGCACCGATTGGAACAGCCATCGGCGATTTTGAGATATGCCGTATAAAAAGGCGTTGTTATCAGGCGGGGGTAGTGTGCGTCCATCAGAAAGATTGGTTTACCAATGATGGACCGTCGGCTTGGTTGTTCCTTAAAAAATAAACTGTCCAGGTGCTGCGCGATCTTCGGTACTTCACTTATTCCGAGGAAGAGCGCTACTTCCGGCAATTCCTTCTCTAAAATCCTGCCGTAGCGCTGGGGGAGGCATCCCGTCACCACCAGGCGGGTGCAATGTTGCGTACCTCGTTTCTTCCATTCCGCTATCCTCAGGATTTCATCTATGGACTCTTCTTTTGCTGGGAGAATAAAAGCGCACGTATTGATCAGGACGATGTCTGCCTTGTCTTCGTGAAGTGTGATACTATAACCGCTCTTTGAAAGGAGTGCCGCCATAACTTCGGAGTCGACCAGATTTTTCGGGCAGCCAAGGCTGATGATATGCACCTTTCTTGCTTTCAATGTGGAATCTTTCTCGCCAGGACTTTTCTGGGTTTCACGCCGTCGGAAGGACCGACGACCCCTTCTGATTCCATGCGCTCGATCATACGGGCAGCCCTGTTGTAGCCCACTTTCAGGTAGCGCTGTACCAGAGAGATTGAGGCCTGACCCAGTTCCGTTACCAGTTCGACAGCCTCGTCATACTTTTCATCGAACTCCTCGTCACGTTTTTCACCTTCAGTCGAATCGGGATGGTATTCTGATATTGATGCGTCATATGCGGGCATGGCCTGCTTTTTTACGAAGTCTACAATTCTTTCTATCTCTTTTTCCGACACATAGGGCCCGTGAATGCGAGCCAGTTTTGACGTGCCGGGGGGAAGAAAGAGCATATCGCCCGAACCGAGGAGATTTTCCGCCCCTAACTGATCGAGGATCGTCCGTGAGTCCACCTTTGATGAGACCTGGAAAGATATTCTTGTGGGGAAGTTGGCCTTTATTACTCCCGTAATGACATCGACCGATGGCCTCTGAGTAGCCAATATCAGATGTATCCCTGCGGCCCTCGCCATCTGAGCCAGTCGCGCGAGGGATTCCTCTACGTTTCTCTGGGCGACCATCATCAAGTCTGCGAGCTCATCGATGATAATCACGATGTAGGGCAGTTTAACCGAAGCTTTATTACCAATATCTGATACTTCATCTTTATTCTTGGTCGCTATTGTCTTATCTTTCTGCGTTTTCTCAATAAGTTTGTTATACGCATCGATGTTTTTGACACCCAGTTCGACAATGATCTTGTATCGCCTTTCCATTTCTTCAACAGCCCACTTGAGAACCTGAGAGGCTTTTTTCGGATCGACCACGACAGGGTGAAGGAGATGGGGGATTCCTTCATACGCAGAAAGCTCGAGCCTTTTAGGATCGATCATGAGGAATTTAACGTCGTCCGGAGGCGCCTTGAAGAGGATGCTGCAGATCATGGCATTGAGCGAGACACTTTTCCCTGATCCTGTAGTGCCTGCGATCAGGAGATGGGGCATCTTGGTGAGATCGGTGATTACGGGGGTTCCAACAATGTCCTCTCCCAGGGCTATGGGGAGCTTGGATTGGGATTCGAGGAATGCATCATTATCTATTACATCTTTCAGGTGTACAGGTTCCCGTTCGTGATTGGGTATTTCAATACCAATGACTGCTTTTCCGGGTATAGGGGCGATTATTCTTATGCTTGGCGCCCTCAGGGCTAAGGCCAGGTCGTCGGAGAGGTTGGTGATTTTAGTAATCTTTACACCTGGTGCGGGTTCCAATTCATACATGGTAATCACGGGACCAGGTTTGACTTCTACTACTTTTCCCTCGACGCCGAAATCGGCTAGCTTCTTTTCGAGAATCCGTGAATTCATAATGAGGCTTTCCCGCTTAATCCGTGTGTCTTTGCGTTCAACCTGGTCTAAAAGTGCGAGCGACGGCAGTTTGAAAATACCGTTCGTCTGCAGGAACTCAAAATGAATTTGTTCCGACTTTTTTCGTCGTGTTTTTTCCATTGCCGGCGATATCGGATCAATCACGGGAACGGCTTTGCCACTTTCTTTTTCAGTTTTTTGCGCGTTTCTTTTTAAAAGTTCTGCGGTCTTATTGGAAAATATTTTCAACCCTGACCACGATGACATAATACTGTCCTTACATTTTCTGCCAAGGGCGATAATGGATAAATCAACTGTAATAATCAGGGATATAATTAGTATGAGAAACAGCATGAGGTATGTACCGGTCAGGTTTAGGTAATCTTTGAGGAATTCTACCGACACGCTGCCCAGAAGACCTCCTGTATTGAGCTTAACGTTGTAGATTTGCACTTCAGATGGAATTGCTGCGAAAAGGGAGGAAGTGGAAAAGATAAAACCGCTGATGCCGACAACTCCCCCAAACTTGATTGTAAAAGATTCGTCAAGAAAATACCTGAATGCAATTATCGATAAAACAAGCGGTATGACAAATGCGCCTATGCCGAAGAGCCTGATAAGAGAATCGGCAATATGCGAACCTACAGAGCCCATAAGGTTGTGCGTCTTGGCGTTCCCGGCAGAAAAATGAGTAAATGACGGATCCATGGGATGGTAGCTGGCAAGACATAAAAGGAAGAAAACAGCGCATGCCAGACATGTTGCACCTAGTATTTCTCTCTTTTTCCCCTTTTTTGATTCGACTTCAGTCATCCTTGAATCCTACTGCCGCAGTCAACATTTTTGTTAAAAGAATTTTTATATTTTTCACAATTCTCAATAATCACCTTTCGCACCATATCAATGAGCTCCTGTCGATTTTCGATCGAAAAATTAGTAACATCTATCGGCCTGTCAATGACCATAACTATTTTCCCCGGTTTTACCTGTAAGGAACGCTTGGGCATAATTTCTCTTGCCCCGATTATGGATATCGGCACGATAGGGACACCTGACTTTATAGCCAGATAAAACATGCCCTGCTTGAAGGGCTTGATTTCCCCGTCTTTGCTTCTGGTACCCTCGGGAAAAGACATTAAGGAGTTGCCTTCTCTGATCTTCCGGGCTGCTGTGTCGAGGCTCTTCATTGCCTTTTCATGGTGCTGTCTGTCGATTTCAATATACCCCGCGCTGCGCATAGCTTTACCGAACAGGGGGATGTGAAAAAGTTCTTTTTTCACTATCCAGCGAAACTGTCCTGGTAAATGGGCGAGGACGATCAGTATATCAAAATCACTTTGATGATTGGCCATGAATATTTGTGGATTTCCCTTCAGGATGTTTTCCGCGCCGATAATCTCCGTCCTGATGTTGGTTAATGTAAGGAGCATTTTTGCCCAGATACTGGCTACCTTGTGTATCGAATTTTCTTCGCGAGTAATAAACGCAAAGACAACCGCGCAACCAGACATAAAGGCGGTAGCCGCCACCCCCATTATAACCAAAAGCAATGATCTGAACATAGGGCAATCCTTAATATGATCGATAACTTTAACGCTCAATGAATATTTTCTACTTGATAATACAGGTGAAGTCAATAAGAATGATAACCAGTTGAATTGTCAATTATTTAAAGAAAATCAACTATCGTTGAAAAAATATAGGTTTCAAGGTGTGCAACACTGTTCTCCGATGATATTGGACATACACTTCAACAACACCATGATGCAGCGTAACGTAAGCGTGGCGACTTTTTACAAAGTGGTCAGGAATATTTCCATGTGCGCTGGCGAGGAGCGGTGATCCGAGAAATACATTGACAAAACATAATCATAGTAATAGCATAGCCCTCCAAGAAAATGCTGAGTCTTTTCATGTGAATTTATTCTTCATAGAGGAGATTGAGCATGTTTTTTTATTTGCTTTTTATGAGGATTGCCGGATGGCACTGCCTTTCAGCGAGGAGTTTCCGGTTGTGGAAGAGTTGCCTATGAAAAAGATTATTAATAAAAAAAGAGCCCTAGAAATCATTAATAGCTTCCCAAGGGCGAAGGTTTTAGTGGTCGGGGATATTATGGTGGATCATTTTATATGGGGCAATGTATCTCGAATTTCTCCGGAGGCGCCCGTTCCCGTTGTAGAGGTCCAATCGGACAATTTTATGCTTGGGGGATGTGCGAATGTATTGAATAATATATTTTCCCTGGGTGGCAAGGTGAATGTGACCGGCGTGATAGGCAATGATGATATGGGAGAGAGACTGTTGGGGGAATTCCGAAAAAAGCGAATAGATACAGACGGAATTATCATTGAGGCGAATCGCCCTACGACATTGAAGACCAGAATTGTAGCCCACAGTCAGCAGGTCGTAAGATTTGATCGTGAGAACAGACGGCCAATTAACTCAGGCAGTGTTAAGAAAATAATCACGTATATAAAAAAGATGATTGATGAACCTGGTGCCATGGTTATTTCGGATTACAATAAAGGGGTTGTTACGAAGACTCTCATGGATGGTGTTCGTGAAGTAATAACCGGGAAAGACATTACCGTGTGTGTTGATCCCAAACAGAATGACTTTTCTCTGTATCGGGGATTTGACATCATTACACCTAATCATCATGAGGCCGGACGGGCTGCTGGCTTAGAAATCGTGGAGGGGCGAGATATTGTAAGAATCGGGAGGATGCTGCTGGATAAGTTTAATTTCCAGGCGCTGCTTATTACCCGCGGTGAAGAGGGGATGAATCTTTTTGAAAGAGATGACAAACCCACTCACACTGCTTTTCCCGCGGAAGCCAGAGAAGTCTTTGACGTGACTGGTGCCGGCGACACGGTTATTGGAGTTCTTGCCCTGTGCGTGGCCTCCGGGGCAACTTTTAAAGAAGCAGCCGCTCTGGCGAATTATGCTGCCGGGCTTGTTGTGGGGAAGGTGGGGACAGCCACAATATCCTGCGATGAACTTAGAGAAGCACTATGAGCCGACCACGACCTGCAGAAGCAGTCAAACTGCTTATGAGTATTATTTACGCGGGCGGTGATTTGCCAAAACACGTTCTTGGATTATTATCCGGGCATTGCGGTGTTTTTGATTTTGTTAGCCTCGAGATGCCTTTTCATTATACAGATTACTATACGGGAGAAATGGGGGTATCCCTGGTAAGACGATTTATTTTTTTTGATATGTTAATCCGGCCGGAGTTATTGCCGGATGTAAAGCTTTTCACAAATGATGTGGAAAATAAATATTCGGTTCAAGGAAACAGACGGGTTAATATTGACCCGGGATATATATCCCCGGCTCATCTGATCCTGGCAACAGGGAAGGGTTATACGCACCGCCCTTACTTGCGGGACGGTATATATGCTGATCTTACCTTGATTTATAGAGAAAAATCATTTCACTCCCTCCCATGGACTTACCCGGATTATGCAGAAAAACCGGTTATGGAAATGTTTAACAGGATGAGGTCAAAATATCTCATGCAATTGAAGCACTAGCAAATTTTATGGTTCATCTCCAAGAAAAACGCCGGTATCTTCAGTGTTCGTGGGTTTGAAGAGTCAACAAAAGTCAGGTTCAAGCGACAAGGAATGAATGCTCGAGCCACTGATGAAATTATAGCGAAACAATCACATGAACCCATGGATCATTTTTGCAACCAAATGAGAAAAATACCGATTTTGTTTATTATTTCATGGCGTTATAATAGGAGTATACGATGATTCAAAGTATGACCGGCTACGGCAGGACTGAGTCTGTCGTGAATATGAGGAAATATACAATGGAAATTAAATCTCTGAACCATCGTTATCTGGAGATTTCGCTGCGGCTTCCTACAGCTCTTGCCCCTCTTGAACTGGAAATTAAGAAAAGGATTAGTGCGAGATTTACCCGTGGCAGAATAGAAGCAAACATCAGAATGGATTCCGAATATGGTCCCATAGGCGAAGGCAGATATGAACTTAATCTTCCACTTGCTCGTAATTATTACGAATTACTTATACAATTGAAAGATGAACTGAAATTAGAGGGTGATATTACTTTAAGTATGATAGCCGCGTTCAGAGACGCTTATGTCCTAAAGGAATCAGGACAGGATATATCCATAATATGGGGGGAGTTGGAAGGTATCATAGATAAGACCATGGATATTTTATTGGAGATGAGGAAAAAGGAGGGTGAAAACATCTACCGTGATTTACTACTGAGAATGGATGTAATCAGAAAATCCCTCGATTCAATAGCGCTGAGAGCCCCTCAGGTTGTTCAGGAATACCATAAGCGACTTAGCGAACGTGTAAAAGAACTTTCCGAAGGAATGGCACTCGATGATCTTCGCTTGGTTCAGGAAGTGGCTATTATGGCTGATAGGAGTGATATTACGGAGGAGATAGTCCGTTTTAAAAGTCATATACTTCAATTTGGCGATCTTTTGGATAGTGTTGATGCTGCAGGGCGAAATATCGATTTTCTGATACAGGAGATGAATAGAGAGGTTAACACAATAGGTTCTAAAAGTTCTGATACAGAGATATCCCGGAAAGTTATAGAGATTAAAACGGAACTTGGCAGAATAAGAGAACAGGTACAGAATATTGAATAAAAAGGATTTTAGAATATCTGAAGGGTTATATATTGTAATTTCGGCACCTTCAGGTACGGGCAAGACTTCGATATTAAGACGGGTCTTGAAAATGTGCCCAAATATGTTATTTTCCATATCCTATACCACAAGGCCTCCTCGCCCCGATGAAGAGGACGGAAGAGATTATTATTTCATTTCAGAGGAGACATTCAGAAATCACATAGCACAGGGAGAATTTGCTGAATGGGAAGAAAATTACGGGTACCTCTATGGGACATCGGTGAAAACGATGAAGACATTTTTAGAGAAAGGACGTGATCTGATACTGGATCTTGAGACCAGAGGTGCGAAATCGTTAAAAAAGAATTACCCAGGAGGTATATTTGTTTTTATCCTTCCCCCTTCACTTGATGAGCTAAAGAAAAGGTTGGACAGAAGGGGTTTCGAAAATAAGCACACACTAGAAAAACGGGTAAATAATGCGTTATATGAAATAAGGGAAATTATATGGTATGATTATGTGATATTTAATGATCGGCTTGAAACTGCCGTAGATACTTTAAAGTCGATATATGTGGCAGAAAAGAGCAGAAAAGATAGATTGGCGAATAGAATAAAAGATTTTTTTGTATAAGGAGGTTATTACGGATATGGCGAGGATTACCGTTGAAGATTCCTTAAAGGCGGCAAAAAACAGATTTGCTCTGGTACTGCTGACATCAAAAAGGACAAGACAAATATTAAAGGGCGCGAAACCTCTGACCGATATTAAGAATAACAGAGAAATTGTTGCAGCTCTGAGGGAAATAGCCGACGGAAAAGTAATGTATGCCAACCCTGAGTATTTACAGGGCATCAAGGTTGACTATAAACCCATAGTGGATGATACGGAATTTGTCGATGATGATGAGTACCTCGAATAAAAATCCAAGGGATATGCTTATCTTCGCCCTTGATGTCGGAGAGGGTATAGATGAAGCAATCTCATGGGTTGAGCGTCTCGGAGAGCATATAGAAATATTTAAAGTCGGCAAGGAATCCTTTACCCGTCATGGGCCTTTCATTCTTAAAATGATAAAAGAGAGAGGTAAAAAAATCTTTCTTGATCTAAAATTTCATGACATCCCGCATACAGTGGCGGGAGCCGCTACCGGGGCTGCGGAACAGGAGGTTTTCATGTTCAATGTTCATGCCCTTGGCGGAAAAGAGATGATGGAGAAAACTGTAACCGCTGTGCATAGGGTAGTGCGGGAAAGGAGACTATCCATGCCTATAATTCTCGCTGTTACCGTATTGACGAGTTTGAACAACGAGGACCTTACGCAAATGGGATTTAACTGCCAAACAAGTGAACTGGCGTTGCGGTTGGCGAGAATAGCGCAAGACTCCGGTATGTCGGGTGTTGTGGCGTCGGCCCACGATATTGATAATATTCGGAAAGCCTGCGGTCCTGATTTTATTGTTGTGACGCCTGGCATTAGAGACACTGTTGAAACAGATGATGATCAAAAAAGAATTTCTACAGTGAGAAGTGCCATAGCGCGGGGTGCTGATTATATCGTTGTTGGGAGACCCATCAGGAACGCTGAAGACCCGGTTCAGAAGGTTCAAGAGATTGTGACGGAGATTACCGAAGGTCTTGCAATAAGAAATAAAGTAGTATAACATCACAACAATTTTATTACAAAAGCTCATTGTCATATTCTGTATCGAATTTTGGAATAGTCTTCGAAAGTACCTAAAAAAGATTTTTCCGTCCGTTATTGGCGTAACCGTGATGATTGGAGCGAAGGTGTGCAGGTAATTTTCGGCATGAATTCCCTTTTGGAAGCTCTTAAGAGCCAGAATGGAATGATCAATAAAATTGTTATTGCCAAAGGAAGAGGAGGAAAGACCGTACAGAGAATCCTTAATCTTGCGAAACAAAATGATATTTCGGTAGAATTCAGGGAAAGGGGCTATTTAGATAGACAGGCAGGTCAAAAAAATCATCAGGGAGTTATTGGTTATCGAGAGACGTTTGCGTATGTTTCAGTAGATGACGTGATTGCAAATCGTCATGTCGATTTCAATAATAATTTAATTCTTATTCTCGATAGTATTACAGATCCTCAAAATCTTGGTTCCCTGATAAGAACGGCTCATTGTTGCGGTGCGAATGGTGTTATTATACCTGAAAATCGTTCTGCAGCTATCACCGCTGCTGTGATGAAGGGATCTGCCGGGGCTTTGTGCCATACGCCCGTGGCCAGGGTAGTTAACCTGGCTAATACTATTGAATATTTAAAAGAGAAAGGGTTCTGGATATATGGTACTGATCCTGCGTCTAGCAATAAAGTGAACACCTTTGATTATAAAGGCCACATCGGTCTTGTAATGGGGAGCGAGGGTCGGGGAATGAGGCCACTCATTAAAAAAAAATGTGATTTTCTTATTTCCATTCCTATAGTGGGCAAGATAGATTCGCTGAATGTTTCGGTGGCAGCGGGAATTGTCCTCTATGATATATTAAGGGTGTGGGGAAAAGTGTAATGGTATGAAGGGGGGATGTCGTGTATGGCAGTATTTGTATGGGAAGCAGAGACAAAAAGGGGTGAGTTAAAAAAAGGAGAATTGGATGGTGCTGATGAGGCTGCGGTCAGAGGGGTTCTTCGTCGGCAGGGTTTAAAATCGATTGTTGTAAAGAAAAAGCCTAAAGATCTTCTGGAAAATCTGCCTTTTCTCAAGCAGAAAGTTAAGGACAAGGATGTTGTTGTCTTTGCTCGCATATTTTCTACCATGATTAATGCGGGTCTTCCCCTCATCCAATGTCTCGACCTGCTCGCCCAACAGGAGCAGAACAAGACTTTTGCGAAAATCATTACAACGGTGAAGGAAGATATTGAAGGTGGCTCTACGTTGCATGATGCCTTGAAAAAGCACCCCAAGGTCTTTGATGAGCTTTTTATCAATCTTGTTGCTGCAGGGGAGAGTGGGGGTATTCTCGATGTTATACTCAATCGTCTTTCCAGTTACATGGAAAAGGCGATGAAATTAAAAAGCAGGGTCAAGGGCGCCATGACCTACCCTACCATTGTTCTCTTTGTTGCCGTAGCTGTGGTTGCTTTATTACTCGTGTATGTTATACCCGTGTTCAAGAAGTTGTTCGAAGGTATGGGCGGACAATTGCCGGGTCCCACGCAATTTCTGGTCAATCTGAGCGAGTTTACGCAGAGTTATTTCCTTTATATGATTATTGGTGCTGCTGCCGTTGTTTTTCTCTTTCGCAGGTATTACCGCACGGAGAAGGGGAGACTTGTTATTGACGCTCTGATATTGAAGGCACCCGTATTCGGACCACTACTTAAGAAGGTTGCTGTAGCGAAATTTACCCGCACTCTTTCCACGATGCTGGGCAGCGGTGTTCCCATTCTTGAGGGTCTCAGCATTGTGAGTAAAACGGCGGGGAATGTTGTTGTTGAAAATGCTATAATGAAAACGAGACAAAGTATCAGCGAGGGGAGAACCATTGCTGAACCCCTTTCGGAAACTGACGTTTTTCCTCCCATGGTGGTACAGATGATAGCAGTTGGTGAAGCAACAGGTGCCCTTGATTCGATGCTGGCTAAGATTGCAGATTTTTATGATGATGAGGTAGACGTGGCAGTGGGCGCCCTGACGGCAATGCTTGAACCTTTTATGATGATTTTTCTCGGGGTGATTGTGGGAGGAATGATCATTTGCATGTACCTCCCAATCTTCAAGATGGCTTCCGTTGTCGGTTAGGGTATGCATTTTCTTTCGGCAGGTAAATGAATGATGTAAAAAACGGAATCAAGGATTGCCCAGTACTTGCTGCAAGGAGATTTACACAGGTATGTGCGTAAAGAGATGGTCGGGATGGCGCGATTTGAACGCGCGACTCCTGCGTCCCGAACGCAGTGCCCTACCGGACTGGGCCACATCCCGACAGGCGTGAAGATATAAAATTTATCGGTAAATGTCCATAATTATTTTTATTTCATCTCGAAAAAAGTTGATAACAACTTCATAATGCAAGTGAAATGCTGAGGAGCTACAAGGACTTAAGGTCTGGTATTAATCATATTACAGACAAATAGCGGGGACGTGGGAAAGAGGTTCAAAGCTCATATAAGATTATTGAAAAAAAGTCTTGCATTTTCAAATCCTTCCTACAACAATAAGGGAAAGAACATTTTTTGTAATTATATCTATCGAAAGAACGTAGCCCATGATAATATACGATCTCAACTGTGAAAAAGGTCATAAATTCGAGGGGTGGTTCAAGGATCGGAGTGCTTTTGAACACCAGAAATCTGAAAAGCTTATAGTCTGTCCTGTGTGTGGAAATGTTGATGTAGAATTAGTACCCTCTACAATTTCCGTCATGGCAAGGGATGTCAGGACATCGCGCAGGGGGAGCGCAGAAGAATTTTCTCTGCCTAAAGCTCTAAAACTATTTCATGAATATGTGAACAAGAATTTTGATGATGTTGGTCCTGAGTTCGCGGAAGTGGCTTTGAAAATACATCACGGGGAGGAAGAGAAAAGAAATATCAAGGGGACCACCACTGAGAATGAAGAAGAGATTCTCAAGGAGGTAGGGGTTCAATTCTTTAAAATTCCCGTACCCAAATTTGACAGTTAAAATCTTAAATGATCTCTCAGTCTAATATCTGTTCTAAACTATCATTACTATCATAATGCAAAGAATTACTAATAGCATCATAGATACTATCGGGAATACCCCCCTTGTGGAAATCCGTAGATTGAATCCCAATGAGAACGTGACAATTTATGCGAAGCTTGAAAGTTTCAACCCCGGAGGATCCATAAAGGATAGAGTAGCCCTTCATATGGTGAATGAAGCAGAAAAGAGGGGCGAGTTGTCGAAAGATATGATCATTCTGGAGGCAACGAGTGGCAATACGGGTATCGGTCTTGCCCTCGTTGCTGCAGCTAAGGGATACAGATTATGCCTGGCTATGTCAGAATCTGCCAGTGAGGAGAGAAAAAAAATCCTCAGGGCTATGGGAGCGGAATTACACTTTACCCCGGCAAACCTCGGCACAGATGGAGCCATTGAAGTTGCATACAACATGATGCTTCAGAATCCGGGAAAGTATTTTGGGACAGACCAGTTCAATAACGCTGATAATATGATGGCCCATTATTTGGGTACCGGTGAAGAAATTTGGCGGCAGACGGGGGGTGCGGTGACGATGGTGGTGGCAACCCTCGGGACGACGGGTACTGCTATGGGGGTTTCGAAGCGTCTTAAGGAATACAATGCTAACATCAAGATTATAGGGGTAGAGCCTTACCTTCAGCATAAAATTCAGGGTCTGAAAAATATGAAAGAATCCTACCGCCCGGGTATTTTTGATAAAAATCAACTGGACGAAAAAATAAATATCCTTGACGAAGACGCATTTGAAATGGCGAGAAAACTCGCCCGTGAAGAGGGTATTCTGGCAGGTATGAGTTCAGGAGCTGCCATGCATGTAGCTATCCAGAAAGCAAAGGAAATGGAGAAAGGACTCATTGTGGTGATCCTCCCTGACGGAGGGGAACGATATCTTAGCACAGAACTCTTCGCCGATAAGGAACAATCCACCTTGCGACTCTATAACACATTGACCAGAGAAAAGGAATTTTTCAAACCGATTCATTCTGAAGAAATCCTGATGCATTCATGCGGTCCCACTGTTCATGAGGTTCCCCACGTAGGAAACTATCGCCGGTTTGTCGTCTCTGATATGATGAGACGCTACCTTGAGTTTAAAGGGTATAAAGTCAGACATGTGATGAATATCATAGACCTGGACGACAGATCGATCAGAGAGGCAGAACAGGCCAACGTGGAACTTAGTACACATACAGAACAATGCACAAGGGCGTTTCTGCATGATATCGGAAAGTTAAATATAAAGCAGGAAGAAATGTACCCAAGAGCGAGTGAGAATGTTGAGGATATGGTGAAACTTGTTGAGAAGCTCGTGGAAAAAGGGTGTGCATATGAAAAGTTAAGGTCAGTATACTTTGACATATCTAAAATTGATGGTTACGGACGACTTTCACACATTGACCTTAAAAAAGTTAAGCCCGGTAAAACGATTGATTTGGATGATTATGAAAAAGACAGCCCCACAGACTTTACGCTCCTGAAGAGGTCTACGTTAAATGAATTAAAGAGGGGTATTTACTTTAAAACCCGTTGGGGTAATGTGAGACCAAGCTGGCACCTTGAGTGTGCGGCTATTTCTCTTAAATATCTATCAGATACTTTTGATATACATGCGAGCGGGACTGATGTTGTATTTCCACACTGCGAAAATGTCATGGCCATAGGGAAAGGTGCCACGGGAAAACGCATGGCAAACTATTGGATTAATACGGAACTGGTTATGGTAGATGACAAAAAAATGTCCCGTTCTTTAAATAATGTGAGAACAATAGATGAGTTAGAAAGGATGGGATATGGTGGCAGAGAAATACGATTTTTTCTTTTAAGCACGCACTATCGCAAGCCTCTCAATTTCTCTTTTGGAGCACTGGATACTGCGAAGAATACTGTCAGAAAATTGAATAGATTTATTCAGCAGTTGATCCGAGTTACTCCCGGGATTGGTTATTTGGACACCGATCAATGTATCTATGATGTGAAACAGAAATTTTCAGGTGCCCTGGATGATGATTTTAACATATCAAGTGCGCTGGCTTCACTTTTTGAATTTGTAAGACAGATCGGCGTTCCTCTTTCCAGGGGGCTATTGAACGAAAAAGAAAGAGGCGATGTGCTCGATATCATGATAAAGATGGATTCTGTGCTCGGAGTAATAAACTTTAAGGAAGAGGCATTAAGCGAAGAGGCATTACGGTTGTTGCAAGAAAGAAAAGATTTGAGGAAGGCGGGTAATTGGAGAGCTTCTGATGAGATTAGGAAGAAACTTCTTGATATGGGCATTGAGGTTTCCGACACCGCTTCAGGGATGATGTGGAGAGTAAAATAAAATTGTAACCGCTCAATCTGTAATAGGGGGTGGTGTTGTGGATAAGGATATCAGGAAATCAGTTATTGCCGGGACGTGGTATCCGGGCAATCCAAGGATTTTACGTACAGATATAGAAAACTTTCTTCATGACATACCTGATAGGAAAATAGACGGAAGGATTACAGGCCTTATAGTGCCCCATGCGGGATATGTATATTCAGGTCAGGTTGCAGCGCATGCCTATAAAATAATAAAAGGAGAATTCTTTGATGCTGTGATAGTCATAGGACCGAGCCACAGAACATTTTTCCACGGCGTCTCACTCTATAACAGAGGTGGATACGAAACTCCGTTGGGGGTTGTTCCTGTGGATATTACATTATCGAATGATATCATGGCTCAAAGTGAAATGATCTCTCACATGCCTGCTGCCCATGTCGAGGAACATTCTCTTGAAATACAACTTCCCTTTCTTCAAGTGAGCCTTGGTGACTTTCAGTTTGTGCCTGTGATCATGGGAGAGCAAGATTATCAAACCTGCAAAACTCTTGCTGAGAGCATCTTCAGGGCTGTTGGTGATCGAAAGGTCCTGATAGTGGGAAGTTCAGACTTTTCACACTTTCACACATATGAACAAGCCGTGAAACTTGATTCTGTTGCACTTGAACACATAGAAAAGATGGATGCCAGGGGACTCATGAAAGATCTGGAAAACAACGTATGTGAGGCCTGCGGTGGTGGTCCGGCTGTTGTAACCATGATGGTTTCAGAGAAACTGGGTGCAAAGAGTGTAAAAATTTTAAAGTATGCGAACTCAGGAGATGTAACAGGGGATAGAAGGAGCGTTGTCGGTTACGCGTCTGTGGTTTTTTATCAATGAGACATAGAGGGTCATAATATGTCAGGGAGGCGACTATTATGCAGCTGAAGGAGGAGGAGAAAAGGACTCTTATTGATATTGCGAAAACAACAATAGAATGTAGGTTGACCGGCAAGAGTATCCCCGAGTTTCGCATTGATACAGAAGTGCTTAAGGAAAAGAGTGGAGCATTTGTAACCCTTAAAAAAAGTGGACATCTGAGAGGCTGTATCGGTTATATCGAGGCGAAAAAACCCCTTTACAAAACTGTGGAGCAAATGGCTATCGCAGCTGCCTTTAACGATCCGCGATTTCCCCCTCTAAAACGTGATGAGTTTAAACACGTAACGATTGAAATTTCCGTACTCAGCAAACTCAAAGCAATAAAGGATATTAATGAAATAGAAGTAGGTATCCACGGCATTTACGTCGTCAAAGGATTTCATTCAGGCCTTCTGCTTCCTCAAGTGGCGAGTGAATATAAATGGGATAAAATTACATTTCTTGAGGAAACATGTTATAAGGCAGGTCTTCATAAAAGTGCGTGGAGAGATAAAGATACGATAATTTATATTTTTTCTGCAGATGTTTTTACCCAACATTGATGATTTCATTTAAAATGTCATCAGCATTTGATGGAGACCTTTGTGAAAATGGTCTCACTTCAGAGATTTTCACCTAAGACATCACAAGTTTTATCATGATAATAGATATTGGAATACTAAGACGAATATAAAATAAAAAATTATATTGACAAATTTTAATATTGTAATTAGCATTTAAAACTTATGTTTCAACATAATTTAATGCTGCTCTTTACAAAAGGAGATAGGATATAGTATCCCGGGTAGTAAATCAGCTGGCGTAGCTCAACAGGTAGAGCAGCTGATTTGTAATCAGCAGGTTGCGGGTTCGAGTCCCATCGCCAGCTCTCGTATTTGGGAATTCTATCTGGAGGGGTACCCGAGTGGCCAAAGGGAGCAGACTGTAAATCTGCCGGCTCAGCCTACGGAGGTTCGAATCCTCCCCCCTCCACCAGGAATTGAGAGTAATGGAAATTTTAAAGGACACCTCTCAATGTTGAATTAGAATGGGCGGGAATAGCTCAGGGGCTAGAGCGTCAGCCTTCCAAGCTGAGGGTCGCGGGTTCGAATCCCGTTTCCCGCTCCATATAACATCAAGGACTTTTGGTAGTCTTGATATAAGGGTTGTAAAATCTATCTTCGATGGGTTTTATAAATTTTAAATTATTTTAATAGGGGATTCGGGGATTTACCCGTTAACAGCAGACCTCATATCAAAACTCTTAATAGAGAGATTGTGATCAACAAGTTAGCCCACGTAGCTCAGTTGGTAGAGCACATCCTTGGTAAGGATGAGGTCACCAGTTCAATCCTGGTCGTGGGCTCCAATTTGGTGGAAGTGGGATAATCATGAGAAATATTATTACGTTAGCATGTACAGAATGTAAGCAAAGGAATTATACAACAACGAAAAATAAGCGAACCATGCAGAATCGTCTGGAATTGAAAAAATATTGCAAATTTTGCCGATCTCATAAGATTCACAGAGAAACTAAGTAAATTAGCCATGGAATATGTTGTGTAATAAACAGGCCAGTAGCTCTAATGGATAGAGCGCCGGACTCCAAATCCGGATGCTGGGGGTTCGAGTCCCTCCTGGCCTGCCATTTTATTTCAATGAGACTGTGCCTGTGTCAAGGTGAAGTCGCATGAAAACGCTGTAGTTGTATGGATCGTTGTCGAGTGAAACATGGTGAAGGGTCTTAGGTTTAATGTTGAGGGATTGCATTAATGGACAGGATAAAAGTAATTACTGAAAAAATTATACGATTTTTAAAAGAAGCAAAAGTTGAATTGAAAAAAGTGACATGGCCGACCCCAAGGCAAACTCTTGCCTCCACATCTGTAGTAATTATTGTTGTAATAATTGTCTCCATATATCTAGGGATCGTAGATTTTGGAGTGGCAAAAGCAATAAGACTGGTTTTGGGTTAAAATAAAATGGCGTTTAAATGGTATGTCGTTCATACGTATTCGGGATTTGAGAACAGGGTTAAGCTCTCTCTTCAGGAAAGAATTGATGCAGCGGGGATGCAGAATTACTTTTCCGATATTCTTATTCCTGAAGAGGATATTGTTGAACTGGTATCAGGAGAGAAGAAGACATCCAAAAGAAAGTTTTTCCCAGGTTACATTCTCGTTAGAATGGAGATGAATGACGATACGTGGCATATTGTCAAAGGTACACCGAAAGTAACTGGATTTATTGGAGGTAAAGACAAACCATCGCCGATTTCTGACAAGGATGTGGAAAACCTGAAGACCAGGATTAATGAAGGAACCTTGAAACCAAAACCAAAATTCAGGTTTGAAATTGGTGATCATGTAAGAATTATTGATGGGCCATTCACGAACTTTGATGGAATTGTCGATGAAGTGAAGCCGGAAAAGGGGAAATTAAGGGTTATTGTGAGTATATTTGGCAGGTCAACGCCTGTAGAACTGGATTTTATTCAGGTTATTCAAAATTGATGGAATCTATAGTAGATGTTTTTTATTGCCCGAAAAAAGCGTCTGAAGACCTTATTTTGATAGTACGAATTGCGGAGTTGGATCGGGCTTGAGGTGGTGTCCTCTAAAAGATACAATTATGTTACGAATAAAACAATGTAATTGGGGTGATTATAATGGCAAAAAAGGTTATCGCGAGTATAAAGCTTCAAATTAAGGCAGGTAAAGCAACCCCATCGCCCCCCATAGGGCCAGCGCTTGGACAGCACGGGGTAAATATAATGGAGTTCTGCAAGGCATACAATGCTATGACACAAAATCAGGAAGGAATGGTAATTCCTGTCGTGATTACAGTATATGCAGATCGTTCATTTACGTTTATTACCAAGACTCCACCGGCTTCTGTGCTTCTCAAACAAGCAGCCAAGATTGCCAAGGGCTCAGGAGATCCAAGGAGAGAAAAGGTTGGAGCGGTGACGGCGAAGCAGGTGAGAGAGATCGCAGAAGTGAAGTATAATGACCTCAACGCTGTTGATATGGATGGAGCTGTGCGAATCATTGAAGGAACAGCGAGGTCAATGGGAATAGAAGTTTCAGGGTGAATAAACTTACGATGTTTAGAACTCCACACAGCTGAGAAGAGTGAGAAAATCAGCTTTATTCTTGAGCATTTAGTCTCGATTTGAGGTTTTATCATGTTTAAAAAAGGTAAAAGTTTTATTGAAGCGAAAAAAAAGGTTGAAGCGGGGAAAAGGTATACCCTCAAGGAGGCTGTAGAAATCGTAGTTAATACGGCGAGGGCGAAGTTTGACGAAACCGTCGATGCTGCCATCCGTTTGGGTGTCAATCCTCAGCATGCTGATCAGATGGTCCGAGGAAGTGTCGTGTTACCGAATGGATTGGGCAAATCAGTAAGGGTATTGGTTTTTGCCAAAGGCGAGAAAGAAAGAGAAGCCGTCGAAGCCGGGGCGGATATCGTTGGCTCTGATGATATAATTGAAAAGATAAAAGGTGGATGGCTTGAATTTGACAGAGTAATTGCCACACCGGATGTTATGGGTAATGTCGGAAAATTAGGAAAGATTTTAGGTCCGCGAGGATTAATGCCCAATCCAAAGGTTGGTACGGTCACTTTTGATGTGGCGAAGGCTGTTCAGGAACTGAAGGCTGGGAAGGTGGAATTTCGTGTAGAAAAAGCGGGTATTGTACACAGTCCCGTTGGGAAGGTATCTTTTGGAACGGAAAAGTTATATGAAAACATTAGTGCCCTTGTGGAAGTAATTATGAAGTTAAAACCTGCCTCTAGTAAGGGTACTTACCTTAAAAGTATATCACTCTCTACGACCATGGGACCGGGGGTAAAAGTCGATCCTTTGGATGTTAGGAATATTTAGCGCTAAGAAGTCTGAGACAGCAGGTACAGGGATTTAAACGATTTGATCGGCCTGCCGAGACCAGTAAACGGTTTCAAAACACTATAATAACGGCCATTTATGTCATTTGTGTTTATTATCTCCTGTTGTGCCTATCGTTCTCTGGCTTTTAATTTATGAAAATGAAGAAAGGAGGTTATTGATTGGATCGGAGAACTAAGGAAAAAGTTGTAGCTGAGCTTCATGAACTACTCAAGGATACAAGGTTGGCAGTGCTTACCGGGTATACGGGTATGAATGTTGATAAAATGAATGCTTTGAGGAATAATTTACGAAAATCAGGTTCCGAATTCAGAGTACTCAAAAACACTCTCTTTGGAATTGCGTCCAAAGGGACCGATTTTAGTAAATTAGAAGAATATTTCAAAGGACCCTTGGCAATTGCCTTAAATCGAGGAGATGTGGTTGGTCCGGCAAAATTCTTGATTGAATTTGCCAAGAAGAACGCTGAACTGGAAATTAAAGCCGGTATACTGGATGGCAAGCTCATCAGCAAAGAACAGATTAGTGCTCTTGCGGAATTGCCAAGTAAAGATGTCCTTATTGGAAAACTCCTTTCAGTAATGGTTGGAGTCCAGACTTCACTCGTAAACGTATTAAGTGGCGTACCACGAGGTTTTGTTTGTGCGCTCAACGCATATCGAACTAAAAAAGAATCAGGAAATTAAATATACATGAGAGGATAATAAAAATGGCCGGTAAAATTACAAAAGATGACGTGGTAAAATTCATTGAGGAAATGACAGTTCTCGAGCTTTCAGAGCTGGTAAAAGAACTGGAAGAAAAATTCGGTGTGTCCGCAGCCGCGCCTGTGGCTGTGGCCCAAGTTTCCGCGAAGGGAGAACAGGCAGCCCCGGCGGAGGAAAAAACGGAATTTGATGCGATACTAACAGGATTTGGTGATCAGAAAATTCAGGTGATCAAAGTAGTCAGGGCTATCACAAGTTTGGGTTTAAAGGAGGCGAAGGACTTGGTTGATGGAGTCCCCAAGCCAATAAAAGAAGGTGTGTCAAAAGAAGAGGCAGCTGATATAAAGAAAAAGATAGAGGAAGTTGGTGGCACAGTAGAGATTAAATAGACTGCAGGAAATAAGTAAAAAGATAATTATAACGTATAATTATAACGAATAATAATGTGTTTGTAAGGGAAGAGCTTTAAAACACAATAAGGATATTATGAGCGAGTTTAGAAAAAATTTCGGCCGAATAAAGAAGATTATGGATATTCCTAATCTGATTGATATCCAAAAGAAGTCCTACGAAAAATTCCTCCAGAAAGATATAGATCCGTTGAAAAGGAGCAACTTCGGACTTCAGGGTGCATTCAAGAGTGTTTTCCCCATCTCTGACTTTAGCGGAAAATGTTCGTTGGAATTTGTGAGCTACAAAATAGGAAGTGTCAGATATGATGTGAAGGAATGTGTCCAGAAGGGGATGACGTACGCGGCCCCTTTAAAGATTGTAGTGAGGCTGGTCGTCTTTGATACCGACCGTGGTTCAGGGCAGAAAACAATCAGGGATATCAAGGAACAGGAGATATACTTTGGAGAAATTCCATTAATGACGGAAAACGGTACCTTCATCATGAATGGTACTGAAAGGGTTATCGTCAGCCAGCTTCACAGGTCTCCGGGTATATTTTTTGATCATGATAAGGGTAAAACTCTTGCGAGCGGAAAGCTGATCTATTCGGCAAGAATTATACCAATAAGAGGTTCTTGGTTGGATTTTGAATTTGATTCCAAAGACCTCCTCTATGTCAGAATAGACAGGCGGAGAAAGATGCCTGTAACGATTCTTTTCAAGGCTATGGGTGCAGCTACTGACTCACTTCTCAGTTATTTTTACAATATTGAAAAGGTATTTATAGACGGCAGTAAGCTTTATATGATCGTGGACGACTCTCTCATGGGAGAGAAGGCCCCGGATGATGTGAAAGAACCCGGAACTGGTGAAGTAATCATCAAAAAAATGAGAAAGTTCAGCAAGGCTCATATCAAAAGAATGACTGAACTCAAAATAAGCCGGATACAAATTAAAGATATTGATATAATTGGGAAAATACTTGCTTCCGATGTAGTAGATTCTGAAACCGGAGAGGTATTATTGCGATGTAATGAAGATTTGACTCTTGAAGGTCTAGACCGGGTACGTAATAAAGCAATTAAAGAACTTCGGTTTATTTACATTGATGAGGAAAGATCTAATGCATCCATTCGGGACACCCTTTTGATTGACAAGATTGATAATGCTGAAGAGGCAATAATCGAGATATACAGGAGGCTGCGGCCAAGTAACCCGCCCACACCGGAAACGGCCCACAAGTTTTTCAACAGCCTCTTTTTTGATTCGACGAGTTACGACCTTTCGGATGTAGGAAGGGCAAAAATGAATTACAAGCTCCGCTTGGATGTTCCCATAGATGTAACGGTCTTGCGAAGTGAGGATATCCTGGCTGCTGTGAAATATCTCATTGATCTTAAGAATGGTGTTGGTGACTGTAGTGTTGATGATATTGATCATCTTGGTAACCGCAGAGTTAGGTCGGTAGGAGAACTTATCGAAAATCAATACCGGATAGGTTTAGTGCGGATAGAGAGAGCAATTAAAGAGAGGATGAGTCTCCAAGATATAGAAACCATGATGCCCCATGAACTTATCAATGCTAAACCTGTATCTGCTGTAGTAAATGAATTTCTGGGAAGCAGTCAGCTTTCTCAGTTTATGGATCAGACAAACCCCCTTTCCGAAATTACCCACAAGAGGAGGCTTTCCGCGCTTGGTCCTGGTGGCCTCACCCGTGAAAGGGCCGGTTTTGAGGTTAGGGATGTTCATCCAACCCATTATGGTCGAATATGCCCTGTGGAGACACCGGAAGGACCCAATATCGGTTTGATTGTATCTCTCAGTACGTATGCGAGGGTGAATGAATTCGGTTTTATTGAAACACCTTACAGGGTTGTTCAAAACGGTATAGTTCTCGATGATGTTCGTTACTTGACGGCAATTGAAGAGGAGAAGTACATTATTGCACCGGCAGACAGTCTCCTCGATAAACGAGGAAAATTTAAAGGAGAACTGGTTTCTGCGAGAAAGGGTAGTGATTTTATTTCTGTTCCACCCACCGAGGTTAACTTGATGGATGTATCGCCCGATCAACTCGTCAGTATCGCAGCGGCGTCTATCCCGTTTCTGGAGCATGATGATGCCAACAGGGCACTCATGGGTTCTAATATGCAGAGACAGGCGGTTCCCCTTCTGAGACCGGAAGTACCACTTGTGGGTACAGGGATGGAATCTATTGTTGCCAGAGACTCAGGGGCAGTCGTTGTAGCAAAACGCTCCGGAGTTGTCGAGCATGTAGACGCTTCCCGGATAGTGATAAAATGCGATGGAGTAGGGGAGGACGAGCTAGATACAGGTGTTGATATCTACAACCTCGCAAAGTACCAGCGTTCAAATCAGGATACCTGCTTTAACCAAAAACCAATCGTAAATAAAGGGGATTGGATTAATAAGGGTAATATTATTGCAGATGGGCCTGCGACCGATGCCGGGGAACTTGCTTTAGGACGGAACGTAATGGTGGCTTTCATGTCTTGGGGTGGATACAACTATGAAGATTCCATTCTGGTGAGTGAAAGACTCATTAAAGATGATATCTATACATCGATTCATATTGAAGAATTCGAAACAATGGCGAGGGACACGAAACTGGGAAAGGAGGAAATCACTCGAGATATTCCCAATGTGGGAGAGGATGCTCTCAGAAACCTCGACGAGAGCGGTATTGTCAGGATGGGCGTGTTTGTAAAATCCGGCGATATTCTTGTTGGTAAGATCACTCCTAAAGGAGAGACGCAACTATCGCCGGAAGAAAAACTGCTTCGAGCAATATTTGGTGAAAAAGCAAGTGATGTTCGGGATACGTCTCTACGAGTTCCCCCGGGTGTAGAAGGTACTATTATAGATGCGAAAGTATTTACCAGAAAAGGTGCTGAAAGAGACCACAGATCGCAATATATTGAAGATGAGGCAATGCGGGATTTATGTAAAGACCGTGATGATGAAATTAGAATTATTGCAGGAAGTGTAAAAAACAACATTGCTGGCATGCTTGTCGGAAAAATATCCTCAGCGAAGCTGGTCGATCCAAAGAAAAAAAAGTTATTATTGAAAAAGGGGGATAAGATTGAGAAGGATATCCTGGAGAAGATACCCTTTAGTTTATGGAAAGAAATATCGCTGGTAGGAGAGGAAGCTACAGAGGAAAAGATAAATACTCTTATGGTGCATTATGAAAGGAAAAAAGAGATTGTAGAAGCTTATTTTGAAGAGAAAATGGATAAGCTGAAAGCAGGTGATGAGCTTCCCCCGGGTGTGATCAAAATGGTTAAAGTTTATATCGCCATTAAAAGAGGGCTATCCGTCGGTGATAAGATGGCTGGTCGTCACGGGAACAAGGGTGTGTTATCGAGAATCCTGCCAGAAGAGGATATGCCTTACTTTAAAGATGGGACACCAGTTGATATAATTTTAAATCCTCTGGGTGTTCCATCTCGTATGAATGTTGGACAGATTTTGGAAACACATTTAGGCTGGGCCGCCAGAGGCCTAGGTGAAAGTATCAATACTATGTTAGAAAAGCATTACCGTGCCGATCGGCTGAAGCAGGAGTTAAAGAACATTTATTCTTCCCCTGAATTTGATCGCTATATCGATGGAGTTTCTGAGGAAAAGCTTAAGGAATTTATCGGAAAACTTAAAAGAGGTATTTTGGTATCTACTCCTGTATTCGATGGAGCAGACGAAAGTGAAATCCGTGATATGCTTAGAAGGGTGAATCTTCCGCAAAATGGACAAACTATCCTTTTCGACGGTAAGACTGGCGAACCTTTTGATCAGGAGGTTACAGTCGGCTTGATATATATGCTGAAGCTCCATCATCTTGTTGATGATAAGATTCATGCCCGATCCATAGGACCCTATTCTTTAGTGACACAGCAACCTCTCGGTGGAAAAGCACAATTCGGTGGCCAGAGGCTTGGTGAAATGGAAGTGTGGGCCATGGAAGCGTATGGTGCCGCGTATTCACTGCAGGAGTTTCTTACTGTTAAGTCCGATGATGTGGCGGGGAGAACAAGGATTTACGAAGCAATAGTGAAGGGTGAGCATACATTTGAACCGGGGCTTCCGGAATCCTTCAATGTCCTTGTAAAGGAACTGCAGAGTCTTTGCCTTGATGTGGATTTGATGGAAGAAGAATAACCATTTTCGTCTCCCGAGGCGGAGGTGTCATGAAGAATTGTCAGACAAGAGTAAACTAATGCCCGTTTATTATGGGAACATAGAAGGGCAATATTAAATATTCATTGTATTATCGTCTGCAGAGAGCAGGGGATAAAGGAGATGTAAAATAGTGGAAGATATTTATAGCTATTTTGAAAAACCGAAAGATCCTATAAGGTTCAGTGCTATTAAAATGTCAATTGCTTCACCGGAAAAAATCCTCTCGTGGTCCCATGGTGAAGTGAAAAAACCTGAGACGATTAATTACAGGACATTCAAGCCGGAAAGAGATGGGCTTTTCTGTGCAAAAATCTTCGGACCGGTAAAGGACTATGAGTGTCTTTGCGGCCGGTATAAGCGGATGAAATATCGCGGGGTCGTCTGCGAGAAATGCGGTGTCGAAGTTATACAATCAAAGGTTCGCAGAGAAAGGATGGGTCATATTACCCTGGCGACACCGGTTGCTCACATCTGGTTTCTCAAGAGTCTTCCGAGCCGTATTGGAAATGTTCTCGATTTAAGCCTCAAAGAGCTTGAGAAGGTTCTTTATTTTGAGTCATGGATTGTTCTGGATTCGAAAAACACTCCCCTGAAAAAGAAGGAACTCCTTTCTGAGGAGGAATTAGGTGAATTAAAGGAGCAGTACGGTGAAGATGCCTTTGAAGCAGGCATTGGAGCCGAGGCTGTGAGAAGGCTTCTTGAAGAAATCGATCTGGCAAAGATGGATGAAGAACTTCGATCAGAGCTCAGATCAACTCTTTCTGACACCAAAAGAAAAAAACTTGTGAAGAGGCTGAAAGTGATCGAGTCTCTGAAAAAATCCAAGACAAACAGACCGGAGTGGATGATTCTCACGGTATTACCCGTCATTCCTCCGGATTTGCGACCTTTGGTGCCTCTTGATGGCGGCCGCTTTGCCACATCAGACTTGAATGATCTTTACAGAAGAGTGATTAACAGAAATAACCGTTTGAAGCGCCTGCAGGAATTAAACGCCCCGGAAATTATCGTGAGAAACGAAAAGAGAATGCTCCAGGAAGCGGTGGACGTTCTCTTTGATAATGGGAGAAGAGGTCGGGCCATAACCGGTTCCAATAAAAGGCCCCTTCGATCCCTGTCAGATATGTTAAAAGGGAAGCAGGGCAGGTTCAGACAAAACCTCCTTGGGAAAAGGGTGGATTACTCAGGACGGTCCGTGATTACCGTAGGTCCCGATCTTAGGCTTCATCAATGCGGTCTTCCAAAGAAGATGGCCCTGGAACTATTTAAACCATTTGTCTATAACCGCCTCGAGGACAGGGGTTATGTAACCACGGTAAAAAGTGCAAAAAAGATGGTGGAAAAGGAAACAGCTGAGGTATGGGATGCTCTCGATGAAGTGGTTCGCGAATACCCGGTTATGCTGAATAGAGCGCCTACCTTGCACAGGCTCGGCATTCAGGCCTTCGAGCCGGTTCTTATTGAAGGGAAAGCGATACAACTGCATCCTCTGGTCTGCACGGCATTCAACGCCGATTTTGATGGTGATCAGATGGCTGTCCATGTACCCCTTTCTATTGAGGCCCAGACAGAGGCCCGGGTCTTGATGATGTCGACGAATAACATACTTTCTCCCGCAAATGGGAAACCAATTATCAATCCGAGTCAGGACATTGTGTTGGGGATTTATTACTTAACGCGGGCCAGATCAGGTGTAAAAGGGGAAGGGATGGTTTTTTCAGATCCTGGTGAAGTTCGCCGCGCCCTTGACATGGATGCTGTTGATCTGCACGCAATAATAAAAGTTCGTATCGAGGGTGAATTGAAGGATACGACGGTGGGGAGGGTGGTTCTTAATGAAGTTGTACCTAAAGACATCTCTTTTGATGTTATCAATAAAGTAATGAATAAAAAAGAATTGGCAAATCTCATTGACAATTGTTACAGGTTATGTGGCGCTAAAACTGCGGTATTACTGGCAGATCAGCTAAAAGATTTAGGATTTAAATATGCGACAAAGTCAGGGGCTTCGATTGCCATCCATAATATGGTTATCCCGGAGAATAAAAAAAATATTGTAGCCATGGCAGACAATGAGGTTCTAAAAGTTCAGAAACAGTATATGGACGGTCTGATTACGGATGGTGAGCGCTATAATAAAGTTATTGATATATGGGCACAGGCTACGGAAAAGATAGCTGCTGAGATGTTGAGCGGTATCGGTGCGGAAGAAATAGCGGAACCATCTGGGGTGAAGAGAAAAGGAGAAAGCTTAAATCCCATCTATATGATGGCTGATTCCGGCGCGCGAGGGAGTGCTGTACAGATCAGACAGCTTGCGGGTATGAGGGGGTTGATGGCCAAACCATCCGGTGAAATTATTGAAACACCGATTACTGCAAACTTCCGGGAAGGTCTTACCGTTCTTCAATATTTTATTTCTACCCATGGTGCCAGGAAGGGTCTGGCTGATACAGCGCTGAAGACTGCTAATTCAGGATATCTCACAAGAAGACTTGTTGATGTAGCCCAGGATTGTATAATAAGCGAAATTGATTGTGGAACTATTGACGGTATTTATGTCTCTGCGCTTATGGAAGGTGGAGAGATTATAGAAGCAGCGGGTGAACGAGTTTTAGGAAGAGTTGCCCTTGAAGAAATAAAGGATCCTTTCACCGGGGAGATCCTTGTTCATGCGAATGAAGCAATAGATGAAGCTCTCGCGGAGAAAATTGATAGGTCTGGTATAGAAAAGGTAAACATTAGATCTGTTCTCACGTGTAAATCGAAGCATGGTGTCTGTGCCATGTGCTATGGAAGAGACCTAGCCCATGGACATCTCGTCAATATCGGTGAGGCTGTAGGCATTATTGCTGCCCAATCTATTGGTGAGCCAGGAACCCAGCTCACAATGCGAACATTTCATATAGGTGGTACGGCAAAGTTTGAAGAACACTCTACCCTGGAAGCAAGGCATGACGGTACTGTTAAGTACATGAATCTCCATACAGTGAAGAGCCATGGGGGGGATCACGTAGTCATGAACAGGAATGGCGAGATTCATGTTCTTGACGAACAGCAAAGAAGCCGCGGTAAGTATCCCGTTCCCTATGGGGCACACATTAAAATAAAAGATGGCAGCATTGTAAAGAGGGGAGATTTGATCGCGGAATGGGATCCTTTTTCCATACCGATACTTGCTGAGGTTGACGGTTCTGTGAAGTATGGAGACATTATTGAAGGAAAGACCATGCAGGAACAGCTTGATGAAGTAACCGGTCTTTCCAGAAAGGTGATTGTCGAATACAAGGGTGCGAATCTACGAACAAGGGTTTCCATTAAAGACGATAAAGGCAAGACGGCAAAAATTCCCGGTACAAATTCTGTCGCGAGATATTTGTTACCTGTGGGTGCCAATATTGTCGTTTCTGAGGGGGATAAGGTCAAGGCGGGCGACATTGTTGCCAAGATTCCCAGGGAAACCACTAAAACTAAGGATATCACAGGAGGTCTTCCCCGGGTTGCCGAGCTTTTTGAAGCCAGGAAGCCAAGGGAATTCGCGGTGATAAGTGAGATCGACGGTACGGTGTCGTATGGTAAAGACGCAAAAGGGAAAAGAAAGGTAATTATCACCCCGGATGTGGGAGAAGAAAAGGAATATCTTATCCCTAAAGGCAAACATGTCAGCGTTCAGGAGGGTGATAGGGTACAGGCAGGCGAAGCTCTGATGGATGGCGTAAATAATCCTCATGATCTTCTGGCGATCAAAGGTGAAAAAGCATTAGCCCGATACCTGGTAGATGAGGTGCAAGAGGTTTACAGACTTCAGGGCGTGAAAATCAATGATAAACACATGGAAATAATAGTACGCCAGATGTTGCGCAGGGTGAAAGTGAAAGATCCGGGAGATACATCATTCATTGCCGATGAGCAGATAGAGAGGCATCGCTTCCAGGAAGAAAACATGAGGGTCATTGCTAAAAATGAAAAACCGGCTATCGGGGAACCAATGCTCCTGGGCATTACCAAGGCATCTCTCAGTACACAGAGTTTTATCTCTGCCGCATCCTTCCAGGAAACAACGCGAGTTCTCACGGAAGCTTCTCTCGCGGGAAAGATAGACTACTTGAGGGGGCTTAAGGAGAATGTCATCATGGGGAGGCTGATTCCTGCAGGGACAGGTCTATCTATGTACAGGAAGTTGGGCATTAAAACAGTCGAAGACAAAATTGCTCCCACATTGGAAAATCAGGAGATAGATCAAAATTTAGTTGAGAAAAAGCTTGACATACAGGCTGCAAATTGATAGCAAAATACCTTTTGTTGCACAGGATGGTTAGTTGAAAATACTTGGGAGGAATAATGCCGACAGTAAATCAGTTGGTCCGTAAAGGAAGAGTAAAGATACAAAAGAAAACTTCAACACCTGCGTTAACGGGTTCCCCGCAGAGACGGGGAGTTTGTGTCCGGGTGTATACCTCTACGCCGAAAAAGCCTAATTCTGCGTTAAGAAAAGTAGCAAGGGTTCGTCTCGCGAGTGGTTACGAGGTGACATCGTATATCCCAGGAGTAGGCCATAACCTTCAGGAGCATTCCGTCGTCCTGGTGAGAGGGGGCAGGGTAAAGGATCTTCCTGGCGTTCGATATCATATTGTAAGGGGTACTCTGGATGCTGTTGGCGTTCAGGATAGAAAGCAGGGTAGATCAAAATATGGAGCTAAGAAACCGAGCTAAGTGAGAGTAGAATCATGCCGAGAAGAAGAGAAATTACCAAAAGAGAAGTAATACCAGATCCCAAGTATAACAATAAACTTGTGGCAAAATTTATTAACAACCTTCTGAGACGGGGTAAAAAAAGTATTGCTGAGTCTATCTTCTACGGGGCTTTAGATATCATTGAAAAAAGGACAAAAGAGCAACCGGTGGAAGTTTTTGAAAAGGCTTTGAATAATGTCAAACCCGTAATAGAAGTGAAATCTCGGCGTGTGGGGGGCTCTACGTATCAGGTACCCACGGAAGTTATGCCAGGAAGAAGAGTTGCTTTGGCTATTCGCTGGTTAATCCTTCATTCAAAAGAGCGTGCTGAAAAAACGATGAAAGAAAAGCTGGCCGCCGAATTGATCGACGCCGCCAACAACAGAGGTGCTTCTGTCAAAAAGAGAGAGAGTGTTCATAAGATGGCAGAAGCGAATAAAGCCTTTGCCCATTACCGATTTTAGCTCTTTTCAAAGGTTTGGGTGAATATTAATTGGCACGTACTGTTCCTTTACATAATCTGCGTAATATCGGCATCATGGCGCACATTGATGCTGGTAAAACAACAACGACAGAACGCATATTGTACTATACCCGTGAAACCCACAGGATGGGGGAGGTCGACGCAGGCACGGCGACCATGGACTGGATGGAGCAGGAGCAGGAACGGGGCATAACCATTACTTCTGCGGCCACTATGTGTACATGGAATGATCACCGTATTAATATTATCGATACTCCAGGACATGTGGACTTTACGATAGAAGTAGAAAGGTCTTTGAGAATTTTAGATGGGGCTGTTGCCCTGTTCTGTGCCGTGGGTGGTGTTGAACCCCAGTCAGAGGTAGTGTGGGGTCAGGCAGACAAGTACCGTGTTCCGCGAATTATCTTCATCAATAAGATGGACAGGATGGGAGCAGATTTCGGGAAAGTTGTTGCCGCAATCCGAGATAGACTCGGGGCGCATCCCATACCTGTGCAGATTCCGATCGGGAGGGAAGAAGGTTTTCGGGGGATTATCGATCTCATCCGTATGAAGTCCATTATCTATGATGAATATTCCCTGGGAGATACATTCACAGTAGGTGAAATCCCATCTGAATTCCGGGATGTATCTCGGAAGGAACGGGACAAACTCATTGAGCTTCTTGCCGATTATGATGAAGACTTGATGAGAAAATATGTAAATGAACAAGCTCTTTCACATGAAGAAATTGTCAGCGCACTGAGAAAGGCCACGTTGTCTTTGAAGGCGACGCCGGTTCTGTGCGGATCTGCCTTTAAGAATAAGGGCGTTCAACCCCTTCTGAATGGCATTGTTGATTATCTCCCTTCCCCTCTGGATACACCGCCAGTGAGCGGAAAAGATATGAAAGGAAACGAAATAGAGGTAGTTGCGGGCGATAATGAATCTTTTTCAGCGTTGGCCTTCAAAATAGTGTCGGATGCCTATGTCGGACAGTTAACATACTTCAGGGTATACTCCGGTATCCTTGATGCAGGTTCTTATGTGTATAATGCATCAAAGAAGAAGAAGGAACGTATAGGGCGGTTACTCAAGATGCATGCCAATAAGAGAGAGGAAATCAAGGAAGTCCTTACCGGTGATATCGCCGCAGCGGTAGGTTTAAACCTGACAACGACGGGAGATACCCTTTGTGATATGAAGCATCCTCTTGTATTGGAAACTCTGGAGTTTCCCGATCCGGTAATTGCCATCGCCATAGAACCGAAAACAAAGGCAGATGAAGAAAAACTCGATACGGCGCTCCGTAAGATCTCCCGTGAAGATCCCTCTTTTAGAGTTAAGGTCGATAAAGAAACAGGCCAGACACTGATCTCAGGGATGGGAGAATTGCATTTAGAGATTATTGTTGACAGGCTTTCACGGGAATTTGGCTTAGGCGCGAACATAGGCAATCCTCAGGTGGCATACAAAGAAACAGTCAGAAAGAGTATCAGATCTGAAGGCAGATTTGTAAAACAGTCCGGTGGGAGGGGGCAATATGGCCATGTCTGGTTGGAGATTGAACCCAATGAGCCGGGTCGCGGTTTTGAATTCAGGAATAAGATCGTGGGCGGAGTAATCCCCGGCGAGTATGTCCCGGCAGTGGCAAGAGGTGTGCGTGAAGCCATGGAAGAAGGTGTCCTGGCAGGCTTTCCTGTAGTTGATGTAATTGTTAGTGCAGTGGATGGTTCTTTCCATGCAGTGGATTCTTCGGATATGGCGTTTAAAATAGCGGCCTCCATGGCATTTAAGAGTGGGGCAAAAAGGGCTCATCCTGTTTTGCTGGAGCCCATAATGTCGGTGGAAGTTATCGTTCCCAAGGAATATCTGGGTGATGTGATCGGGAATTTGACGGCAAGAAGGGGGAAGATTGTCAGCATTGAGTCGAGGCCTTCTTTAGAGGCTATCAATGCCGAGGTTCCACTGGCGGAAATGTTCGGTTATGCTACTGATCTCAGGTCGAAAACGCAGGGAAGGGCTACGTTCACTATGCGTTTTCTCAATTATCATGCGGTATCGGAGAGTCAGGCAAAACTGGTTATCGATAGGACAAAGTCATATGATGAGGGACTAAAAGTATAGTGAACAAACGAACCATTTAACGTTGAAGGAGGTAAATGGATATGGCGAAGAAGAAGTATGAAAGGAAGAAACCACATGTGAATATTGGGACCATAGGGCACGTCGATCATGGCAAAACGACCCTGACGGCTGCAATTACGAAACACTTGAGCAAAAAGGGATTCGCCGAGTTCAGACCTTTTGATTCTATAGACAATGCACCGGAAGAAAAGGAACGAGGGGTTACCATCAATGTTGCCCATGTGGAGTATGAAACAGACAAAAGACATTATGCCCATGTCGATTGTCCCGGCCATGCTGACTACATCAAAAACATGATTTCTGGAGCTGCCCACATGGACGGAACGATCCTGGTAGTGGCCGCATCGGATGGTCCCATGCCCCAGACAAGAGAGCACATCCTCCTCGCACGACAGGTTCGGGTTCCCTATATTATAGTCTATTTAAACAAGGTTGACCTTGTGGATGACCCTGAACTTCTTGACCTTGTGGAACTTGAATTGAGAGAACTCCTAACGCAGTATGAATTTCCCGGTGACGAAATCCCCATCATCAGAGGATCAGCATTGAAGGCTTTGGAGGCTGAAAATCCTGATGATCCTGATACCAAGTCTATCTGGGAGTTAATGGATGCCGTTGATAATTATATTCCCGAGCCTGTTCGTGATCTGGATAAACCGTTCCTTGTGCCCATTGGAGATGTATTTTCCATATCGGGTCGGGGTACAGTGGTGACCGGTAGGATGGAAAGAGGTATTATCAGAACGGGTGATGAAGTGGAAATAGTTGGTTTCAGGCCTACCTTTAAGACCGTGTGCACAGGGGTTGAGATGTTTCGTAAAACCCTCGACGAGGGCAGGGCAGGCGACGACGTCGGTGTTCTCTTGAGGGGTACCAAGCGTGAAGAGGTTGAAAGAGGCCAGGTTGTAGCAAAACCGGGATCCATTACCCCTCACACAAAATTTAAAGCAGCTGTATACATCTTGACCAAAGAAGAAGGTGGAAGGCATACGCCATTCTTTAACGGTTATCGCCCACAGTTCTATTTCAGGACTACTGATGTTACAGGCATCTGTACGTTACCGGAAGGTGTTGAAATGGTGATGCCCGGTGATAACGTGGAAATGGAAGTAGTTTTAATAACCCCGATTGCCATGGAAGAGCAGCTCAGATTTGCCATAAGGGAAGGTGGTAGAACTGTAGGAGCCGGGGTGGTAAGTAAAATAATAGAATAGGAAGCATAATTGAAAGGGTCTATGAAAGATCAAAAAATAAGAATCCGCCTTAAGGCATATGATTACAAGCTGCTGGACCGTTCTGTGGAGGATATTGTTGAGACAGCGAAAAGGACCGGTGCCCGTGTAGCAGGTCCCATACCTCTGCCTACAGAGATTAACAAGTTCTGTGTGAACAGGTCTCCTCACGTGGACAAGAAATCAAGGGAGCAGTTTGAGATCAGAACGCATAAGAGACTCATTGATATAATTGAACCAACACAATCGACGGTAGATGCTCTCATGAAACTTGACCTGTCTGCCGGAGTGGACGTTGAGATAAAGTTATAGAGTGCATACACAAGAAAGGGATTAACAGAATATTTATCTGTTTTTTTAACCGCATTGTGGAGCATGTAAGAGTCCATTTATTTATACATTATGGGTAGAAAATGAAAAAGTTACTGATCGGCAAAAAATTAGGGATGACACAAATTTTTGCAGAAGACGGTGAAGCGGTTCCAGTAACGGTTATCGAAGCGGAACCATCCGTTGTTATTCAGAAGAAAACGGAAAAGAACGATGGTTATGATGCATTGCAGCTGGGTTATGGACGTATTCGACAGAAAAATATGTCAAAGGCCCTGCAGGGTCACTTCGGGAAAGCAAATAAAGGCTTTTTCCGCGTTCTCCGTGAGTTCAGAACTGTTACCGACAACTACGAGTTAGGGCAGGAACTGAAGGTCGACATGTTTCAGGCAGGCGATTATGTGGATGTGCTGGGAACGACAAAAGGCAAGGGTTTCGCCGGAGCAGTAAAAAGACATGGTTTCCGGGGAGGACGGGCGACCCATGGATCGATGTTTCACAGGGCTCCGGGATCTATTGGGGCAAGCGCAGAGCCGTCTCGAGTTTTCAAAGGTAAGAAGCTTCCGGGACATATGGGGGATGTGAAAAAGACTGTTCAGAATATATTAGTTATAGGCGTAAGGCCTGAGAGGAATCTGATTCTGGTGAAAGGATCGATTCCGGGATGTAAAAACAGCTATGTCATTATCAGACAAGCTATCAAAATAGGTGGATAAACAGGATCTGGAGTGAATACAATGCCGGTTGCCGGGGTATACGATATTGAGAATAACAAAGTGTCAGAGATAGAATTAAATGAAGCTGTCTTTGGAGTAGAGGTCAATGAAGCAGTTCTCTACGATGTTGTGAGAATGCAGATGGCTTCTAAAAGGCTGGGAACTGCGTCAGTGAAAAGAAGACAGGAAGTTAGTGGTGGTGGCAAGAAGCCTTGGCGCCAGAAAGGTACGGGCAGGGCAAGAGCTGGTACAACAAGGTCTCCTCTATGGAGGGGCGGAGGAATTGTCTTTGGACCCGTTTCACGGAGTTATGCGTACAAAGTACCGAAGAAAGTCAGGAAACTGGCGTTGATGTCGGCACTGAGCATGAAAGTCAAGGAAGGCCGGATGCTGATTTTGAATGATTTTCCCATGGATGAAATAAAAACTAAGAAATTCAAAGAGATTATTGATCGATTCGGTTTGACAAAGGCGCTCCTCGTTGTGGACAAGTCACGTCCCATTCTGGAGAAATCGTCACGGAATGTCAGGGGGATAAAAATGATACGATCAGAAGGAATTAATGTGTATGACCTTTTGAATTATGATCATGTAGTTTTCCTGGAACCGTCTGTAAAGATAATTGAAGGGGCATTGTTATCATAATGGATATGTATCACATTATCAGAAGGGCACTGATTACCGAAAAGAGCACCGCTGCAAAAGAAGAAAACAAGTATGTCTTCGAGGTGGATAGAAGGGCAAACAAAATAGAGGTTGCCAAGGCAGTAGAAAAGCTCTTTAAAGTAAAAGTGTTGGATGTTCATGTCGTGAATGTGGCGGGAAAGAAAAAAAGGGTTGGGAGAATTATGGGCGAAAAGCCTTCCTGGAAAAAGGCGGTTGTTACCCTTGCTCCCGGCAGCCGTATAGAAATCTATGAAGGGGTATAAAGGAAGAGAGATTAAGTCGGATGGCTATAAGGAAATATAAACCTACATCACCGGGCAGAAGGTTCCAAACGGGTTCGGATTTTGAGGACATTACACGAACAGAACCAGAAAAAAACTTACTCCTGCCTCTGAAGCGAACAGGGGGGCGAAATTGTTACGGGAGGATAACAAGCAGGCACATTGGGGGCGGTCATAAGAGGAGATACAGGATCGTTGATTTCAGACGTGACAAACTCGAAATTCCCGCCAAGGTGGCTGCAGTCGAGTATGATCCCAATCGGAGTTCGAGAATTGCATTATTGAATTATTTCGATGGTGAGAAGCGGTATATTATAGCCCCGGTCAAAATAGAGGTAGGTGACACTATCATAAGCTCAGAGAAAGCGGATATCAAACCAGGAAACACAATACCTCTGAAGAACATTCCTCTTGGCTCTCTGATTCATAACGTGGAACTCAAAATTGGTCGTGGAGGCCAGTTAATCCGCTCAGCGGGTACATATGGCCAGCTTATGGCTAAGGAGGAAGGCTATGCCCAGGTAAGACTGCCTTCCGGAGAGGTAAGAAAAATCTTGCTCGAGTGTAAGGCAACCATTGGACAGGTGGGCAATATTGAGCATGAAAATATTAGCATCGGGAAAGCTGGCAGATCGAGATGGTTAGGAAGGCGTCCCAAAGTGCGGGGAGTAGTGATGAATCCCGTCGATCATCCCATGGGAGGAGGCGAGGGCAAATCATCTGGAGGCAGGCATCCCTGCACGCCCTGGGGTGTACCCACAAAGGGTCACAAGACACGGACAAACAAGAAGACTAATAAATACATTGTGAAGAGAAGAGGTTAAAAGGTGGCACGATCAATTAAGAAGGGGGCGTACATCAACGAGAAGCTTCTCGATAAGGTGAGAAAAGCTGAAGAGTCGGGGAGTAAAAGTGTTATAAAAACCTGGTCTCGCCGTTCAACGGTAACTCCTGAATTAATAGGGCACACCTTTGCGGTGCATAACGGGAAGAAGTTTATCCCGATCTTTGTTACGGAAAACATGGTGGGGCACAAACTAGGCGAATTTGCACCAACACGAACGTTTTTCAGCCATGCAGGTGACAGAAAGACGAAAGTGCGTAAGTAAAAAACTTAACGTATATCAGCGGTCTGGAGTTTAGAATTATGGAAGCAAAAGCAGTTGCTAAATATATCAGAGTTTCTCCTCAGAAGGCACGGCTGGTGGTCGATTTGGTCAGGGGAAAGAAAATTGAAGAGGCAAAAAAAATACTTCAATTTACGAGAAAATATTCTGCAGGCGTTGTTAATAAAGTATTGAAATCCGCTGTTGCGAACGCGAAGCAGAATCCTAATATCGACGAGAGTATTCTTTACGTAAAGGAAATTTATGTAGGACAAGGACCTTCGCTTAAGAGATGGAGAGCGAGAGCTCAAGGTCGGGCGGCATCGATAAGGAAAAGGATGAGTCATATAACCATAATTTTAGATGAAGGCTAGTTGATTGAGGAGGTGAGAGATTGGGGCAGAAGGTTAACCCGATCGGTTTCAGGGTAGGTGGAATCAAGACGTGGCGATCACAGTGGTTTTCGGAAAAAAACTACAGTGACTTGATTCATGAGGATATAAAAATCAGAAAATACCTGAAGAAAAAATTGTACCACGCAGGTGTTTCTAGGGTAGAGATAGAAAGGGCTGCCAACAAAGCAAAGGTGAATATTTATGCGGCTCGGCCGGGAATTATTATCGGCAAGAAGGGTTCAGAAATTGAGAAACTGAGGAAGGATCTTGAAAAGGTTTCACAAAGTGAGATTATCATCAATATCTTAGAGGTGCGAAAACCCGAAGTCGATGCGCAACTCGTTGCAGAGAATGTTGCCCTTCAGCTCGAACGTCGCGTTGCCTTTAGACGTGCTATGAAAAAATGTGTTATGTCCTCACTAAAATTCGGTGCCAAGGGAATCAGGATAAATTGTGCCGGCAGGCTAGGCGGAGCGGAAATGGCAAGATCGGAATGGTACAGAGAGGGTCGTGTTCCTCTCCATACATTACGGGCCGATATTGACTGGGGTTTTGCAGAAGCAAATACGGCGTATGGAATTATCGGTGTAAAAGTATGGATGTTCCATGGGGAAGTGCTTCCAAGTAGAAAAGGAGCGGATAAATAGAACAAAGTAAGTCCTAAATAGACATTTTAAACGAAGTCAAAATACAAGTATCTGCAATTGAAACGTATTTGAAGATTTGGATTTTGATATTGCTCAGGATTAAAGATTTCGTTCATAGGATTTAGAGTTTTGTTGCGGCGGAGTTTTAAACTATGTTGATGCCAAAGAGGGTAAAGTACAGAAAGTTGCAGAGAGGCCGTATGAGTGGTAAGGCTACTAGGGGAAGTTATGTGACCTTTGGTGAGTATGGCCTTCAGGCTACTGAATGCGGCTGGATCACGTCCCGGCAAATTGAAGCAGCTCGTGTTGCCATGACCCGACATGTAAAGCGGGGAGGGAAGATATGGATAAGAATATTCCCTCATAAATCAATAACTAAAAAACCGGCTGAAACCCGCATGGGGAAAGGAAAAGGCGCACCGGAAGGATGGGTTGCGGTTGTTAAACCTGGTGTTGTGCTCTATGAAATGGAAGGGGTTTCGGAAGATATTGCACGTGAAGCCTTCAGACTGGCCTCTCACAAACTTCCTATCGCGACTAAATTTCTATCGAGGGAGATGGTAGGGTGAAGATAAAAGAGATAAGAGATCTCGGTACTGATGAGTTGAGGCAAAAAAACAAAGAGCTTGGTGAAGAGCTTTTCAAGCTGCGATTGCGGCATACATCCGGACAATTGGAATCACCCGCCATGATGCGTTCTGTTCGGAAGAATATTGCGCGAATAATGACGGTATTGAAGGAAAGGGAGGTTCAATAGCCATGAAGGACCGCGGTAATAAGAGGGTCATTAAAGGCGTGGTAGTCAGTAATGATATGGACAAGACTATTGTAATCCGCTCCGAGAGACTGGTTAAACATCCTGTGTTTCATAAATATGTTAGACGGTATGTCAAGTATAAAGCTCATGATGAGGACAATAGCTGTAAAGTTGGTGATAAGGTGCTTATTGTCGAATCAAGGCCGCTAAGTAGAGAAAAACGTTGGCGAATGCGTGAAATACTCGAAAGGGCCAAATAGCGAACAGGAAAAGTTATGGTCAGTTAAGGATACTGAACGGTTAAGGTGATATCATGATTCAGATGCAGACTGTCTTAAATGTAGCAGATAATTCAGGTGCAAGGAAGGTTGCATGTATTAAGGTTCTGGGCGGGTCAAGAAGAAGATATGCAAGCATTGGCGATATAATTGTCGTGTCCGTAAAAGAGGCCCTACCGAATTCTAAAGTAAAAAAAGGGGATGTAATGAAAGCGGTTGTCGTACGTACTGTAAAGGAGGTAAGAAGACCTGATGGATCTTACGTGAAGTTTGATGATAATTCAGCCGTTCTTATTACTAATCAATTGGAACCCGTAGGAACAAGAATTTTTGGTCCCGTGGCTCGGGAGTTACGGGCTAAACAGTTTATGAAAATCATTTCTCTGGCACCCGAGGTTTTATAAGGGGTTGGATTGGGGTATATGAAATGCAAGGCAAGCGATTGAAAAAGGGTGATACGGTAAAAGTAATAGCCGGGAAGGAAAAAGGAAAAACCGGCAAAATTCTGAAAATAGTAAGTGATAAAGGCCATGTAGTGGTGGAGAAGCTGAATATTATTAAGAGACATAAGAGGCCGGATGCGAAGGGGAAAGGTGGGATCGTCGAGAAAGAAGGACCGATCAATATTTCTAACGTCATGTTTCTCTGCAGCAAGTGTGATACGGGCATTAAGGTGGGATATAAGATTCTGGAAGATAGCGGCAAAGTGCGGGTGTGTAAAAAATGTAATGAAATACTGGATGCATAGGTCAAGAGAAAAATGGCGAGACTGAAAGATTATTATATAAATAGCGTCGTGCCTGCGTTAACCAAGGAATTTAACTATAAAAACCGTATGCAGGTACCGAAACTCGAGAAAATAGTGGTGAACATGGGTGTTGGTGAAGCGATTCAGAATATAAAAGCCCTTGAAAGCGCCGTTGCAGATCTCTCCCAGATTGTCGGGCAGAAGCCCGTGATAACAAAGGCGAAGAAGTCAATTGCTACATTTAAACTTCGTCAAGGTATGTCCATAGGATGCAGTGTTACGTTGAGGGGAGACAGGATGTACGAGTTTTTTGACAGACTTGTAAACGTTACACTTCCGAGGGTACGTGATTTCAGGGGAATATCACCGAAATCGTTTGACGGCAGGGGGAATTTTGCCCTGGGATTGAAAGAACAAATTATATTCCCCGAAATTGATTATGATAAAATTGATAAGATACGGGGGATGAATGTTGTGATTGTAACATCGGCGAAAACGGATGAAGAGGCAAGACAACTTTTAAGGCTCATGGGTTTACCGTTTAGAAACTGATGGGAAATAAGGAAAAATATCGGGAGGAATACGAGTGGCGAAAAAGTCCCTGATTGCAAAAGCGAAAAGACAACCAAAATTTTCGGTGCGGACGTATAACCGTTGTCCTATCTGCGGGAGGCCGAGAGCCTACTTCAGAAAATTTGATATGTGTAGAATATGCTTGAGAAATCTTGCTATGAAAGGTGAAATACCAGGACTCATGAAGTCGAGCTGGTAATTTGTGTTAAGGAGTAAAATATGGGGATGACAGATCCTATTGCGGATATGCTAACGAGAATTCGTAATGCAAACAAGATAAGATTTAAAAGTGTGGATGTTTTACTATCCCAGGTTAATATTAATATTGCCAAAGTCTTGAAAAAATCTGGCTATATTGGCGGTTATGACATAAAGAAAGATCCGCGTGGCTATCAGGTATTGAGGATATACCTGAAATATGCTGATGCGAAAAAATCAGTCCTTACAGGCATTCAGAGGATTAGTAAACCAGGAAGAAGGGTCTATGTAAAGAGTGAAAAAATCCCAAAGGTGCTAAACGGGTATGGTATCGCTATCCTTTCCACATCAAAGGGCATTTTGACAGACAAAGAAGCGAGTGAGTCGAACGTGGGTGGAGAAATACTCTGCAATGTATGGTAGGCAACTTAAGAAAAAATGTGAAAATACTACCGCCTGTTGGCGGAGGTAAATAGCTTGGCAGTTTTCTTATATACAAAGGGGCTCTGCCTGTTTGGAACCTCAGTTGAATGTAGGAAGCCTGAGGGACAAAGTCCATCAGTGTGAAGCGGTTAATTAGTCTCTGGAGATTTATCAATGTCAAGAATCGGGAAAAAACCTATTGCAATGCCTGAACGGGTGAAGATCAGTCAGGATAAATCGACCATCAAGGTTGATGGTCCAAAAGGAACTCTATCTATGGAAGTACCTCAGGGCATCGAGGTTGCCGTTATTAGTGGGGCTATAGAGGTTAAGACGCTTTCTGAAAGTAGAAAAGCGAGATCATATCATGGTCTGGTGCGAACGCTTGTGGCAAATATGGTAACTGGTGTGAGTGTCGGCTTTCAGAAGAATCTTGAACTGTCAGGTATTGGATACCGTGCGGAGAGGAATGAAAACATCCTCAGATTGGTGTTGGGATATTCCACTCCGTTAGAGTACAAGATACCTCAGGGAATAGATGTGAAGGTTGATAAGCAGATAAGCATCGCAATAAGTGGCATTGATAAGCAACTCGTGGGGAGGGTCGCCGCCGAGATACGAGAATTGAAAAAACCTGAACCTTATAAAGGAAAAGGGATAAGGTATGCTGGTGAAAAGGTACGGAGGAAAGTAGGCAAATCCGTTGGAGCCTAATCTAAGCAAGGGGTATAACATTGGCAACGAAAAAAGTAGAAAAGATACGGGTTAAACGCAAAGCGAGAGTAAGGGGAAAAATATTTGGTACCGAGGCAAGACCACGTCTTTCTGTATTCAGAAGTGCGAAACATATCTATGTTCAGGCTATTGCTGATGATGTCGGGAGAACTTTGGCTGAGGCATCAACTCTGAATAAGGAGATGAATGGAACACTTAATGGTTTAAAGAAGATTGATGCAGCGAAGAAAGTGGGTAAGCTTGTGTCAGAAAAATTGAAGGCCATAGGTATCAAGCACGTTGTTTTTGATAGAGGAAGTTACCTTTACCACGGGCGCGTTGGGGCACTGGCGAATGCAGCCAGGGAAGCAGGATTAGAGTTTTAATTTGGGTCTACATAACTTATAAAAGGAACGAGGGCTATTGAGTGAGGATATGGAAGAATTAGAACTTCTGGACAGGGTAATAGCGATTAATAGAACTGCGAAAGTCGTGAAAGGTGGTCGGAGATTCAGGTTCAGTGCAGTGGTCGTTGTTGGCGACGGAAAAGGCTCTGTAGGTGCCGGTTTGGGTAAGGCCCATGAAGTTCCGGAGGCAATCAGAAAGGGAATGGAAAAGGCAAAGAAGAGCATGATGAAGGTTGCTATTACGAATAGAACTGTACCCTATGAGGTTATTGGGAAATATGGAGCAGGTAGAGTTCTCCTGAAGCCTGCTTCTGAGGGAACTGGTCTCATTGCGGGAGGAGCTGTTAGAGCGGTTCTTGAAGTTGCAGGAATCCATAACATATTGACGAAATGTTTAGGTTCTCATAATCCACATAATCTGGTGAAAGCCACCATCGATGGTCTATGCCAATTGAAGGATCCAACGGAAATTTTAGCAATAAGAGGGAAGAGTGGCTCTGAAAATTAGTTATTTTACAAGAATTCACTGCCTGTGTTAAAAGTTTTAAAATTTGTCATAGCATTTGAAATAATTAGCTTTTGGTTGTAGAGGGGTAATCGTGGAGAAAAGGCTTAAAATAACGCTTGTAAAAAGTTGTATAACCAGGCCACAGAAGCAGCGGCGGGTCCTTCGCGGGATGGGACTGGGCAAATTGAACAGGAGCGTTGTGCTTAAAGATACACCTGAGATTCGGGGAATGATCAGAAAAGTCAGCCATCTTGTGTCTATGGAGGAGCTTGAGGGGAACAAGGTATGAATTTGAGTTCATTAAAACCACCACAGGGTTCGAGGAAAAAGAGAAAGAGGGTTGGCCGTGGTGACGGATCAGGGCATGGCGGGACATCGTGCAAAGGACATAAAGGTCAGAATGCAAGATCAGGTGGGGGAGTAAGACCAGGTTTTGAAGGTGGGCAGATGCCCCTTTCCCGACGATTACCGAAAAGAGGATTTCGCAACCCTTTCCGGAAGAAGATTATTACCTTAAATTTAGAACAGTTGAAAAAATTTCCCCAGGGGTCCGTCATCGACAAGGATCTTCTTGTCAATGCGGGGCTGATGAAAAGAAAAGGGGATGGCATAAAGGTTTTAGGCAAAGGAAACATAGAGTATCCTGTGTCACTTAAGGTTGACATGGTCAGTCAAGGGGCGAGGCAGAAGATAGAGGCTGCCGGCGGTTCGATTATTTTAAACTCGTAAAAAATCTCGAATCAAATGAAAAGAAGGATGAAGCTGCCGATTATAGAGGTTGCCTGATTTGTTAGACGGTTTAAAAAATATAGGAAAGATTCCTGAGCTGCAAAGGAGAATTCTTTATTCATGTCTCCTTTTGGCTGTGTATCGAATAGGTGCACACGTCCCCACGCCTGGTATTGATACAGCAGCTCTGGCTGCGTATTTCGAACAGGCGAAAGGTTCATTGCTCGGATTTTTTGATATGTTTGCGGGCGGGGCTCTTTCTAATCTTTCCGTCTTTGCTCTCGGTATCATGCCCTATATCAGTGCGTCCATTATTCTTCAGCTTTTAACCATTGCTATTCCTCATTTAGAAAGACTCTCCAAAGAGGGTGAGGCTGGAAGGAGAAAAATTACTCAGTACACCCGGTATGGTACGGTGATTTTAAGTCTCATCCAGGGATTCGGTATTGCCGTTGGACTGGAAAATATGGCAGGACCTACGGGGGCTTCCATCGTGATGGAGCCCGGATGGAACTTTCGTTTAATGACCGTCATCACTTTGACGGCAGGTACAGCGTTCATAATGTGGTTGGGGGAACAGATTACAGAAAAGGGTATCGGCAATGGAATATCATTAATCATCTTTGCCGGTATTGTGTGTCGGGGACCTGCAGCAATTTACGAGACATTCAGTTTGCTTTCAGCTGGTGAGATGGGTATTTTTTTCATCATCATCCTTATTGTCATGATGTTAGCCGTTGTTGGGATCATCGTATTTATGGAAAGCGGCCAAAGAAGAATACCCGTACAGTATGCAAAAAGGGTTGTGGGCCGAAAAATGTATGGTGGACAGACAACACACCTTCCACTGAAGGTCAACACCTCGGGAGTTATTCCTCCAATATTCGCGTCTTCAATTATCATGTTTCCGGCAACAATTGCGAACTTCATCGATCATCCGTGGATGAAGGCAGTTTCCGATGCTTTAATTCCGGGTAGGTGGATATATGAATCGCTCTATGTCGCCTTCATTGTATTTTTCTGTTATTTTTATACAGCGGTAGTTTTTAATCCTACTGACGTTTCAGATAACATGAAGAAATATGGTGGATATGTACCGGGGATCAGGCCAGGAAAAAAAACGGCAGAATATATTGATGACGTATTGTCGAAACTGACTTTTAGTGGAGCTATATATGTGTCAGCGGTATGTGTCCTTCCCAGCATATTAATAAGCTATTTCAATGTGCCCTTTTATTTCGGCGGAACGGCGCTCCTGATTGTGGTTGGTGTTGCCCTGGATACGGCAGGCCAGATAGAGACACATTTGTTGACGAGACAATATGAGGGCTTCATGAAGAAAGGACGCATTGCAAAAAGGCGTTAAGGGTAATGATCATCCTGAAGCTGCCAGAAGAAATTGAAAAAATGAGGGCGAGCAATTATATCGTCGCTGAGATCTTAAATTCATTAAAGGAAAAGGTGACACCTGGTATAACCACAGGTGAGCTGGATTACTATTCAGAAGAACTTGTGCGAAAAAAGGGAGCACAACCGGCATTTAAAGGCTACATGGGTTATCCTTATTCCCTGTGTATATCGGTGAATTCAGAAGTCGTTCATGGATTTCCCTCAAACAGGGTTTTAGTTGAGGGGGATATTGTAAGTCTTGATTTTGGGGCATATTATAAGGGTTACTATGGGGATGCTGCCATAACGGTCCCTGTTGGCGAGGTTTCTGAAGAGGCGACAAGGTTAATACGAATTACTGAACAAGGGCTTTACAAGGGCATCAGCGAGGCGAGAGCCGGCAACCGCCTTGGTGATATATCAGCTGCTGTTCAACGTTGCGTTGAAACAGCGGGTTTTTCCGTTGTGAGAGACTTTGTAGGCCACGGAATCGGGAAAAAACTTCACGAAGAACCACAAGTTCCTAATTACGGAATAAAAGGGAGGGGAATACAACTAAAGGCTGGAATGGTTTTGGCCATTGAGCCGATGGTGAATGAGGGTACATACAAGGTCAAAGTGATTGATAATGGCTGGACGGTTATAACAGAAGATGGAAAATTATCAGCTCACTTCGAACATTCTGTCGCTATTACTGAGGACGGTCCAGACATCCTGAGCATGTTGAACTGATATTTGCTTCACCTATTGCAAATCAGGAATTCAGTTTTCAAATTCTTATAAATCCATTACGGATGGATTTAATGCCCACCTGTAATAGGAGATGATAAAAAAGTGAAATTGCAGAGTCTCCCATGCTCGATACGGGGAGGAGTTTTAGGGATGCCCCTTCAAAGTGAGACCTTATAAAGTCTCTGATTGAGATAGGTTTTTTATGGCGAAAGAAGAACCAATCGAAGTAGAAGGTAAGGTAGTGGAAACTTTACCAAATGCAATGTTCCGAGTTGAGCTGGAAAATGGCCACCGAGTGCTCGCCCATATTTCAGGTAAAATGCGGATGCATTTTATCAAGATATTGCCTGGTGATAAAGTGACTGTTGAGCTTTCTCCCTACGATTTGACGCGTGGTAGGATTATTTACAGAACAAAATAAACCGGAATAAGTAGAGTGCGCGTGGCAATATCCATTGAGCAATCTACGTGAGGAGTGAATGTTGTGAAAGTTAGATCTTCTGTGAAAAAGATTTGTGATAAATGTAAGATTATCAAAAGACGTGGTGTTTTGAGGGTTATTTGTGAGAATCCCAAGCACAAGCAGAGACAAGGATAGATAGGGAATAGTTCTTCATTATCAGGAGGTTATCAGGTGGCAAGAATTGCAGGAGTGGATTTACCCAAAAACAAGAGAATGGAAATCGCGTTAACGTATATATATGGAATAGGAAGAAGTAAAGCGCGAGATATTCTTGAGAAGGCAAATGTACATTATGATAAAAAAACAGATGATCTTGCTGATTCAGAAATTACCTCTATAAGAAATATTATCGATAAGGATCTCAAGGTTGAAGGCGATTTGCGACGGGAAATATCGATGTCAGTCAAGCGGTTAATGGACCTTGGAGCATATCGTGGATTGAGACATAGGAAAGGACTTCCAGTCAGGGGTCAAAGAACAAGTACGAATTCACGTACTCGGAAGGGACCGCGACGGTCAATTGCCGGTAAAAAGAAATAGCACGTGCTGATCCGGAGGAGAGATGGCAAAACAATCGAGAAGAACAGGGAAAAAAAAGGAAAAAAAGAATATACCCGAGGGGGTAGTACACATTCAATCTACCTTTAACAATACAATTATAACAATCACAGATCCCAGCGGCAATGTGATCGCCTGGTCGTCTTCTGGGACACAAGGATTTAAAGGTTCAAGAAAAAGCACCCCTTTCGCAGCGCAAGTGGCAGCCGAGGATGCAGTTAAAAAGGCGAAGGAACAGGGAATGAGGAAGGTTCAAGTGTATGTGAAAGGACCTGGGTCAGGTAGGGAATCAGCATTAAGATCTTTACAGGTAGCTGGGCTGAATATCAGCCTTATCAGAGATGTCACACCTATTCCTCATAATGGGTGCCGTCCTCCGAAAAGAAGGAGAGTATAGTTCAATAAGAACTGGCTTTTTCAGGAAAAGCCGCAGAGAATTGACTTAGTCGAAGCGACCTTTAGCTTGGAAATGAGCCTAAGGGTCCGTAGTTTCCTATGTGTACGTTTCACATTTTTTAATTTGAATGAGGTTAGTAATCAATTATTAGGATTTCGAATTTCGAATAATGGGAGGTTTTTTTGGCAAGGTATAAAGAATCCGTGTGTAGGTTGTGTCGCAGAGAAGGGTTGAAACTTTTTCTCAAAGGCGACAGGTGTTATAGTGATAAGTGTGCCTTCGAAAGAAGGAATTATGCCCCGGGTGATCATGGCCAGATTCGCAGAAAATATTCTGATTATGGTGTACAGTTAAGGGAAAAACAAAAACTTAAAAGGATGTATGGCCTTCTGGAAAGGCAATTCAGGGGGTATTTTGAAAAAGCTGATAGACAGAAAGGGATAACAGGTACAAATCTCTTGCTTTTCTTAGAAAGGCGCCTCGATAATATGGTCTTTCGAATAGGTTTTGCCAATTCGAGGAACGAGGCAAGACAGTTGGTAAGGCATAATCATTTTTTAGTTAATGGGAAGCCGGTAAATGTACCATCATATCTGGTTGGTGTGGGAAGTGAAATCCAGGTAAAGGAGAAGAGCAGGAAGGTTGGAAAAATACTTGAGGCAATGGAAATAGTTGCCAGGCGGGGTATACCACAATGGTTGGAACTGGACAAGGATAACTTTAAAGGTGTGGTGAAAACTCTTCCATCCCGTGAAGAATTAGTTATGCCAGTTCAGGAGCAGTTAGTAGTTGAACTTTATTCTAAGTAATACTGTGTTGTTCTAAATAATTACCCGAAGGGTAGGGAATAAAAAATATGCAAAAGTGCTGGCGCAGTTTAATACGACCCAAACGAATTGAAATTGATGAAAGCACCCATTCGCGCTTTTATGGCGAATTTTCTTGTCAGCCTTTAGAAAGAGGATTTGGTATTACTCTCGGAAATGCTCTCAGAAGAGTGCTTTTGTCGTCTATTCAGGGAGCTGCTATTATCTCATTGAAAATTGATGGGGTTCTCCATGAATATTCAACAATTCCTGGGGTTAAAGAAGATGTAGCTGACATTATATTAAACATGAAGGGTGTCCGCGTAAAGCTGCATGAGGATGGGCCTAAAATGGTGTATATTGATACCTCTCGGGAGGGGGCGATAACTGCAGCAGATATTATTACTGACGGGTCACTAGAGATTCTTAATCCTGATCACCACATTGCGACCCTCTCCAGCGGCGAAAAATTTAAGGCGGAACTTGTTGTGAAGACAGGTAAGGGGTATGTGCCTGCACGAAGTGAAAGAACTGCCGATCAACCGGAAGGGACGATCAATATTGATGCAGCCTTTTCGCCGATTAAAAAAGTCAATTATACGGTTACTCATGCGAGGGTAGGACAAATCGCCGATTATGACCGACTTATCGTGGAAGTTTGGACGGACGGAAGTGTTTTGCCTGAAGATGCTCTTGCGTATGCAGCAAAGATACTCAAAGGCCAATTGGATATATTTATCAACTTTGATGAGGTTGATGAGGAAGAGCAGCAGGAAGTAGTTAAAGAAGAAGAAACAGTAAATGAAAACCTCTTAAGACATGTTGATGATCTGGAACTTTCCGTAAGATCGGCTAACTGCTTAAAAAATGCTGGTATTAACTTGATCGGGGAGCTGGTTCAAAAGACAGAGGCAGAAATGCTTAAGACCAAAAATTTTGGAAGGAAGTCTCTGAACGAAATAAAGGAAATTCTTGCAGAAATGGGGCTTAGCTTCGGTATGAAGTTAGATTTTCCTCCCTGGACTAAAGATGAAAATAAAGAAAGTGAGAGCACAGTCACGAAATGATAATATCTCTGAGGGGTAAACTCCTCAGGCACCCCAAGGGGAATGATTGAAGTCAATATTATCTTTCTCTGTCGGCTGGGGATAAATCCATTAACAATGGATTTGAGAAGGGAGATGTATTTAAATGCGTCATAGGAACACAGGCAGGAAACTGGGCAGAACTTCAAGTCACAGGGAGGCTATGTTGCGAAATATGGTTACTTCCCTTTTGAAATATGAAAAGATTACCACAACGGATGCCAAAGCCAAGGAGTTAAGAAAGGTTGCGGAAAAAATGGTTACCCTTGGCAAGAGGGGAGATCTTCACGCGCGGAGGCAAGCACTTTCGTTTGTAAGAGATAAAGAAATTGTGGCGAAGCTTTTTGACGAGCTTTCGACACGATATCGTGATTATACAGGCGGGTATACAAGGATCATGAAAATGGGTAGTCGCATAGGGGACAATGCGCCAATGTCAATAATTGAATTTATCCGGGAAGCAGATCAGGAGCAAACAAAGAAGAAGGTTCTTTCGCAAAAGTAATAACGGGAGAAACACCGACCTTGAATGAATGGTCTGACAGGAGTTCCGTTTGTTTGTAGTACGCGCGAATGAAATAAATTCAGCATTAATATAAAACTACAATCTTTAAAAAATAGTAATTCAATAAAAGCAGGGATTGCGCTCTTACCCTGCTTTTCTTTTTTTTCTTGTTTTTTTATCAGAAAAAATATACTTCATCACGGGTTGTCGGTTTTGCTGATGACCAGTCTTTCTGATAAGTTCTTACTGGTGAGGCTTTTCATTCTATCTCAACCACTTAGCAGCAAAGGAAGGAGAATTAGTTATGGCGGAAGAAAAAATAGGTGAAGTCGTAAAGTTTTTTTCCAAGCCCTCTGTTGCGGCAATAAAGATTACAGATGGCGAGTTAAAGATAGGCGATACAATTAAAATTACCGGTCATACTACTGATATGACAAGTGTGATTGAATCGATGGAGACCAACAATCAAAAGATTATGAAAGCAGTAGCAGGAGACTTTATCGGTGTCAGGGTTTCTGATCGTGTGCGTCCCGGGGATGAAGTTTACAGAGTTGTACCTGAATAGTCTGCTGACCCGAAAAGCTGTTGATGGGCTCTTGGGAAGAAGTCATCCCTGCTGATAAAGTTATTGCCTCATTAACAGAGCTGTGCTAACGTTCAGCCCGCATGCAAAGCTGTTCTATCACGTGCGAAGCTTACACAATCAATCTTGGCAGAATTCATTATCCGCCGTTAACAGACGATAAAGTAGAATTTTTATCTGCGGCTCATTCTTTTTTATGTATTGGCTCTCATTGAGGGGATGGTAAGAAATGCAAATCAGGGTATTAGGTTGCCATGGATCGCATACGCCCGGATGTAATACGACGAGTTTTTTATTGAACGAGAATATTCTGGTAGATGCAGGAACAATTACATCTTTGCTGTCTATTGAAGAACAGGTTAAGATTAATTATGTTCTTATCACTCATGCGCACCTTGATCATGTAAGGGATATCATGTTCCTTGCGGATAATATGTGCTATCTCCAGCAAGACCATCCTCTGGTTGTTGTCGCTACCCATACCATTATTGATACACTTAAAACCTATCTTTTCAATAATATCATCTGGCCGGATTTTTCCTCACTCCCCAACCCGGAAAACCCCGTCCTGCAATTTAAGATTATCAAACCCGGGGAACAAGTTGTCCTCGATTCTATTAATGTGACGGCTGTCCTTGTGAATCACGTCATTGAGACTGTCAGTTATGCCATTGAATCTCAAGAAGGATCCATAGTTATAATTGGGGATACAGGTCCTACAGAAGATGTGTGGAAGGTTGCAAACAGCATAAGCAACTTAAAGGCGGTGTTTGTTGAAACGTCTCTTCCCAATGATATGCGAGACGTCGCAAACATGACCGGCCACCTGACAGCTTCAGGTCTGGAAGAAGAGTTGAAAAAACTGAACACCCACAATCCCCAGATATACCTTTATCACATGAAGTTCCAATATCATGAATCTATTCAGAATGAGATTGCTATGATCAAAGATAGAAATATACGTATTCTTCAGGATGGTGAGGTCATTCACATTTGACCAAATCCTTCTTCTGCGGTATTGCCTTTAGAAAGGCCTAGTCTGATCGAACTTAAATTCTGACGACAAATGCAGGATCCCCTTGAACGCCTCTGTGGATTAAAAAGTGTAGATATCCGTCTATGTCTTGGCCCTATCTCACGACTTCTTAATCGTTTAAATAATCCTTACAATTCGTACAGGACCATTGTCATTGGCGGAACCAATGGCAAAGGCTCCATTGCAGCTATGGTGGCATCAGTCCTGAACCGCGGTGGTTTTCGTGTTGGCCTGTATACATCTCCTCACTTGATCGATATTCGAGAGCGGATAAAAGTTAATAACAACATGATTTCATTAGAAGAAATGCACGAATTAATAAGGGAAGTGAAAGAAAGTGTGACAGAAAATATCACCTATTTTGAATTTCTCACTACTGTTGCCTTCCTTTATTTTTGTAGAAAAGATGTTGATATCGCCGTGTTGGAAGTGGGGATGGGGGGAAGGCTTGATGCGACTAATGTGGTTACACCACTTGTCTCTGTCATATCCAATATTTCATTTGATCACGAAGAATATCTAGGTGGGGACCTGCGAAACATTTCCCAGGAAAAAGGTGGCATCATTAAAGATAAAGGGATATGTATCACTGCAGTTAAGCAAAAGAGCGTCATTGATGTTCTGGAAGATATCTGCAGAAAAAAAGGAGCAGAGTTACTTAGAATTGGTAGGGAAATAAAGATCAAAAAGCTCGGTAATGGATTTTTCACATACAGGGGAATAAGAAAGAAGCATGAACGTCTCATGTGTCCTTTGAAAGGAGCGCATCAGATTGAAAACGCCGCTGTCGCCCTTGGTGTTATTGAAGCTATCGCAATGAAGGGGTTTGCAGTCAATGATGATGCGGTCTTTGATGGCATTCGTGATGTGCGGTGGGAGGGGCGTTTAGAAGTCCTTCGACATGCTCCGATGCTTCTTGTGGACGGAGCCCATAATACAGCTGGTGTGTCTGCCCTTTCCAAAGCACTAAAAAATGAATTTTCATACAAAAACTTAATACTCATCTTTGGTGTTCTCAAAGATAAGCGTTACAGGATCATGTTAAAAAAACTGGTTCCCCTATCGGATCGACTGATTATCACTAAACCAGTTACAGAAAGAGCGATGCCCGTGGAGGAAATTATGGCAGTCGCACAAAAATGGAAGAACAATGATCGAATCGAGGTCGTGGAGAACTCCAGTGAGGCTTTAAGGTGGGCGTTATCCATAGCCGATTCAGATGATCTTATCTGTGTAACGGGCTCTCTCTATCTCGTTGGTGAGATTAAAAGGGTATTTTCAGAGATATCATGAAGTCATGAGAAAGATATCGAACACTTACAATGTGACCATTGCAAAGCTGCCCCCCATGTCATTGCGAGAATCCTTGGCAATTATTTGTGTAATCTTTCTGCTTTCTTTCTTTCCTGTTCACAGTTTTGGTGCAGCTAAGGTTGATCCTTCCAAGGGACCGGTCACAATCGAAGCACACAGCATCTCCTATGACAAGGCAAAGGATACCTATGACGCAAAAGGAGATGTTCTCATAGTCTTTTCTGGTGGTTTGCTCTTGGCGGAATCTGCAACCCTTAACAGGACATCCAATGAGGCACTCGCAGAAGGGGACGTAATGCTCATAAGTAACAATGATATCCTCGAGGGGGACAAAGTTACATTCAATATAGAAACAGAAACCGGGATTGCGTATGAAGGCAAAATGTTTCTCGCAAAAAATCATTTTTATCTCTCGGGGTCAACAATAGAAAAAACAGGGGAGGCGACATACCGCATCAATGATGCCACGGCGACCACGTGTGACGGAATTTCTCCCGATTGGCGATTGACGGGGAGTGAACTGAATGTAACCATCGACGGGTATGGCACGTTGAAAAACAGCAAATTGCTGGCTAAAGATATTCCCGTTTTCTACATTCCGTATTTTTTGTTCCCTGCGAAGACGACCCGTCAGTCGGGGTTCCTCCTCCCCCATCTTTCCTATTCCCGGGACAAGTTAGGCGCTGATGTGGAGATTCCTTTTTACTGGGCGATTTCAGAAAATACGGATGCTACATTTTATCAGCGCTATATGAGCAAGAGGGGATTTAAAGAAGGAGTTGAATTCAGGTACTTCATCAATAACAATTCATTCGGCACCTTTTATGGCGACTTTATGAATGATACCGGCCGGGTTGTCGATACACAAGGAGGAATAAGTAGGAACTGGCACTCCGATCACAAGAGATGGTCATACTACCTGCATCATGAGACTACATTCAGCCCGTCTTTTTTCTTAAGGGCCGATATCAGGAAAGTTTCTGACAACTGGTACTTTAAAGACTTTTCCTCGCATAACTACTATCTCGAAAATTATTCGAAGAAGGAAACGAACAGGTTTAAAAAAATATCATTTGTGGGTGATGAAGCACTCGGCTCACTCGATTCAACGGTCCGTCTGGTCAAAAACTGGCAGCTATACAGCCTGACGGCCCTTGTTCGTTATACAGATGATTTTTCAACTGCCACAAATGATGCAACATTGCAGAAATATCCCGAAATTTCCTTCAGAGGGATAAAACAACCCCTCTGGGGCACTCCCCTCTATTTAGAATTTGATGCGGCGTACGATTATTATTACAGAAATGAAGGCGCGAAGGGGCATCTTTATGATCTGCAACCGGTTTTCTCCCTGCCGTTACGCTGGGCTGATTATCTTCAGGTAACTCCACAGGCAGGTGTAAAGAGTACATTCTGGAACCGGGATGATAGTTTTGATACAGTCAATGCTGTCCATAGTAAAAATGGCGATCGGCACATGTACACGGCGGGGGCAACTGCAAAAACCGAGATTCACAGGATATTCGAAATTGGGGGCGAGGTAATTGATAAAATTCGACATGGCATCACGCCGGAAGTAACATACACCTATGTTTCCCATGCCTACCAGGATGACGCCCCTGATTTTGTAACCCGCATACCTGAACAAAGCACTCTGACATACTCATTGACCAATGCACTGTTGGCAAGGTTGAATGAGAAGGGAGGAGGGAAAAGTTATCGGGAGTTTTTACGTTTTAAACTTTCACAGACCTATGATTTCAAAGAGGCAAAAAGTGGAGATACCCTACCCCCCGCAGACAAAAAGCCTTTCAGTGATATCGATATTGAGCTTGATGTGAAACCATTTCAATATCTTTCTTTCCTGGCACGAAACAAATATGATGTAGAATCGGGTGAATGGAAAAAATCCAGCTATGATGTGCATATCAGCGACTGGCGTGGTGATTCAGTGACTCTCGGATATCGGAACATCAAATCTGTTACAAATGAAATTATGCCTTCCGGCTCCAGCGCGCCTTTTGCCCCGTATAATCAATATACCCAGGTTCCTCTCGAAGAAATTAACCTTTCATTAAAAGCTGTGCTGACAAAAAACCTTTCTCTGATCCATGTGTACAGGATAAATGAATTAGATAATCAAACTATAGAGAAGACATACGGCCTCATCTATAGTAAACAGTGCTGGACTATTGACGTAAGATATACGGAAACTCATGATGATAAAAGGTATATAGTAGCCTTGACGCTCTATGGACTTGGAAAGGTAGGAGGGAAATAAGGTAATTTAATTTGTTGGGGTTTTTTTCTTGACAAATATTTTGAAATTTCGTAGCCTCCTTTTTTACATTTACTACTTGGGTGAATTTATGAAAACATATAATGCAAGACATGAGGACATCGTTAAGGACTGGTATCTCATTGATGCAGAAGGACAGATTCTCGGCAGACTTGCCAGTGAGATCGCGAAGCGCCTGCGGGGCAAACATAAACCTATTTACACGCCGTATGTGGATACAGGGGATTTTGTCATTGTTGTAAATGCCGGAAAGGTTTCCCTTACAGGGAATAAAATGTCCGACAAGGTTTACTATCATCATTCCGGTTACCCTGGTGGTTTGAAAATGACAAATGCCGGAAAAATGTTAAAGGATCACCCGGAGAAAGTATTGCTTTTTGCCGTGAGAGGGATGCTGCCGAAAAACTCTTTGGGGCGGAAGATGCTGAAGAAACTCAAGATCTATACCGGTAATGATCATCCTCACGAGGCCCAGTGCCCCCGGGTAATTAAGGTATAAATCGTGAATCTCGAGATCTTTGAAAATCCCATCCGGCCTCTCTTTCACACAGTGAGGAGTGAATGGGTTTCCCCTTTGAAAAGGGGGGGAACGGGGGAGATTTTATAGGAAGTAATTATTTACGAGCAAGTTTTTAATAATATGCAAAGTTCTCATAATAAATTTTGATCGGGAGAATTTAATGGATAAACGTTTTTATGCCACGGGAAAAAAGAAGTACGCTATCGCCAGAGTGTATATGAAAGAGGGAAGCGGGAGTCTGGTCGTGAATAAAAGAAATTTTGATGACTATTTCACGAGAGATAGTCTCAAAATGATCATCATGCAGCCCCTCGAGATGGTAGGCGCAAGAAATAAGTTTGATTTTTTTGTGAATGTATCGGGAGGTGGAATAGCCGGACAGGCAGGGGCGATAAAACATGGCATCGCGAAAACGCTTATAGAGTATGACTTGGAATGGCGGTCAATTCTTAAAAAAGCGGGATTTCTTACTAGGGATTCACGCATCAAGGAAAGAAAGAAATACGGCCAGCCGGGAGCAAGGAAGCGCTTCCAGTTTTCTAAAAGATAACATGACTGAAGGGGGCTTCTTGGCCTCCTTTTTTTTGGATAAGAAGCTCTATAAACTGCACTCCCATTGTCTTTGCGAGGGCGAAGCCCGCGGCAATCTCATGATTGACCAACGGTGTATAAGATTTCTCCGGGAGTTTACCCTGCGTGAACACCTCAGGGCGAAATGACAAGCTTGGGAATGTTTATAGGCTTTGATACAACAACGGCACTATTGTAGATAAATTTTTCACAGGTGACGCATATGCTGAACATCGGTATATATGGCGCGAGCGGATACACAGGTCAGGAACTTCTTCGACTCCTGCTCGGACATCCGCAATCCAATGTTGTTGCATTGACATCAAGGCGATATGCAGGACTCCCCGTTTCTGATATATACCCTGTATTCCTCGGTCTCACGGATCTGGCTTTCATTGATGCCTCTCCCGAAGAGATGGCGGCTCTTGCGGATATTGTATTTTTAGCCTTGCCCCACGGTATATCCATGGATGTGGCGCCTATTTTTTTACGTGCCGGGAAAAAGGTAATCGATCTTAGCGCGGATTTTAGGCTGCGGAACGTCGCTACATACGAACATTGGTACCGCAGGCACACTGCCCCCGAGCATATTAAAGAATCGGTTTACGGCATACCAGAGCTGTACGGGGATGCCATCGTTTCTGCCAAACTAGTCGCCAATCCAGGTTGTTATCCAACCAGTGTGATCCTTGGTCTTGCCCCGCTGCTGAAGGCGCATTGCATAGATGATGCTTCCATCATCGTCGATTCCAAATCCGGCGTCAGCGGTGCGGGAAGAGAGCCGCAGGTGGGGACACTTTTTTGCGAGATTGATGAGGGCTTCAAGGCCTACAAGATCGGTCAGCATCGGCACACACCGGAGATGGAACAGGAGATAGGTGTACTTGCCGGACATGATGTTAAAATTTCTTTTACACCCCATCTTTTGCCTTTAAGCAGGGGGATTCTCAGCACAATCTATGCGTCAGTGCAGAAAGATGTGACCACGTCAGCGCTGGTTGATCTCTATCGGCAATTTTATAGGGGTAAGAAGTTTATCAGGATATACAAAGAAGGAACACTCCCCAATATTTCCTCTATTCGAGGTTCTAATTATTGTGATATCGGGTTGACTATTGATGGGAGAACAAACAGAGTTATCATTGTATCTGCCATCGATAATCTTATGAAAGGTGCAGCCGGTCAGGCCATACAGAACATGAATCTGATGTGTGGCATCAGCGAAGACACCGGATTGAATATAATGTCGTTATTCCCGTAAAAAACGGTGTTGTTTACAGCAGGTGAGATTGATGTCCATAAAGCTCTACAATACCCTTACCAAGCAGAAAGAGACATTCAAGCCCCTCAGTGAAGGGAGGGTTCGCATCTATGTGTGCGGCATCACGGCCTATGATGTTTGCCATATAGGCCATGCCCGTTCGGCGGTGGTGTTTGATGTCATTACCCGGTATTTCCGATATCAATGCTATGACGTGACGTATGTGAAAAATTTCACCGACATAGATGATAAGATCATTGTAAAGGCCAATGCAGATGGGGAAACCATATTCGATATCTCCGAGAGATACATCAGAGAGCATGATGAAGATATGGATATACTCAGGATTGCCAGGCCGACATATGCACCTAAAGCGACAGAGCACATTGGCGGCATGATAAATCTTATCAAGGTTCTGTGTAATAAAGGATTGGCATATGAGATTGAAGGCGATGTCTATTACGCGGTGGAAAAATTTTCAGGATACGGAAAGCTTTCGGGCAGGACCTTGGAAGATATGATGGCCGGAGCGCGGGTTGATGTGAGTGAAAAGAAAAAGAATCCCCTCGATTTTGCATTATGGAAGGCCAGCAAGGAAGGGGAACCGTGGTGGGAAAGTCCCTGGGGTAGAGGGAGGCCTGGTTGGCATATCGAGTGTTCAGTGATGAGCCAGCATTTTCTGGGGGAGACGTTTGACATTCACGGTGGCGGTGAAGATCTGATTTTCCCGCATCATGAAAATGAGATTGCGCAATCGGAAGGTGTCACGGGGAAACCCTTGGCCAACTACTGGGTCTACAACGGCTTTGTCACGGTCAACGGCGAAAAGATGTCAAAGTCTCTTGGTAATTTTATTACTATAAAAGATATATTAAAAAATTACCATCCTGAAGTGCTGAGGCTCTTCATGCTCCAGAGTCACTACAAGAGTCCTGTTGACTTTTCAGATGAGTCACTTGCCGACGCGAGGATGGGCATGGAGCGATTCTACACTACCCTGAACGCAATTAATGAGGCATTATCTGGTTGCGAGGATTTTTCCGGCATCACCAGGGAAACTCTTTCGGCGGGGGATAGTGATGTATGTGGGAAGCTTGCATCACTTCCAGACAGATTCAAACAAGCTATGGATGACGATTTCAACACGCCAAGGGCAATCGGATATATTTTCGATGCCGTGCGGGTTGTTAACGGTTACATGGCAGATAAAAAATCCCGTATTTCTCCCGAGACATGTTTTGTTCTGTATCACGCAGGAAAAACAATCTTGGAGACAGGAAGGGTCTTGGGGGTATTTTTTGACTCTCCTGCTGAGTATTTCCATCAGGATCGGGACAGAGAAGCCGGGAAACGGGGACTGGATGTGAAAGAAATTGAGCGTATGATTGAAGAAAGGCGGGCTGCCAGGTTGGCCAAGGACTGGAAGAAGGCAGATGAGATTAGGCATGCTCTTGCGGAAAAAAAGATCATCCTCAAGGACGGACCTGCAGGGACGACCTGGAAAATAGAATAAGTATTCCTACTTTTCGATGGGAAGAGAAACCCTCAAGCATTCGGCATCAGCCGATGCCGGTTGATGTAATTCATTGCAAGGTCTTTTATGAGCCATGGCAATCTCAAATTTCCTGTCTGCTTTAACAATGATCGGAAAGCTCACCATGCATGATAGTTACCGCCTGTCCGCCAATATAGACGCGGTCATTCAGCATGCGCACCCTTACAACACCGCCTCTTGTTGAGGCTTGAAAGCCAGACATCTCTTTTTTACCGAGCCGTCCTGCCCAGTATGGACCGAGGCAACAATGTGCGGAACCTGTGACAGGGTCTTCATTCACTCCTACTTGAGGGGCAAAGAACCGGGAAACGAAGTCGTATTCCTGCGACGCAGAGGGACTCGTGACGATAACGCCCCGCATGGGAATTCTCTTAAGGAGCGTGAAATCGGGATCAATACGGCGAACAGTTTCTTCGGCATCGACTTCGACCAGGTAGTCGAAACGGTTTTTCCCCACGTAATTGAACTCAACACCCAGCGCTTTGGAGAGATCCGGAGGGGCTGAAGCAGTGGTTTCAGGCTCTGCGGGGAAATTCATTTCTATCCAGCCGTGCTTGCGTTCCGCCGTGATCAGTCCGCTTCTGGTAAAGAAGGCCGCCTTCGCATCCTTCGCAAGATACCCTGATTCCCACAGGGCATGAGCGCTTGCCAGGGTAGCATGCCCGCAGAGATCCACTTCGATGGCCGGTGTAAACCAGCGCAGATTGAACCCATCCTTGTACCGCTCCAGAAACGCCGTCTCGGAAAGATTCATTTCCCGGGCGACATTTTGCATCCATTCATCATTACGATGGCGTGAGAGGATGCACACGGCCGCTGGATTTCCCGTAAAAGGTTGGCTCGTGAAGGCGTCAACCTGAATAATTATCTCTCCCATAAAAAAACCTCTTGTGATGAAATCATTGCATTAGTTTTCTTTCCGAAAAACACGCCATAATTGAAGCAGCCTCTCCGCAATTACGGCGACAATCAACCTCGGCACCCATAGCCAGAAGGGGCTAAGTCCTAAAGAAAGAAAAAGGCTGGGGTCTTCAACCAGGGCATGATTGATCCCGATGGAAAGGTGAAGCTCCTCCAGTTCTTTTTTTGACAGGTGTCCTGCCTTCACTTCTTCTACAATTACCGCCCCTCCGTACGCCACCCCAAACACAACAGCGGTAAGCCAGAGGAATCCTACCTTTTGGTTGAGTCCCATAATTTTCAGCAGGGGGTTCAGCAGCCTGACCATTGGGTTGATCAAGTCAAAGATCTTCAGGATTTCTAATATGGTAAGAATACACATGATAATAATAAATATTTTAATACTCAAGCTTAAGGTGGTAAAAGCCCATTCATGCACCGTTTCTATAAAGGGACGGGAGGTACTCGTGGTGATATCTGCGGTCTTCAATACGGGTGTCGTGATGTCAAAAAAAGGCGCTACAGCCATAACGGTGAGGACGGCGGCGGCAAGACGGAAAAGCGTGGCTTTTGTCGGATGAATTCCCGACTTCGCCTGAACTACCCCCTCCTGAATGAGGTTGTGGGCAATGAGGAGGAAGATGGCCATGAGGGTCATCTGGTCCCGGGAAAAAGGGAGCACCGCCATGGCGGCAATACCGGCGTAGATGTTTGTAAGCATACCAATGAGAAGAGGCAGGGCGGCCATCGCCGGGAGGCTAAGCAGGCTCATCAACGGCTGGAGGAGAAAGTCGGCTCTGCTGAGAAAACCGCTCCATGCAATGCATGCCGTGAGGAAAGAGACAGGGATGAGAATCTTCATGATCCAGATAAACCCGTCAAACCCCTTTCGAAGACCTGCTTTCAGGCCTTCCTCAAGTTTCATCCTGTCCATGCTCACGTTCATTTTCACTTTCCCGCATGTTTTAACATCGCCTGTGTATATAGTGAAATCGTGATTTGATCAAGGGATCTTAGTTACGGTTGGTACAAATCCATCAATAGTGGTATTGAAAGATTGTTGTTGACATGCTATGGGGTTTTATTTAGTTAGAGAAAGTAATTGAGAATAAAGGTAAATCAGACAGTCTGCCGGCTACCTGTTCAATTCTATTTTGAAGGATTATTTAGAGGGGATGTTTTTCTTCTCGTTAAGTGTTACGCAGTCTGCAAGTTCACATAACGCAATGTGTTCGAGGGAAAGTGCCGAAGAATGATGCTGTCGGTCGTCTTGATTACCATGAATGAAGAGCATTGTGTGCGTACCTGTCTGGAGTCGGTTGCCTGGGCCGACGAGCTCATCGTCATCGATTCGGGCAGCACGGACAGGACGGTAGAAATCTGCCGTGAATTTACGGGCAAGATTCTCATAACCGATTGGCCCGGGCCCGGAGCTCAGAGGAACCGAGCCATCGATATGGCAGCGGGAGAATGGATCTTTGCCATAGACGCGGATGAATGGGTTACCCCGGAGCTGAAGGCGGAGATACAGGCCGTACTATCTGATCCGGGGGACAACGTCGCCTTCGAAATGCCAAGACTGTCGAGCTACTGCGGTCGGTACATGCGCCACAGCGGATGGTGGCCCGATCGCGTTGTCCGCCTCTTCAAACGGGGGTATGCCCGTTTCAGCGACGACCTGATCCACCAACATCTCATTGTCAGGGGTGTGACAGGGCGGTTGAAAAATCATCTGATGCACGAGTCCTTCACAGACATGGAAGAAGTTCTTGGGAAGGTCAACCGGTATTCGACAGGCGTTGCCCATCAGATGTTCATGAACGGACAGAGAGCCTCATTATGGACCGCCATATCCCATGGCTTGTGGAGCTTTCTCCATACCTATGTCATTCGCGCAGGATTTCTTGACGGCCGTGAAGGATTCATGCTTGCCGTGTCCAACGCCGAGGGGACCTATTACAAATACGTTAAACTGATGTTACTTGAAAAAAAAGGGGAGCCTCACCGACGGTGAGAGAGCTTTTCTCCGAGGATACGGCATCAATGGGTTATAAAAATACATCAGAAACAAAAATCCAAAAAAACTCACGCCTATTTTTAATGTGCAAACGCGCATATAATACGCCTGCAATGCAACGGTTATTGACCAATCCGGACGAGTATCTTGATACAACCCCTGGCCCTATTTTTAAAAATATTCCTGGTGACACTTCGACTGTTGGTGTTGTAATAGTAGATAATAAAAAATATGTGGTGAAACGCTATAATGTAAGGGGTTTCTGGCATGGCTTGAGGAAGGCATTCCGCCCAAATCGTGCGTTACGTTCATGGAATAACAGCCACTATTTGGATCAGCATCACATTTCTACCCCAAAACCAGTTGCCGTAATCATCAAACACTTTGGGCCAATACGCGGCAAGACGTATTTTATTACTGAATATGTTGACGGTGTGCAAGGTCTAAATTTTTTTGCAGAAAATACCAAGCCGGATGCTGCGTGCAAAAAAATATTTGAGAACGTTGCCGAGTTGTTGAAAAAGCTGTATGCAGCGCGAATCACGCATGACGATTTTCAGCTTAAAAATATAATCATTGTGAATAACATTCCCTTTTTACTGGATTTAGATTACATGCGGATTCACAAATATAATAGTGTTTGGTTTCGACACAATTATCGTAAGGATGTGGAAAATTTTTTAAGGCATCTTGATAAAATTAATCCCGATGTCCGTAGCATGGCAAGAATGATTTTAGATCAAGGTAATTAGGTCCGTTTTTCCAAAAACGAAGAGAGCGTATGTTGTTTAAAAAAGCTCATTACTATGTGTTCTATGGATTTGTAGTGTTGGTATTGGGTTGCCTGATTGTCACTTTGCTCGTCCTCGATGCGAATATAAGGACTGCGCTTGTTGAGGAAAACGGGCCCATTGAATTACTCACTGCGATCTGTTATTTTGTTTGCCTGATCCCGCTCTTCCGTCACAAAGTCGCGGATCCCCAAAGCCGTTTCCTCATTGCATTTGTCATACTTGGTCTTGGGCTGCGGGAGTTGGATTTCCATGCCAGGTTCACTACCATGGCAATGACTAAAATAAAGTTTTATGTAAGTCCCGATGTCCCGATCTTTGAAAAGGTGATTGGCGTTGCAATCATCATGGTACTTTTTTACTGCGTTATGTACCTTTCAAAAAAATACTTTATGGATTGCTTTACGGCGCTTAAGCGTATGGAGCCTTATGCGATCGGGCTGTTTTTCTCTTTTCTGTTCATAAGCATTTCTTTAGGATTGGACGGTTTTGAACGAAAAGCTGCCAATTTAGGATATACCTTTACGAGAGACGTATCCGTGATAACAACGGTGGTAGAGGAAGTTATTGAGCTTGGTATTCCTATCATGATTATGATTGCGATTACGGCTTATTTTGATACATCGATTCCTCATGAAAACTTTAGGCACGCAGTCCGAAAAAATTTTAGTTCTCATAGATGATCAGTAATGATCAAAAAAATACCGTTATTGAGAAAAGCATTTTCACGAACTTCATGAATGTGCACTATTCACAGTCACGTTCACAGCGATCGCCATGGAAAAATGATGCGTATTTCCGTAATCATCACCACCTACAACCGCCCGGATGCCCTTGCCGCTGTCCTTGAAGGATATCTGGCGCAGTCGGACCGTCAATTTGATCTGATCATTGCTGATGACGGATCAAAGGAAGATACGAAAGAGGTTGTGCTCACCTATGGAAGGCGGGCGGCATTTCCCGTGACGCATGTATGGCAGGAAGATCAGGGGTTCCGTGCCGCGGCGATTCGCAACCGGGCCCTGATGAGAACGGGAGCGGATTACATCCTTTTCAGTGATGGAGATTGCATCCCCTTTCCCGATTTCGTTGCTCGTCATCGTCAACTGGCGGAAAAAGGCTGGTTCGTTGTGGGAAACCGCATTCTGCTGAGCGAGACGTTTACGAAACGCGTTCTTTCGGATCATGTGCCCGTCCATGCCTGGAGCGTTTGGCAATGGCTGCAGGCCAGATTGCATGGACATGCCAACCGCTGGCTGCCTTTACTGCCTCTGCCGGTTGCGTCCTCCCTCCGTAAATGGAGAAATCAGCGCTGGGAAGGCGCCATGACCTGCAACCTGTCCGCATGGCGGGAAGACCTCCTGTTCGTGAACGGTTTTGATGAGATCTATTCGGGGTGGGGGCTGGAAGATTCCGACCTGGTTATCCGGTTGATTCAATCGGGTCTCAAACGCAAAAGTGCCCGGTTCGCAACGCCTGTCCTTCATCTGTGGCACAAAGAGAACGACCGGTCGAGTCTGGCCGAAAACCGCCGCCGCCTGGAGGAGCGCCTGCAATCGGGGGAAATCTGCGCACGTTTCGGCGTCCGACAGCATCTGTAAATGCATATGCCAAGGATCTTCTTGACGTTACATTATAATTTTTTGTTGCGGTAATAATTGAACAGTGTTTCCTCTGCTGAATTCCGGGTTAATTTCTTGTCTGCTAACCGATTATAAAGAACAGAAAGCTCAGGATGAATGTCCTGCAAGATTTCTTTGTTTTTCTTATGCCTCCTTCCGAAGTACCCGAATATCCATTTGATTCTTTCCCTGAAGGTTGGATTACCCCTTATCCCTCCTATATCAAAAAGAAGAAGTCTTCCCTCCGAGTCCACACCGCAATGGTTAATTCTAAAATGCCAGTCGAAGTAGCCCCTGCTCCAGAGTCTTGTATTAAGATCGATGTAATCCTCAACCAACTTCTTGGCCTCTATCAGATTTCCTTCTGATACCTTTTGCCTTAATTTTTCATCTAACAGGCAATGGATCTTTTCCTGAATAACCAAGGCCTTTCCATGGTCTTTCAAAATCTGAAAATCAGCAACCAATCCCTTCAGATGATCCAATGCCTCTTCATGACGCCTAAGAAGCAGAGGATCATTCTCCTCCTTTAAAATTTTCACGACGTAATTCCACTCCGCCTTGGAAAACGCCATGACATGATGACCATCCGAATAGATATCAAGTTCTTCTCTGGGAGGAATTGAGGACAGTTGATCAGTCGATTGGACGATATTTTTGAGAGGCATTTTCGGAAATTACATCTCTCCTTATAGGTTTGGATAGATTTATACGGGTGAATCTTTTAACCGTATCAGGCAGCCGGCATTTATACGACTGCGCGACAATAACCGTTTAAGATTTCAATAATATTTCTTGTCTATTGGAGCTCCTGCCTGTGAGAAGAACAAGGCGCTCATCAACAGGTAAAATGTCGACTCCGGATGGTCGGCAAGGGATGAATTAAAGGTACAGGCAGTCATGATGGTCAAAAGCATGCCCTGAGCAAGTATCCTTTCCTTGTCACATAACACCCGCGAATTCCGCCATTGTGTGAAAAAAAGATACAGCAAGGCCAGAATCCCGATGATGCCCGTTTCAACACCGACCAACAAATATTGATTGTGGGGGTTATTGGTCGCGACTTGCCCTGTACCGCTGACTTGTTTTGCATAAGTTTCAGGAAACCTTCCTGTCCCAACACCGAAGATGGGGTTCTGCAAAAAAATCTGGCTGCTGTTGTAATAAAATTCCAACCGTAACCCTGTAGATACATTGTGACGAACTATTCCGACGGTTGGAGGATGAGGGGATATTGGAATCTCCTGGCGTGCCGATGGCTGCCACTGGGATAGTGCACGTGCCACCGGGTTGATCCATTGTATAAAAGCAGCCTTTGGAAAGATGGAGTACGCTGCAAAGACAAGAACGGCTATCATCAGAGTTCCAATGATAACACCTCTCCAGCGGAAGAAGGCCCATGATACATAGGCTAATAGAATCAGAAGAATGACGTGCCCTGTCTTACCATCCACAAGTATAAGAACATTGCCCATCATCAGGAGCGACAACACAAAGAAAAGACTTTTGCGAAACGGTTTTTCTTCAAATTTTCCAAGAACACCGAAACAAAAAGCAGCGTACGCCATAAAAATGCTGTACACGATATGCCTGTGAAACACAAAGGGATTATCAGGAGTTCCTATTTGTCTTAACATTGGATCGGATGGAACGATTCCTGACCACACGAAATAAGACAGAACCAATGCCAAAACCATGGCGGCCAGAAAGCCCCCCAGGACGGCGTTCCTGTTTGTATGATGGGTAAACAGGGACAGAAGGGGAGGAAGAACAAGAAAACGGGCAGTGTTGGAAAGAGCATGTTTATCCCAGACACCATAGGTCAATCCCACCATCATGATTCCGAGCATAATCAAGGATGCCATGGCAACAGGGTTGCTGCGTATTGTAGAGATTTTTACGTGGTAATCTCCCCCCAGAACCCACAATAACAGAAGCATTAGCAGCAGGATGCTATCCAAAGCCGTCGATACGGGAATTGCAAAAGCAAAGGCAACGAGCAACCATTCGGTAAGTTGGGAGATTTTCTCTTTCATGGTAAAAATGCCATCACCCGGGTCTGTTCTTTTGTAACCTGACAGGGGCGGGTCTTTCAGTGCTGGTGAACCCGGGACCACTGGCCTGGATATCTTCTGACCATGGCTTAATGATTGTTGAACACCTCTGGGTATTTTCCACTTCGTCTGATGCGCGATCGTCTGTCCTGATGATCTCCAGGATGATTTGTATAGCCAAGGGCCTCTCTATCATACGGTATCATCTATTCGCATAAGAAGCCCTTCAGGTCAAGCGTCAATCACTTTGATCTTTTTATTCTCTTCCCCTGTCCGGCAACAAAATTTTTCTTGACATTCCCCGGACACATCATTATGTATGTTTCCTGTGTTCATGTGATGAACACAAGGATAATGTATGGCGAACCACCAAAAAGCGAACCTCGAAAGCAAAGAAGTTCTCCGGCTGCTTGATGAAATCAAAAAACGTCCGGAAATGACCCAGCGGGAATTGTCCTCAATCTTGGGCATCAGCCTCGGGAAAATTAATTTTCTGCTCAAAGTGTTGATCGATAAAGGCCATGTGAAGGTCGACAACTTCAAAAAATCAAACAACAAAGCAGCGTATTTGTATTATCTTACCCCCAAAGGAATGGAGGAAAAGGCGAGGATTACCTACCGATTTCTTAAAAGAAAGATTAAGGAATACGAAGACCTGGAACAGGAAATCAAACGTCTTAAACAGGAAGTGGGCGAAACAGCGGTACAAGGGGAAAAATGAGGGACTGCACTTTTTTGCAGACAGAATAGATGCAATTCCGGATTTTTCAGATTATTAACGGTTTCAGAACATTGTCAAAAAGCGATTCACGAATGAAAATTCACTGCTGGTGGAAGCCAGAGGGCGGAGCTGTAGCTAATAAGCGGGGACTCTTGAAAAATTGCCTAAAACCAACCATCTTTTCACTCCTGCGGAAGCAGGAATCTATGATTATTATATTATTTCTGGATTCTATCCGGAGCCTACTCTCGAATGTATTAGCGGGGACGGGTATTACAGGACAGGAAGTGTAGTGTTTCAAATGTCTCAATAGATTGTTGTTGTACCGCGTGGTCTTCACAAAGACACGAAGAATAGATTTTCAAAGATCTCTGTTTATAACGAAAGGTTTGTTATATGACTAATAAAGAAGAAAAAACCATGGTTGATTCTCAGTCTGGTAATTTCGAAACAAACGAATATGATAAAATAAATCTGTATGATTTATGGAAGGTTATAATAAAGAGAAAAATAATCATCATTGGAATTTTCCTGATATCTCTTCTTGTCGCTACAATTTATTGTTTTACTGCTCCTGAAATTTATCAAATAGAAACACTTGCGAAATTGTTTATGCCTAAAGAACTTATGCATAAAGGAAAAGATCCGCTCACAGCGAAAGATATATCATTAATAATCGGAAAGATTGATCCTGAAAAAAAGGCAATTATATTTACAAAATATGCTGATGTGATAACGAATGTAAAAATCAATGATATAAGAGGAGCAACCGATAAATTAAAAATAACAATCGAATCGAGTAATCGTGAGATTTTACCAGTAGCTATGCAGGAAATGATAAGGTATATTGAAAACATACGGGAGATGAAAAGTAATTATGAGAAAATCATATTAGAATTTGATGAAAGAATAAAAAATGTAAAAGAAGCAGTTAAGAAAAATGATTTTCAAATCAGAGAAATTGAAAAGAGACTTAGTAATGCCAAATTACTTCCGGTGGGATTCAATCCAATAGAAATTAATATTAAATCAATAGATTTGAAAATGGAAAAATTTCTCCTTAAACAAGAGCGTCAAAATTATAAGATGGTTCGACCTTTGGAAGATCCCTTTATTTCACAATACCCTATAAAACCTAAAAAGGCTTTTATTATTACAATTGCAGGTCTTTGTGGTTTCATATTTGGAATATTTATAGTTTTTATCATGGAAAAATTTGAAAGAAAGAGAGTGAAAATAAAGTATTAGTAGTTAAAAAAATCATATAAAACTGTCAGATTTTGTGCAAAGGCTCTAATTTATTTATGCGTAAAAGCTTAGTATGAACAAAAGCAAATTCATAATTAGTGTTCTGAATTAGCACTAAGAAAGAAAAGACGTCTTAATGAACCTGAAAAATAAAAAGATTTTTATCACTGGTGCCGATGGATTTATAGGATCTCATTTGACGGAGGAATCGGTCAAACGCGGGTACAATGTTCGTGCGTTTGTTATGTATAATTCATTTAATTCCTGGGGATGGCTTGATCATTCGGATCCGGATATTAAAAAGAGTATTGAAATTATTGCAGGGGATGTGCGTGATCCCCATGGTGTCAGGCATGCCATGAAAGGGTGTGATGTAGTTTTCCACCTTGCTGCTTTGATTTCTATCCCTTACTCATATCATTCGCCGGATACCTACATCGATACAAATGTAAAAGGAACTCTTAATATTGTACAGGCTGCACGAGAACTCGGAATATCCAAGGTCATTCACACATCCACAAGTGAAGTATATGGGACGGCCAGATTTGTGCCAATTACAGAAGAGCATCCATTAAAGGGACAATCTCCCTATTCTGCGAGCAAAATTGGGGCGGATCAGATTGCAATGTCTTTTTACCATGCTTTCAATATGCCAGTAAGTATTGTTCGTCCTTTTAATACCTACGGGCCTAGACAATCGGCTCGAGCGGTTATCCCCAGTGTCATTATACAGATTGCCAACAGTGTCAGAAAAATAAAATTAGGCTCATTGCATCCGACAAGGGATTTTAATTTTGTGAAAGATACGGTGAATGGTTTCCTTGCCGTTGCAGCATCAGATCAGGTCATAGGGGAAGTAATAAATATCGGAAGCAATTTTGAAATATCAATCGGAGAAACAGTAAGAATCATTGCCGAGATCATGAAGGAAAATATAGCAATTGAAAGTGATTTACAAAGAGTCAGACCCGAGAATAGCGAAGTGGAACGACTCTGGGCAGACAACAGGAAAGTAAAAGAATTGACGGGATGGTCACCTGCCTACGACGGCGTCGAAGGATTAAAAAGAGGGTTGCAGGAAACCGTAACATGGTTTACAAATCCCGATTGCTTACGGCAATACAAGTGGGGTGAATATAATATATGACAGCACAACTGGATATCAACGCCATCATAACCGCCATTAAAAGCGCCATTTCTGACAAAAAAGGCCACGTCGCTCTGCATGAGCCGTGTTTGTGCGGGAATGAATGGATTTATCTCAAGGATTGTCTTGATTCTACCTATGTTTCCTACATCGGGCAATATGTGGATAAATTCGAGGCTATGCTTGCGGACTTCACGGGCTCTAAAAAAGCGGTGGCCATGGTTAACGGTACTGCAGCCCTCCATATCGCCCTGATATTGTCCGGGGTTAAAACCGGGGATGAGGTTCTGGTTCCGGCGTTAACTTTTGTAGCGACTACCAACGCCGTCACCTATTGCGGTGCCGTTCCTCATTTTGTGGACAGTGAAGAAAGAACCCTGGGACTCGACCCTATTAAACTTCAGGATCATCTCAAAAACATCGCCCGGATAAATTCGAACGGCTGCACCAACATATTTACCGGAAGGAGGATCAAAGCAGTCATCCCGGTGCACACCTTCGGGCATCCCGTCGATCTCGATCCCCTCATTGAGACCTGCAAGATATATAAAATCGAAGTGATTGAAGACGCCGCGGAATCCCTTGGTTCATACTATAAGGGAAGACACACGGGAAACCAGGGAAAATTGTCCAGTCTGAGTTTTAACGGAAACAAAACGATCACGACGGGAGGGGGGGGGGCGATAATCACCAATGATGAGGCACTGGGCAAACTGGCCAAGCATTTGACATCAACTGCAAAAATTCCCCACCGGTGGGAATATAGACACGATCATGTCGGATATAACTATCGACTTCCCAACATCAATGCCGCCTTGGGGTGCGCCCAGATGGAGCAGCTCCCAAAATTTCTGGAACAAAAAAGGCGTCTTGCAGAATGCTATCAAAATGCTTTTCAGAAGATAAAAGGCATTACATTCTTTAAAGAGCCCCCCTTTGCCAAGAGTAATTACTGGCTCAATACGATTCTTCTGGACACGAACCTTTGCGATAAGCGCGACTTAATTCTTGAAAAAACTAACGACAGCGGGATCATGGTGCGCCCTGCCTGGACGCTGATGCATACATTATCCATGTTCAAAAAATGCCCGGCAATGGAGCTTGGCTGTGCTGAAAACCTAGCAAAACGACTCATAAATATACCCAGTAGCTCGTTTCTGGTAGACGAGAATGTCTGAAAAAATCTGTTTTGTTCCAGGAACACGCGCCGAATACGGCCGCCTCTAGTGGGTTATAAAGGATATTCTGAATAATTCCGATCTGAAGGGCCAGATTGAAATCTTTGCACAAGTCCCGCTGGCAGAGTCGGGGGAATTTAGATTAAAATTCATTTAACATATTGATATTACTTGACAATAACATTATTTTATGGTAGCCTTCCGGTAACATTCTTGCTGAAGGAGACCGCCATGGCATTCAAGGAATACGATACAAAACCGACATTCCTGGATATGGAAATACAACGAGCCGTCACCCACTCCAGCAACCGGCAAGTCCTCTCAGAAATCGATGCCATCATTAACTGGGATCCCATCGAGAAGATTGTCCAGGAAAACTATCCTGTGGGGCAGTCTGACTTTGGGAATAAGGCATATCCTCCCTTGATGTTGCTGAAAGCGATCCTCATGCAGAAATGGTTTGGGATAAAGTCTGATCCTGATCTGGAGAGGCAGATCAATGATCGTTTCTCCTTCAAGGCCTTCATCGGATTACCCTTCAGCGAGCCATCCCCGGACCATTCAATCATCTGCCGTTTTCGTGAGCGCACGAGGAAAGAGACCCTGGAGAAGGTTCATCACGAGCTCCTGAATCAGTGTGATGCTCTGGGGTTTTCCATTGAATCCGGCATGGCCGCGGATGCCCGTGTCGTGAGATCGGCCAGCCGCCCCATCAGTGACAGGAAGCTCAGAGAACTCCGAGAGAAGCGGAAGATCAGGGCGCAGATGAGAAAGAAGACTCAGAAGGCCATGCGGTTCCAGCGGGACATTGATTCGGACTGGACGGTGAAACACAACAAACCCGTCTTCGGGATGAAGGAGCATGTGTCCATCGATGTGGGGAGTGGCCTTGTATTGTCCACCTGTATGTCGAGGGCATCGGAGCATGATACAAAGTATTTTTCTTATACCGTAACGAAAGGCATTCACGGGAAAGCGCTGCCGCCTGTGGTGTATGCCGACAAGGGATACTGTGGTGAACCGAACCGGGACTTTTTACACATGAACGGGATACGTGACGGCATCATGAGGAAGAATCAGATCAATGCCTCTCTGACGGAGGCTGAAATCCAGAGGAACAAGAGAATCTCAAAGATCAGGTATAAGATTGAGCAGTACTTTGGGATCACGCATACATATCATGGAGCCGGGAAGGCGCGGTTCACAACCATCGTCAAGGAGAACTGGGATCATCTCTGTGGAGCCATGGCCTTCAACATTAAACGTGTTGTCCTGAATCTCAGAAAACGGGAGATGATTGCTGCAACATAGGGGGAGCATCCCCTGAGCCCCCTTTCCGGGGGTATCCGGGGAGAAATCAAGGTTGTCAAAGAGCAATAAAACCTAAAAAATAACAACGACGCGGGAAAATGGCCCCGACAATAAGGGGAAAATTTAAACCAACATTATGCAAAGGTTTTACAAGGTCTTTTAGCGCAGCTGAAAGACCGAAAAATAAGATACATGAATCTTAAAAAGCATAAAAATTTGGCTGTCATACCTGCACGTGGTAGATCTAAGAGGATTCCATACAAAAATATTCGTGACTTTTTGGGAAAACCGATCATTGCATATACCATAGAGGCAGCTATTGAAAGCGGTGTTTTTGAAAGTGTATTAGTTTCAACGGATGATCAGGCGATAGCGAAAATAGCTTGCAGATATGGAGCCCAGGTGCCATTCATACGCTTGGAATCGATTGCTGACGATTACACACCGGTTTCCTTAGTGACACTGGATGCCTTGGAACGGGTTGATCCCGATGGAGGTCAATATGAATATATAGCGCAGTTTATGGCAAACTGTCCTTTGAGATCTGTAAAGGACATATTAAACAGTTACTGTAAGTTCCTTGAGACAGATACTGAGTCACAAATTTCCATTGCCAGATATGGATGGCAAAATCCATGGTGGGCTATGGCAATGGATAATCATAACAAGCTTACCCCTATTTTCCAAGAGCAGACGACCAAGCGCAGCCAGGATTTGCCGGAGATTTTTTGCCCCACTGGTGCTATCTGGTGGGTCAAAGCAGACGTGCTAAGACAGGAAAAGACGTTTTACACGACTAATCATACAGGGTGGGAAATGCCTTGGTATCGGGCTATTGATATTGATACAGAGGATGATTGGAAACTGGCTGAAATTCTTATGCTAAAGGGTATGCATTTGATATGAGATCAACTGCACGATTAGCTTTGTATACAACTATTTATCCTGGTGTAGAAAAATTTCTTACATCTTGGTATGACTCAGTATTAAAACAAAAAGATCGGAATTTTGATCTTTGGATAGGTATCGATAGCCTGGATATTGAACACATTATCGATGCTATTGGTGCCACACCATATGCTACGATGAGATTTTCTAAACGGAGAGAAACGCCTGCACAAATTCGCCAACGTATTATTTTGGAAATGATTAATAATTATGACGGTATTATTTTTGTTGATAGCGATGATATTCTATATCCTTCGAGGGTGGAGGCCGCGAGGGATGCTTTGGTAGCGTATGACGTCTACGGGTGTGCCATGAATCTTGTTGATGAGTATGGAAACAATTTAGACAGTTTATTTGGGATACCCGCTAATATGAAGACATGTGATATATTACCGAAACATAATGTTTTTGGTTTATCCAATACAGCCTATCGATCAGAAATACTGAAGCGCTGTTTACCAATACCAGATCAGTGCGTGATTGTTGATTGGTTTTTAGCTATAAATGCGTGGTCAAAAGATGCCAAAATGTATTTTGATCCTGAATGTCGAATGCACTATCGCCAGTATACCGCTAATGTAGCCCGTATTCTACCTCCATTCACCGAAGAGTATATATTAAATGCAACAAAGATGGTTTTCCAACATTTTAATTTACTGCTACCATATATTAACGATCTCAAGTCACAACATTTATTAAAGGTTGATGAAAACAGAATGATTGTTAGTGAATTTTTTTATTCCATCAAAAACTCGAAAGAAACTTTATGTAAGTATTTACAGGCTTTAAATGAAATAATGGAACCACATATCTGGTGGGATATCGTTGCCCATCCCAAACTGGAGGCATTATGGAGACGCTGAATCTTGCCGGACGAAGAATCGGTGCAGGTGAACCACCATACATTATCGCAGAAATTGGATCCAACCACAATGGTGATATGGATTTATGCAAACGTTTAATAGATGCTGCATTAATCTCCGGAGCCGATGCGGTGAAATTTCAGTCATGGTCAAAAACATCCATTATATCAGCCGCTGAGTATAAACGTAACACATCTTATGACGATAAGAAGAAGCATTTCGGCTCTCTTGAAGAAATGGTGGAAAAATATCAGTTAACACGGGAACAGCATTTCGAGGTAGCAGATTATTGTAGGAAGCGAGGTATCACATTTCTTTCAAGCTGCTTCACTCGACAAGAAGTTGATTTGTTGGATGAATTGAAGGTGGCCGCGTATAAAATTGCATCTATGGATATTAACCATTTATTACTTCTTGAATATGTTGCCAAGAAAAAAAGACCTGTTATCCTTTCAACAGGCATGGCCACATTAGGAGAAATTGAAAAAGCTACTGATATATTGAAAAAGAATGGAACACAAAATATTGTACTTCTACATTGCATTGCCGTTTATCCTCCTTCGTATGAAGAAATCAATTTACGCAACATAATTTCACTACAAAAGATTTTTAATGTGCCTGTCGGCTTCAGCGATCATTCTCTTGGCACTTCTATTCCATTAGCAGCTATTGCTTTAGGTGCTTGCATAATTGAGAAACATTTCACTCTTGATAAAAATATGGAAGGTTGGGATCATGCCATTTCAGCGGATCCTACTGAACTAAGCATTATTGCCACAGAGGGTCGCAGGGTATTTTTGTCTTTAGGCGGTTTTGTTCGTAATTTATATGCAGCTGAAATAGAAAAAAGGGGGAAATTCAGACGACGTTTAGTTACAACAAAGGCTTTTCCAAAAGGGCACAAATTAAAATTAGAAGATATTGATTTTAAAAGGCCGGGAATGGGCATCCATCCGGATGAATATTTTTATGTGATAGGTCGAGCCCTAAACCGCGAGGTTCAGGCAGATGAAGAAATAGAATGGGATGATTTGGTTTAAAAGATGAATGATATTTTTATCATTGGTGCGGGTGGGCATGCCAAGGAAGTGGCTTTTTTAATCGAAGAGATAAACAGAGCTTCTATCTCACCGCAATGGAACATATTGGGATATATTGATCGAAGTGAAGATCATGAGGGGGCCTTTAATGGAAAGTACAAAATCGTTGGCTCTGAGCATTACATATTATCATTTGCTGACACAATAGCCTTGGCATTAGGCATAGGAAATCCTAAAACGATGGTTAACATCTGCAGCAGGTTCTGTTTTAATAATAATGTCGTGTTTCCAAACCTCTTTCATCCTAAGACCATCATGGATGAAGAGCGTGTTTTATTTGGGAAAGGGAATATTGTCTGTGCGGGTAACATTTTTACGACGGACATACAAATCGGCTCTTTTAATCAATTCAATCGTAACTCAACGTACAGCCACGATATAGTTATTGGTGACTTCTGCGTTTTTAATCCGGGGTTAAATATATCCGGGGGTGTCCGGATTGGCGATCAATGTTTAATTGGTACTGGCGCCACAATATTGCAGTATGTAACAATAGGCCATGGCGCCACTGTCGGTGCAGGTGCGGTTGTCACAAAAAATGTGCCACCGGGTGTAACGGTTGTGGGCGTTCCCGCAAAGCAAATGAAGTGATCTTAAAGTTTATGCAATCTTCTCAATATACAAAATTATAGGCAGTCACCATAATGGCAATATCAATAGAAGCGGCGAGGAATCGATTAGAAAAAGCAATCATATCGTCAACTTTATCCATATCCAACGTCATTCCCATACTTGACCGTTCTGGTGTTGGTGCGTTAATTTTATGCAAGAAGGATAGAAAAGTAGTTGGAATTATCACAGATGGTGATATCCGCCGTGCGATAATCCGCAATATTCCCTTCACAGATCCATGCATTACCATAGCAAACATGAATCCAGTCATTGCAGGTCACAATATTTCGCGTGAAGAAGCTTTGCATATCATGAATCAAACTCGTCCTTTCAAGATCAACCATCTCCCGCTTGTGGATGATGAAAAAAAAGTTGTCGCACTATTGCTTCGAGGAGACCTCATATCTGAAGAGCCTGCTTCAATGTCGGCGGTTATTATGGCAGGCGGTCTCGGTAATCGCCTGCGCCCTCTTACTGATGATCTGCCGAAACCGATGCTTCCGGTAGGCGGTAAACCGCTGATGGAAAGGACGATTGAGCAATTGCGGCAAGCCGGAATTACACGCGTTCATGTAACCACGCTCTATAAATCTGAAAAGATAACCGAGCATTTTGGAGACGGGAAAGATTTTGGGGTTGAGTTGTGTTATGTCAACGAAGATCGGCCGCTCGGCACGGCCGGCGCACTGGGGCTTATGTCCAAGCCTACCGAACCCGTATTGGTGATCAATGGCGATATTATAACGCAGGTTGATTTCAGAGGCATGCTGTCCTACCACCAGGACCATCTTGCAGACATGACTGTAGCAGTCAGACAATATAGTATGCAAGTACCCTATGGCGTGGTAGAATGCGATGGGCCGCGTGTATGTGCTTTAAATGAAAAACCGCAAAAAAGTTTTCTTGTCAACGCAGGAATCTATCTATTAGAGCCAGCAGTTTACAAGTTTATTCCTAACGGTGAGCATTTCAACATGACAGATTTAATCCAGTGCCTTTTAGATGCGGGGCGTAATGTGATAAGTTTCCCTATTATTGAATACTGGGTGGATATTGGCCAACATGTAGACTATGAAAAGGCTCAAAATGATATAAATCAGAGAGAGAATCTGAAGTCATGAATCGGCAAGGGAAACCCGTGCTGGTAACCAGTACAGGCAGCTCTTTAGGTGCAGCTATGTTAGCGGAAGGGTTGGTCATACTTTTCCCCTCCATGTAAGCTTTCACACATTTCGTTGTGACTATATTATCAATATTAGGAACAGCAAATCAACAGAGGCACACCTTCCTTGTGTATTAGTACGGCAAAAAAATATTTCTATCTATATGTTTTAAACCGGCAGAGATACGGCGATCTGGTTTACCTGGCTTCGCAGATCAGCACACCACTGGTCGGCTTTCTGACAAGCATCATCGCAGCCAAATACCTTCTCCCTTATGAATTGGGAGTCATTCAAACTGTGATGCTTATATCTGTCTATTGCTCATTCTTTCATTTTGGCGTGTTTAATGGTCTGAATCGAAATATAGCTTTTTATGATGCTCAACAAAACAAGGTCAAGATACAGGACATGGTTGATGCGAGTTGGTTAACCGCCATTATTAACTCACTTATTGGGATAGTGATATCCTCCATCGCGTTAATCTATTTCTTTATGTATGGCTATGCAAATTTATATTTATATTCTGTTGCTATCCTTTTTGGAATTTTAATATTCTCACCAATATGTACTCATTACGAAACAATATACCGAGGTTGCCGCGCCTTTATGTCTCTGGGGATCTTTCTTAACATCGCTAACGGAGTAAATTTTGTTCTTGGTTTTCTTCCCATCGTATTCGGCGCTTTCGGTTTGATCTTTCGAAGCGCAGTGCTTCCTATGGTTAACTTTCTTTTGTTGTATCGCAAAAGCCCCGTTAAGCATAGATCAATGGGAAGGATTGACGAGATATCAGATTTAACTCGTGTTGGTTTTCCCATGCTTGCAACGGGTGTGTTGTATATTTTTTTTACAGCAGCAGACAGGACCATTGTAGCCTTTATGTTGGGGCCGGAGGCTGTTGGGCAATTGGCATTATCAGGTCTGATTGTTACAGCCATTCAGATCCTGCCTGTGAGTATGGGAGCGCTGCTCTATCCGAGGGCATCATATATTTACGGTTCATCGAAGACATCGTTAGGTTTAAAAGGGTTTTTTTTTTCAGCTTAATTATTAACATACTTACCGTAGTCCCATTATGTCTCATAAGCTATTTTCTGATTGGCCCAATGACTGAAAATTTTTTACCCAACTATAGAGATGGAATTGAGGCAGCAAAAATTTACTCATTGGGCAGTATATTCCTGGTCTATTTTGGTGTCAGCGTAATCATCCCAGTTGTAAGAAGAAATATTCCGCTCATGATCGGATATGCTGTTGCGATTCTTGTGTTATGGATATTAGGTTTGATTCTTGTTCAAAAAGGTTTCGGAATTGAAGGAGTTGCATGGGCTAGATTTATTGCGAGCGCATTTCTGTGTGTATTTGCCTTGGCCTATTCTTATTATTTGACAACACTGGATATAAAAACGTGACTAGCCAATCCGTAAGGCAAATTTTGTTCCTTACCCGCCCCTGGCAAGTCCTTTTTCATGTTGAATTGGCAAAAAGTCTTAAGGAAAAACTTGGTGACATTCCCGTTAGATTTGTAACGTTTTTCTCGTGGGCAATAGAGAGGGCCGAACAGGCTGGTTATGAATGTATTTACATGCCGGAAGAGTTGGGTAAAGTTAGCGGGTATGAAATTACTGGTGAAAGATTTTCTGAAATAGATCGCCTCCTATATGAGAAACAAGGTGCAAATTTTAATTTAATGCTTCAAAGCGAAAGATTCTTGCCGGAAGATGGCTTGGATGCGGTTCTTTTTGGACGAAAACATCTTGTCGTTCTTGACCATCTCGTTTCTGAAGGAACGTTGTCTATCAGTTCCATGTATGATCATTTCTTTTACTGGCTTGCTGGGGCGCTCGCAAACAGCCGAGGCGGCGCTCATTTTTCTTTTGTAGGTTGCGGTTTACCACCCGGCAGGGTGATTGCGCTCAAAACACCGTGGGAAACATGGAGTGTACCCCTTGAAGGAAATGCGGAAGCGCTTCTTGAAGAATGCCGGCGGCTTCTTCACACTCCTGCTGAAAAACGCATTGAATACATGAAACCACAAGCCATTCCTCCTTTGTGGACGCGGCTGGGTAGCCGCTATCACGAACTATCGTGTGATAAGCAGGACCGTAAGGCAGGCAGTTATTTTCCAGTTTCAAAAATCATTTCATTGCAAACAATTAAAAACAGGTTGCCACAAAGGTGGTTTAAACATCCAGAACCGAAATATGATATTCTAACAACCGATGCATTAAAAACGTTGAAAGCATCTTCATGTTACATACCTTTGCATATGGAGCCGGAAGCTACTATCTTGATGTATAGCCCTTGGTTGCGTGATCAAATTGAAATGTGTCGGATAGTCAGTCAGGCATTACCGGCAGGATGGCAACTTCTGGTAAAGGAAAACCCCAAAATGAAGGGCATGCGGCCCATTGACTATTACCGGAGGCTCAAGGCTATTCCAAACATTGTTCTTGTATCACCAGATGTTGATTCTACAAATCTTGTCTTGGCCGCCAGGGTTACCGTAACGCTTGCCGGAACAGCCTCTAATGAAGCCGCCGTGTTGGGAAAACCTTCGATTGCGTTGGGCCGCCCACCGGGCTTGAAGATGCTTTTTGCAGGCGACATCAGCTCGCAGCTTTCATTAGTGGATCTTTTTGAAAAACTTCAGCAGAAAGAATACACGTTGGATTTGAATTATTGGCGCACCTGGCTTTCAGGGAGCTTTCCTGGGCATATTGTGCCTGTTTTCAACTCTGAAGGAGTTCTTTGCACCCCGCAAGACAAAGAAAATGTTGATGCATATACAAATTATATCATAAAGGCCATCTCGGCAAATACATAATGGCAATTAGCTTTCAAATTAGAACGTTTGCTGTACAGCTACGACCCGATTTAGGATAAATGAAAGCACTTCCGTTCATATATTTTTCAATTTTATTCATTCTAAATAGCGTTCATAAAAAGAATATTATGACCGTTTCTAACCTTCTTTTGGGAACTTACGCGCTAAGCGGTTTATGTTTTTTAATAATTTCGAACCTTTTAGAATACGACATCAATATTTTTGCAGCCTTTTACTATCATGTGTGTTTATCGTTGCTTATATTACCACACGTTTATTTTAATGAAGCCTCTATAAAACTAAGAATTATAGAATTAACCCCTCTCATCAGGACGTTCTGTATTGTATATTTCATTATACAATTAGCTTCAATTTTATTTTATTTGCCTGATGCAGTAGATACCATTATGGGAGATATCGAGTATAATAGATTCCTTGTGAACTTAGGCTTATACAAAGATCGTGGAAAGACGGACCTGATATTTGCATTGATTGGCGCCTCATGGCCGATCTCACTCACGATGTTTTTCTATACTGCCGCATACCGAGAAAAATTATTTTACCCGCTGATGTTTTTATTGTGTTCGCTGTTTGGTGTAGTATATGGGATAGCCCATGTAGGCCGTTCTGGGCTTGTTCAATGGATTATGTTGTTTTTATTTAATTTTATATTATTTCGGCCTTACTTAAAGGATAGCGCAAAATCACTATCCGGCTATCTATCACCTTTAAAGGTAATCAATTGTTTGTTATTTATAGTTCTTGTTCTACAGATATCTATTTTCTCACTTATTACGGGAGAGAGATTTCTATCATTATCAATTGGAGATTATAGCTTTGGTGATGTTGTTGATCCTTTTTTATCAATCGTTGAATACTTGGGTCAAATGTACGGCAACTTCTCAGAATATTATACGAATAACTGGCTTGATCACAAAATATTTCTTGGTCAATTTACATCTCCTCTGTTCTGCTGGATCTTAATGATTGTTGGTATTCTACCCAATTATTGGCATCAAACGATATCGAGTGAAGTATTATCATTTCATTTCGAATATGGATTGCAACCAGGTACTTTTAATACGCTTCTCAAAGAACTCAGTATCGATTATGGATTGTGGGGTACACTAATTATATGTGTTATATACTTTCTTGTTTTACTAACGTTTTTGCGTAACAAGAACCGTTTCTGGGGTTTGCCTGCAATACTTATATATACATTTATTTTTAGCATTCCGTATTATGGCATCTTTTTCTATTCATATGGAGATTCTTTGAGCAATTGTACAATGGTTTATTTTATTGTTAGTGCTCTTCTGATGTCGAGATTGCTTAGAACGTGATGGTGGTATAATGGCATCTTCCCACAGTAAAATTATCATCACTTTCCAGGAAAAGAAGAAAGAAGTGTATTTTTGCATTGTTCTCTGTAATATTTATCATCAGATCCACTCTTTCCCCTTTTTTATGAATTACCCGTCATCTAACTATCAAATGTTTTGGATTGTGCAAAGTGCTTCTCGTATAAGCAAATTAGTGATAATCTAACATCTGAGATATCATCCTCTATATGAATGTAATGATTTTGGTTGCGAGTTATCCGCCGATACTAGACTCCGCTGCTCGGCTTTACTCAGAGCTTTCAGAAAGTCTCATAAATATGGGACATAGTGTATCTGTTGTTACTGAACTGCCTGACAATGATGATCCTATTGACAAAGGCCATGACTTTTATGGGAATATGTCATCCAAAATAGTTTTGAATGGCGTATCTGTACACAGGGTTTCTCCCCTATTCTTTATGCCAAAAATTCCCGGTGGAAAACCTTTGAGATTTTTTCTTTCTTGCCTTTTATTTACATGCCGAGGTCTATGTTCAAAACAGCCAGATGTAATTCTTGTTTATTCTCCCCCCCTATATATGGGTATTTCCGGTTATATTATTTCGAAGTTTAAAAAGGCAAGATTTGTTTTTAACATGCAGGATATCCATCCAAAAGTGCTGTTTGATTCGGGAGTCATAAAGAACAAGCTCATTAAGAGGATATTATCCGGGATGGAAGAAATTTGTTACAGAAAAGCCTGTTCTTTTATAGTCTACTCATCTGGAAATAGAGACTATCTCCTTGCAAAAGGAGTTAACAAGGAGGTGTTTATCATTCCAAATTGGGTTGACACTACTGCGATGGGGTCAGCAGACAGCATGAATTCAATTCGCAACGAAAAACTCATCGGTGATAAGTTTGTTGTCTCCTATGCAGGCACCATGCAGCAGGCTCAAGGCCTTGAGGTAGTGATAGAGACAGCAGAGGTGCTTAAGGAATACAAGGATATCATATTCCTTCTGGCCGGTGAAGGTTCTTCAAAGCCTGCTCTGCAAAGCTTGATAGACGAGAGGAAAGTTAGTAATGTTTTGTTGCGTCCTGTGATGCCAAAAGACCGGTACATACAGTTCCTTTATGCATCCGATGCATGTTTGGTTACATTGAGTTCAGATATCCCGTTACAGACTGTCCCAGGCAAGATTGCTGATATAATGGCCTGCGGTAGGCCTATAATAGCAGTAGTAAATCAGCAAGGGGATGCAGCAAGCATAATTAAACGGGCTGGTTGTGGTTTTTGTGTAAATCCGGGTGATGTCGAAGCATTCTCTCGAGCTGTATTAAGATTACACGAAGACGAAGGGTTGCGGAAAGAGATGGGAGAAAAAGCCAGGCTGTTCGCTGGACAGAACTTTTCTCGCACCGTCTGTACCAAACGATATGAGGAAGTGCTTCGTCATGCCGCAAGAGGCAAAAGCTTTCACCAGAATTAATGGCATGATATTAATTTAATCTACAGGAAGTCATGGCGCTGAAACCAGTGATCCTTACCTTTATCGGTAATTACCTTCCCGGCTATAAAGCAGGTGGTATTTTGCGTACTACCGTCAATACAGTTGATCATATGTGTGATGAGTTTGAGTTTAGGATAGTGACGAGGGATCGGGATGTAGGGGACAATAAACCTTACCCTGATATAAAGATTAATCAATGGCAACAAGTTGGCAATGCCATGGTTTATTATTTGCCACCTACGTCAAGTACGATAAAAGGCATATTAAGTTTGATAGTCGGTACGCCTCATGATGTACTTTATCTAAATAGCTTTTTTGATCTTTTTACTATAAAGGCGTTATTGAACAGAAAGCTTCGTAGGGCAACCTTTAAGCCTGTGATTGTCGCACCGTGGGGTGAGTTTGCATGGGCTTCATTAAAGCAAAAATACCCCAAAAAGTTCGTTTTTATTCAAGTAGCCAGGCTTGTCGGGCTTTATAAGAATGTGATCTGGCGGGCATCCAGCGAGTTCGAAAAGATGGATATTATTAGGGTCATGAAAATAAAAGCCAATGCTATTCATATCACGGGAGACTTTCCTATTAAAAATATTCCAGATGTCGCTCCTGATTTAACTTTTGAGACATCAGAGGGTCGCGAAGGCTTAAGAATTGTGTTTTTATCCCGAATCTCACGTGAGAAAAATTTGGATTATGCCTTGAGGGTTTTAAAAAAAGTGAATGCCAGGGTGGTATTCGACATTTATGGTCCCGCAGAAAATCAAACTTATTGGAAAGAATGCCAAGAGTTGATAGACCAGTTGCCGGTTAATGTGAAAGTGAATTATCTAGGTAGTGTTACCGCGAATCAGGTAGTACATGTCTTTAGCCGTTATGATCTGTTTTTATTCCCAACTGGTGGCGAGGCCTATGGTCATGTGATTGCTGAGTGTTTAATTGCGGGAACTCCAGTGTTAATTAGTACAGAAACACCGTGGCGAAATCTACAGGCTGATGGCTTAGGTTGGGATGTGGATTTGGCGAAGATGGATCATTACGCTGAAATAATTGAGAATCTTACCTTATTGAGCGATGACGAGCGTTTGAAAAAGCGGGCTATAATAAAAGCTAATGTTATAAATCGCTTGTTAGACCCTGCAGTGCTGGAGACAAACCGCCAGCTATTTAGGAGGCATTGATACAATGCACACATTAGCAATTACTGGGGCAACTGGTTTTTTGGGGCGACATCTGGTTTCTGAATGCATATTGCAGGATCGTTTTAGACTGAGATTACTGATGCGCAATTATAATGCATTAGAGCATTTATTAAGCGATAAGGTTACTATCTGTGAGGGCGATTTACTGAAACCAGAAAGTTTAACGGATTTTTTGCAGCCAGATACCACGTTGATTCACTTGGCCTATATGAATAATGCTGGGAATGCAAACATTGAAGCAGTTCTAAATCTTATAAAAGCTGTAAAGCAATCAGGTGTGAGACGGGTAGTTCATTGCAGCACTGCCGTGGTTATTGGGTTCCATGCAAAAGGCGTTGTTACAGAAGAAACAATGCCTGCGCCTAAAGGTGAATATCAACTGACAAAGTACCGAATTGAAGAGACACTGCGTGCCGAATTGCAGCCAAGTGTTGAGCTTGCTATTTTACGGCCAACTGAAATTATAGGACCAGGCGGGCAGGGACTCCATACAATGATTAAAAGGCTTCACAATGAAAGTCCATTCAAAAAATTTATATATCATTGCATTCTAAAATCCCGACATTTCAACTATGTCAGTGTATACAACGTTGTTGCTGCGTTGATATTGTTGGCATCATCACCAATTGTGCAAATGGGTGATATTTATAATGTTTCCGACGACGATGATGCTGACAATAATTACGCAGCAGTAGAAAAAATTATTAATGCAAGTCTTAACTATAAACATGAATACTTTTTTGATATTGGCCTGCCTAAATCTTCTCTCTATCTTTTATTCAAACTACTGCCCCGCCTTTCTCCTCCAAATCGTGTTTATTCATACTCAAAAATATCCTCGTTGGGATACAGGAAAGTGACCACATTGCGTTCAGCAATATCAGAAATAGTATCATGGGAGGCGAATAGTGCGAGTTCTTGATGTTATAATAAGGAGAAAATCATGAGTACTGAAAAATTTCAAATATGTTCTAACTGTATAATGGACACCACTGATCCCGATATCACTTTTGATCAGAGAGGTTGGTGCGATTATTGCCGCAATTTCTATGAAAATATCAAGCCAAACTGGCATCCAAATGATCAGGGAGAGAAGGAATTAGCAAAAGTAACTGAAAAGATTAAGAAAGATGGGCAAGGACGCGATCACGATTGTTTGATTGGCATTAGCGGTGGCGTCGATAGTTCGTACGTTGCTTATATAGCAAAGGAAAAATTAGGATTGAAGCCCCTTCTGTTCCATGTCGATGCTGGTTGGAATTCACAGGTATCTGCAAATAATATTCAAAGGTTGGTAGATGGACTCGGGCTTGATCTTTATACGGATGTTATAGATTGGTCAGAGATGAAGGATTTGCAATTAGCATTCTTTAAAGCACAACTAGCTAATATTGATATTCCCCAGGATTTATCTTTTTTTTCATCTCTTTATAACTTCGCCGTAAAAAATAACTTCAAATATATTTTAACAGGGGCAAACTATTCAACGGAATGTGTTCGTGAGCCAAATGAGTGGGGGGCTTATTATCCAACAGACATGCGTTTTGTGAGAGATATTCATCGTCGCTTTGGAAAGCGTCCTTTGAAAACATTTCCAACTGCGGATATTTTCAAATATAAGTTATATTATGGTTACATAAAAGGTATTCGGGTTGTAAGACCATTAAATTATGTACCTTATATAAAAAAAATTGCTATACAGGAATTGACTGATCGCTTTGGTTGGCAGAGCTATGCCCAAAAGCATCATGAATCTCGGTTTACAAGATTTGTCGAGTGTTTTTGGCTTCCCAAAAAATTCGGCTATGAAAGGCGAAAAGCTCACCTCTCAAGTTTAATTTTAACCAACCAGATGACCCGTCAAGAGGCTCTTGAGCGAATAGCAAAACCAGAAATAGACGAGCAAACAATGTTGCAAGACTTCGAGTATGTTGCAAAAAAATTAGATTTAACTGTATCTGAGTTTCAGGAACTATTTGAAGGAGAGAACAAGACTTACCGTGATTACAAAAACAACATGGCTTTAATAACCTTGGGAACAAAAGTAATGCAATTATTAGGAATAGAAAAAAGAGTTATCAGATGATAACAATAGTTAATTACGGGTTAGGAAATATTAGGGCATTTGTAAATGTCTATAATCAATTAAATATCCCCATCAATATTGCTACACAAAGCGATGATTTGAAAACAGCCACAAAAGTCATTCTGCCTGGGGTCGGGGCTTTTGACAATGCAATGGAGCAACTTGAGAAATCTGGTATGCGGCAGACACTTGACGAGCTTGTATTAAAGGATAATGTGCCAGTAATTGGTATATGTGTAGGTATGCAAATACTTGCCCGTTCCAGTGAAGAAGGAGCTTTACCAGGTCTTGGGTGGATTGACGGGGTAGTTAAAAAAATTGACCATTCAAGATTGACTCACAGCACACATCTTCCTCACATGGGTTGGAACGATGTGCAACCTGTTACAAAAACTAGTTTATTCCGAGGATTTAATCTTGACTCCCGCTTTTATTTTTTGCACTCATATTATTTTCACTGCAATAAAAAAGAAGATGTGCTCGCAATAACGCATTATGGCAGTCATTTCGCATCCGCTGTGTGCTCAGGAAATATTTTTGGCGTCCAGTTTCACCCAGAGAAAAGTCATCAATGTGGCGTTCAACTTCTTAAAAACTTTGCCGACCTTTAATCAATGCTACGTCCACGGATAATACCTTGTTTGTTAGTTCATAACAAGGGACTAATAAAGACTGTCAATTTTAGAGCACCAAAATATATTGGTGATCCTATTAATGCAGTGCGGATCTTTAATGAAAAGGAAGTTGACGAATTGATGGTCCTTGACATTGATGCTACTTCTCATAACGTAGAACCGGACTTTAGAATGATTGAAAATTTAGCTGCTGAATGTCGAATGCCCCTCTGCTACGGTGGTGGTGTAAAGACTGTTAGACAGGCACAAAGAATAATTGGGTTGGGCGTTGAGAAAGTGGCAATAAGTTCTGCTGCGGTAGAAAGCCCTAATCTGGTTTCAGAAATAGCAGAACAAATTGGCAGTCAGAGTGTATGTGTGGTTATTGATATTAAGAAAAAAATAATAGATGGAAATTATGAGGTCTGGACACATAATGGGAAAAAGAAAACAGGAAAATGTCCAATAAAGTTTGCGATACAACTGGAAAAGTTCGGTGTTGGTGAGGTAATAGTTAATTCCATAGATAATGACGGTATTATGGAAGGTTATGATCTTTCGATAGTTGAGAAAATCCGAAAAAAGATAACCATTCCGATGACTGTACTTGGTGGCGCTGGGTCGCTTAAGGATATTGGACAATTAATTAGTCAGTATGGGATTATTGGTGCTGCCGCCGGTAGCTTATTTGTATTCAAAGGCATTTACAGGGCCGTACTTATAAATTATCCAAACAGAAGAGAAAAAGACGCACTCATTGATGAGAATTACCGCACATCTTAACTAATTTATCTATGTATCGCCGCTGATATTAAATTTGCTGGTACATTTTAACCAAATGCAACAAGAAGCCGCTACGAACATATGAATTATTACCCTGGCAAATCCGAGATCGGTGTCCGGGGCAGGGGCCGGGTTCTATTGAGAAGACTCAGTGACCCTTATCAAGCCTGTCCTCACGGAGGAAGGATGCGAAGCAGGATTATCAGCGCCTGCCTTGAACGCGATTCAGGGTCCGACATAACATATGTTACGATGTTTACTTTCGATAGTAATCCATAACTTGTAGTTGTTTTAACCGTCATCACACAAACATCAGCGAATCGAACATTAAAAAGATGAAGATTTTATAATAGTGAGGTTTAATCATGTTTAAAGACAGAGTCCTGCTAATCACTGGCGGTACGGGCACCTTTGGAAATGCTGTATTGAACCGCTTTCTGGATACTGATATCAAAGAAATCCGTATTTTTTCGCGCGACGAGAAAAAACAGGACGATATGCGCAATGCCCTGAGGAATCCGAAAGTGAAGTTTTATTTGGGGAATGTCCGGGATTATGATAGTCTTCTTCCTGCCATGCAGGGCGCGGACATGGTATTTCATGCAGCAGCACTCAAGCAGGTGCCGTCCTGCGAATTCTTCCCCCTGGAGGCCATCCGGACGAACGCCATCGGCGCGGATAACGCAATGAAAGCGGCATTAGCTTGCAACATCAAGAACATGATCACGCTCAGCACTGATAAGGCTGTATATCCCATCAATGCCATGGGGATGTCTAAGGCGCTAATGGAGAAGCTGATGATCGCCAAAGCGCGGACCCACGGTGATTCAGGGACCATCTTTTGCGGCACCCGCTATGGCAACGTCATGGGCTCCAGGGGATCCGTTATTCCTCTTTTTATCAGCCAGATTATGACGGGGAAGCCACTGACAATTACAGATCCGAACATGACCCGGTTCATGATGTCCATTAATGACGCGGTAAATCTTGTTGTGTATGCATTTGAGAACGGACATCCGGGTGATGTTTTTGTTCAGAAGGCGCCTGCAGCGACCATTGAAACACTGGCCCGCACGTTGAAGAAACTGTTCAACGCTGACAACGATATCCGCATCATTGGCACACGTCATGGCGAAAAACTTTATGAAACGCTGCTGACACGGGAAGAAATGTCCCGTGCGGAAGATATGGGCGATTATTACCGGATACCTGCAGACATCCGCGATCTCAACTACGCTTGCTATTTTACTGAGGGTGAAACGGGAGTTTCAGACCATGAGGATTACCATTCTCACAATGCACAGCAATTGGATGAGAATGGCCTGATTGATTTGCTGTTGAAACTCGACTTGGTAAAGGAATCTTTGGAAATGGGCAGTATTGTTTTATAGTGAAAGTGGAATTCTATAAGTAGTTTAAAATTCCCGACTCCCGTTTGCGCAATAATGACACCAGAATAAACTTCTCTAAGAAAGGCTTCCCATTGAAGTTTCTCGTAACCGGCGGCGCTGGTTTTATTGGCTCAAATTTAGTTCGGCAACTTGTTGATGACGGCCATGAGGTAACAGTGCTCGATAACCTCCTGTCCGGTTATCGTTCAAACCTTAATCCGTTCCCGCAAATTCGTTTTATTGAAGGAGACATCCGCGATGAAGTCATTGTTGCTGAATCGATCAAGGGCGTTGAAGTGGTGTTTCATCTGGCGGCTTCTGTGGGCAACAAGCGTTCTATAGATCACCCTATTATTGACGCCGACATCAATGTCATGGGCACGCTAAAAGTTTTAGAAGCTGCGCGCCATGCAGGTGTCAGAAAGATTGTAGCGTCCTCATCAGCGGGGATTTTTGGTGAACTGAAAACAATTCCCATTAAAGAAGATCATCCAGTTGATCCAGATACACCTTATGGTAGCTCGAAGCTTTGTATGGAAAAGGAATGCCTAACGTATTCAAAACTCTATGATTTAGAAGCAGTCTGCCTACGTTATTTCAATGTCTACGGCCCTAATCAACGGTTCGATGCTTACGGCAATGTAATACCGATTTTCGCCTTCCAGATGCTTCGTGGCGAAAAACTGACCATTTTCGGCGACGGCGAGCAAACCCGTGATTTCATCAATGTTAAAGATGTGGTTCAGGCCAATATTAAGGCTGCAATGGCGAATGGTTTGTCTGGCGCATTCAATATCGGCAGTGGTGGCAGGATTACGATTAACAAGCTTGTGCAACTGTTGTGGGTGGTTTCGGGAATTGAACCGCAAGTGGTGTACGGACCACCGCGGTCCGGAGATGTGCGGCACAGCTTGGCGGATATATCTGAGGCACGTCATTCCTTTGGTTTTAAACCTTCCATATTGATGGAGGAAGGCTTACAGGAATACATGGCGTGGGCTGCATCTGAAGTCACGAAAAAGGAAATTTGACGGACGTTTTTTTCAGGATGACTGCTATATGAGTAGACAGCAAAAGATTTTGATTCTCGGCGGCACTGGCATGTTAGGTCACTTACTTTTACGGTATCTTTCCGCATTTCCGGAATATAATGTGACAACCACTGCGCGAAGCCTGACGGGTATGAAAAAGCACTTTCCGGCAGATATGCTTGTCCGATTTCTACCAAATAGTGTTGATGCTAATTATTTAGAAAGCATTATTCGTGCATTAGCGTCTATCCAGCCGGATATTGTGATCAACTGCATTGGCATTATTAAACAACTCCCTCTTGCTGAAGATCCACTTACTGCGATTACTGTTAACGCGCTACTTCCACATCGCATTTCTCTTATCAGCCAAACTGTCGGAGCTCGTCTCATCCATATCAGCACGGATTGTGTTTTTGACGGGAAAAAGGGCATGTATGCAGAAAATGATCAATCCAATGCCGAGGATATTTATGGCAGGACGAAATTTCTTGGAGAGGTCGCCTATCCCCACTGTGTGACCCTGAGGACATCCATCATCGGACATGAACTAAAAGGTAGATACGGGCTAATTGAATGGTTTCTTGCCCAGAATAAAAAGATACACGGTTTCCGCAAAGCCATATACTCAGGCTTTCCTACGATAGAACTTGCTAGGATTATTCGCGTACATGTTTTGCCAAATCATGAATTAAGCGGTATCTATCACGTTTCATCAGAACCGGTCTCCAAATATGATCTGCTCCGTTTGGTCGCGGAACGGTATGGCAAGGATATTGAGATCGAACCTTACGATGACTTTGTGCAGGACCGCTCCCTGGATTCCACCATTTTTCGTGAAATGACAGGTTATCAACCACCTGCATGGGATACAATGATTGAAATGATGCACAACGATTTCCTGGCTCACCGTAGTTTTTACATTGCATGAACTTTTGAAAAAAGAAAGTTGACTGATTATGGCCCTCAAAGTACTAACAATTGTTGGAACCCGACCAGAAATAATTAAATTAAGCAGAGTAATTCATCAGCTCGATATGCATACGGAGCACACTTTTGTACATTCAGGTCAAAATTACGATTATGAGCTGAACGAGATTTTTTTCCAGCAGTTGTCCATTAGGAAGCCTGATTATTTCCTGAATGCCGTAGGCGAAAACCCAGCTCATACCATCGGCAACGTCATTTCCCTAATGGATGATGTATTGGTAAAAGCATGTCCGGACGCATTTCTTTTGCTGGGCGATACAAACAGTTGCCTCGCCGCCATCGCCGCCAAGCGGCGTAAAATTCCCATCTTTCACATGGAAGCCGGTAATCGCTGTTTTGATCAGCGGGTACCGGAAGAAATCAATCGTAAAATAATCGACCATATCAGTGATATAAATCTGACTTATACAGAGCATGCGCGACGCTACCTCCTCGCGGAAGGTTTGAGGCCGGAAACGATCATCAAAACCGGTTCTCCAATGAAAGAGGTCATTACCTATTACAGACAAAAGATTGATGCGTCGGATATATTGAATCGTTTACAACTGGAACCGGGGCGTTACTTTGTGGTCAGTGCTCATAGGGAAGAGAATATAGACAGCGATGTCAATTTTTCTAATATTATCGATTCTATGAAGGTCTTAGCAGAGAAATACAATTTACCTATAATCGTATCTACCCATCCACGAACCAGAAATCGCATGGAAAATCTTGGCTTGAACGAATTGGATCATCGAATTCGCTTTTTAAAACCCCTTGGTTTTCTAGATTATGTGAAATTGCAGATGCATGCCCATTGCGTTATTTCCGACAGCGGTACCATTACTGAAGAATCTTCCATTTTGAGCTTCCCTGCCGTGACAATACGCCTGATGCATGAAAGACCGGAAGGAATGGATGAAGGAACCCTGATCATGTGCGGTCTTACGTCGGAAAGGATCCTCAATTCGATTGATATTGTAACTGCCCACTACGCCGATATACCCAGGCCGTTCAAAATAGTATCTGACTACGATACAAACAATGTTTCTCAGAAAGTTTTACGTATCATCATGAGCTATACCGATTATGTAAATCGGACGGTTTGGTATAAGTAGCCAACCACCATATAGTTCTATATTAATTCAATTTCATATCAAGTACAAACATGCGTATATTGCTCCTTGTCGTTTATTATCTGCCCAGTACCATTGCAAGCGCCAAGCTTATTCATGATCTTGCTGTAGAATTCCATCACCTCGGTCATGAACCTGTGGTTGTCGCCCCTGACGAAAATATTCTTACAGATACTGAAATATCCTGTGAAAACAGTGTCAAAGTTTTGAGGGTCCGCACTGGTAAAATAAAGACAGCATCCAGGATTATAAGAGGTATCAACGAAGCCAGACTTTCAGAAATAATTTGGAAGAAAGGGAGAAGTTTCTTTGAACATAATCCCTGTGATTTAATAATTTACTATTCACCCACTATTTTCTTTGGGACAGTCGTTAAAAGGTTGAAGAAACTTTTTTCTTGCCCATCGTATTTGATTCTCAGAGATATTTTCCCGCAATGGGCAATGGACGCCGGTCTTTTGACACGAGGTATAATTTATAATTATTTCAAATTTAAAGAACGACAAAACTATGAAGCCGCAGACATTATCGGAGTTCAGTCGCCAGCGAACCTGCACTATTTCAAAGAAAATGGTCTCGATAAACAATATCATTTAGAGGTGTTTTATAACTGGGCTTCGTTGCGGGAAGAAAATATTCAGCAAGGTTTGCATCGAAAACGATTGGGATTACAGGGAAAAGTCGTCTTTCTTTACGGTGGCAATATAGGTGTGGCCCAGGACATGGATAATATTATTCGTCTTGCAGACACACTTCGTAACGAGCAATCCGCTTTTTTTCTCTTGGTTGGCGATGGAAGTGAAGTGCCGCGATTAAGGGCGGCCATTGCATCAAAGGGTTTGATGAATATAGCCATACACGACGCCGTGGGACAGAGAGAATACTTGTCCATGCTTTCCGAATTTGATGTCGGTTTAATCTCCCTCGATCGTGGTCTGAAAACTCAGAATTTTCCAGGTAAGATGCTTGGCTACATGTATCATTCAATACCCATTCTGGCGAGCATTAATCCCGGCAATGATTTGAAAGAAATTCTGGAAGGCCGGCAGGCTGGGTTGGTGTGCATGAATGGGGATGATGACCTGTTTGCCGCCCATGCCAGGCGATTGGTGAGGGACGAGGAGTATCGCCGTCTTTTAGGGAAGAATGCCCGGGCTCTTCTGGAGAGTACCTTCTCGGTGTCAAAAGCCGCCAAGCAAATCCTTTCTCATTTCAATCGTGTGAATTAGCATGAACTATTCCCCCACCATCCTTGTCACCGGTGCCACCGGCGCTGTGGGGCCATATGTTGTGGCATCGTTGCATGAGGCGGGCTTCCGGATACGAACGTTGTCTATTGATTCGCCGCCGGATGACGTATGGCCGAAAGGGATAGAAACACGAATTGGTGATATAACCGATCCAACAGCTGTTCAGTCGGCTATGCAGGGTGTGCACGGCGTCATTCATATGGCTGCTCTTCTTCATATTGTCAACCCGCCTCCGGAACTTCAGGGAAAATATGAGCGGATCAATGTCGAAGGAACGGCGACTGTTGTCCAGGAGGCCCGACAGGCAGGTGTCAAACGCCTGGTATTTTTCAGTACGATTGCCGTCTATGGCACTTCCGCCGGGAGCGTCCTGACAGAAGAATCTCCCACCCGTCCCGATTCGTTTTACGCGCACACCAAGCTCGATGCGGAGAGGATCGTCCTTGCAGCGAAACAGAAGGATGGGACGCCCCTGGGGTCGGTGTTGCGGCTGGGCGCTGTCTATGGGGCCCGGATCAAGGGCAATTATCAGCGGCTTCTTCATGCCCTTGCGCGCAGCCGCTTTCTGCCCATCGGTCGCGGGGAGAACCGTCGTACCCTCGTCTATGACAAGGATGTGGCCCGGGCGGCCTTATTGGCCTTAACGCATCCGGAAGCCGCCGGCAAAGTCTTCAATGTTTCAGATGGTACATTTCACACCTTAAATGATGTCATTTCAACCATATGTCAGGCCCTTGACAGGAAGCTCCCCCGCGTATCGCTACCGATAGGCCCGGTTCGGTGTGCTGCCGGCATTGTGGAGGATGCGGCACGGCTCACGGGTTTTTCACCGCCAATTGTGCGTGCCACCATCGATAAATACACGGAAGATATCGCCGTGGACAGCCGGCGCATTCAAAATGAGCTGGGTTTCGATCCGCTCTATGATCTGGCGGCAGGGTGGAGAGAAACGGTTCAGGAAATGCGTCGAACAGGAGAGTTGTGAATATCAAGCGCGTTTTCGATATAGCAATGGCTGTAGTGCTGACTGGTGTGTTATGCATACCCATGCTGATCATTGCTTTGATTGTCAAGCTTAATTCCAGGGGGCCTGTTTTGTACTGGTCCGACAGGGTGGGCATCAACAATGAAATATTCAGGATGCCGAAATTTCGTACCATGCGTACGGACACTCCCGCTGTGGCGACACACCTCCTGAAAAATCCCAGTGCGTATCTGACGACTTTCGGGTATTATTTGCGAAGACTCAGCCTCGATGAATTACCACAGCTGTGGAGCATCTTGAAAGGCGATATGAGTTTTGTCGGCCCGAGACCGGCGTTGTACAATCAGGATGATTTGATCGAGTTGAGGACATCGAAGGGGATCCATCAAATTATTCCCGGCATCACCGGATGGGCGCAGGTCAACGGTCGGGATGACTTGCCCATTCCGCAAAAAGTCGAATATGATGAATACTATTTTCACAACAGTTCATTTGTGTTTGACGTAAAGATCTTGTATATGACAGTGGTAAAAGTTGTCAAGGCAGAAGGGGTTCGGCATTAGCAATATGTATCGACAGTTAAAAAATCTAAATTTTTATATTATGATCTTTTTCGACGCGGTTATAGTTGCCCTTTCTCTTACAGCTGCGTATTTTTTCCGGTTTGAATTTAATCTCACGCCCTATGAAACGCGTCAGTTATTTGCCTTGCTCTTGTGGGTCGTCCCGTTGAAGCTTGGTATGTTCTTTATCTTCGGTCTCTACCGGGGCATGTGGCGGTATACCAGTATCAGGGATTTCTGGAAGCTCTCCCAGGCGTGCATCGTATCGACGCTCTTCGCCATGGCCATAATTCTTGTCGTGTACAGGTTCATGGGATTTTCCCGGGCCGTGTTCGTGCTTGATGGAGGATTCACATTTCTTCTGGCGGGGGGGCTCCGGATGGTTATCCGCTTTTATTACTCACGGCGGGAACGTATGCAGGCAGGTCTGTTCTATGCTTATCATCCAAGGCACCGCAAGAAGGTGCTTATTATTGGCGCCGGGGGTGCCGGTGAAAAAATATTGCGGGAGATCTTTGATAACTATCAGCTTCACTATGATGTGGTAGGTTTTATCGATGATGATCCCCAAAAATTGGGACGATCGATTCATGGAGTATCAGTAATAGGTTCCGTTGAGGATTTACTCGGGATCGTCAAAAGAGAAGAAATTGAAGAAGTCCTCATAGCCATCCCCTCGGCCAGCGGGGAACAACTGCGTCATATTGTTGATGTCTGCAAGGATTGTAATGTCTTTTACAAGACATTGCCGGGCATAGGTGAGATTATTGACGGTCGTGTAAGTATCAAATCTTTGCGGGATGTGAAATATGAAGATTTGCTGGGGCGGCCTCCGGTGCATTTAGATGAAACGGGCATCAGAAACTGTATAGATGGACGAACTATTCTCATTACAGGCTGCGGAGGTTCCATCGGGTCTGAGCTGTGCCGGCAGGTAGTGAAATATCAGCCGCGTTTCCTCATTTTAGTCGATGCCAGCGAGGCCAATCTTTTTCATATTCAGATGGAGCTTCAGCAAGAGCTCTATTATCACAAGTTCAAATGTGTCCTTGGGCACGTTCAGGACGTTGCGCTCATGTGGTCCGTTTTTCAGCAATTCCATCCGGAGGTGGTATTCCATGCTGCAGCCTATAAACATGTGCCGATCCTGGAGATTAACCCGTGGGAGGCGGTTACCAATAATATCCAGGGAAGCCGGGTAATGATGGAATTGGCCGTTGAGCACGGAGTGGATCGTTTTGTGTTGGTTTCGACCGATAAGGCGGTGAAACCGACCAATGTCATGGGGGCAAGCAAACGAGTGGCCGAACTTCTCCTCCATGCCTTTCAGGGAAATGGTACAAAATTTGTGGCAGTGCGGTTTGGCAATGTCGTTGGTTCTTCTGGATCTGTCATTCCCCTTTTCCGCCGGCAGATAGAGCAGGGGGGACCGGTTACCGTAACGCATCCCGAGGTGAATCGCTTTTTTATGACCATACCCGAGGCAGCTCAGATGATCATCCAAGCGGGGGCGATGGGAGAGGGTGGTGAGATTTTCATCTTGAGAATGGGGACGCCTGTGAAGATTGTGGACATGGCGAGAGACCTGATCCGGCTTTCCGGCAAGGAGCCCGATAAAGACATCAAAATTGTTTTTACGGGTCTTCGCGACGGGGAAAAACTGAATGAAGAGCTAATCACTTTGGGAGAAGGTATTGTGCCGACGGATCACGAGAAGATTATGGTGCTTCGCTCCAATGGATTCTCACACGGGTTAAAGGGTTCCGCAGAGTTGCAGGCATGGCTAAACGCTGAACTGGAGCTCTTGTGCGATGCGGCGCATCGTCACGATTCACAGGCAATAAAGAAAAAACTGCATGAGATTGTTCCTGAGTATGTTCCCCACAAAGCGGAAAGTGTCCTTCAAAAGTAACGATTTTTTTCCATGATGGTCAGCCATCAACATCATGTAAATTTAAAAAAAATAATCACCCCCGGTTCGTTCCGGCATCTTTTTCATCAATATCATCCCGCCCTGCGATATCCTTGTCCTAAATCCAATCTGAAATTCCATCCTCACCCCCATAAGAAAGGCTTACCGACTCATCCATTTTCTTCATCACTACTGAAAACGCAATCATAGACAATAGAATTTCTATTCCCGCCGTGGAGTCCGGGTTGACTAAATCAGGGGATCAGGTTTTGACGCGGAGGAACATGATCGTGGAGGCGATGCCCAATACAACGTTTGCAAACCATGCTGACACCATAGGAGGTATGGTGCCGGAACGGCCCACAGACAGGGCGAAGGCATGGACAATCCAATAAGAAAATCCGATGACAATGCCGACCCCGATACTCTGCATGATACCGCCGCTCCGTTCCGTTTTCATGAGAGAAAATGAAATGCCAATAATGACAAGAATGATGCTGACGAGCGCAAAGGCTATCTTTCCATGCATATCAACAATATAACGTGTGGCATCATATCCTTCGGATTGAATCTTTTTGACGTACTTTCTAAGCTCTTCATACCCCATAGTATCGGTTTTTTTTTGAATAATATTGAAATCCGATGGTTTTTCCGGGAGGTCAATCACTTTTGTAGAAATATGTTCGAGGGAGGGGAAGTCACCTTGCGTGAACCGAGTGGTCAACAGGTTGTAAAAGACCCATTGCCCATCTTTCCACTCGGCTTTTTCAGCGTCAATCCGCATCTTCAAAGTAAAGTCCTTGTCTAAATAGTTTATCGTAATTCCTTGTAGTGTATTCGTTTGTGGATCGAACATCTTGAAATTGTAAATGCCGTCTTTGCCCCTGTACCAGAGCTGGTTCTGTTTGAACGTTCCCATAGGCTCCCTCTTTTGTATTTCCACTGATTTGATGTGTTCTGCCTTCTGGTTACTGTATGGCGCAATGAATTCGCTGTTAAGAAAGGCGAGGACACAAATCAACACAGACGTGATAATCACGGGCAGTGATGTTCTGTAAAGACTCATCCCGTTCGCTTTCATGGCAACAATTTCACAGTTTTTCGAGAGAGAGCTGAAGGCTATGAGAGAGGCGAGCAATACTGAAGCCGGAATAACCAGTGAAACAATCATCGGGATTCTGAAAAAAAGATACGATACGATCTGGTACAGAGAGGCTTTATGGCTCAAAAACATTCTAATTCTTTCAAAAAATTCAACGATCATGAACAGTGATGTGAACAAAAGGAGAACGAGAAAAAATATACCGATGAATTCTTTTGTTACATAGCGATCTAAAATAGTCATGAATCAATGGCCTTTTTTTTGCCGATGAGCTTCTTTGCAAAGGTGCCTATTGCCTGAATGTTGAGAGGTCTATCTTGCGCCGCCTTAATCAAAAGATAGGTTCCAGCCATACAGAAAATAATATTTGGAGCCCATGTTCCAATAAAAGGCGAAAGCCTGCCGGTTGACGCAAGGGCCTCTCCGCCGAGACGAAGGATGTAATAGATAAACACTGTAAAGATCCCCACAGTGAATCCCCTCGATTTTACAGCTCTGTGCGATCTTATGCCTAAGGGAATTCCCAGAATACCAAAGACAATGCATGCAATGGGGGTAGCGATTGTCTTATTCAATTCAATGGACAGCTCCCTGAAAAATTTTTCTTCTACGCCGGCCTTTTTTAGATTTTCAGCAATTTCCCACATAGTCATCTCGGAGACCTTCTTTGTTATGACTTTCTTTTCTTCTCCAAGCGAGGATTCTAAATCGAGATTAATGTCATACACGCTGAAATCCATTTTCCGATAATTCTTCTGTTTCATATCGACGCTGTGCGTACTGCCGTTTTCGAGTCTCAGGGTTACCGTCATCATTGTAGGATCTGATACAAGATACGCTCTCTTCGCGATAATGGTGCTTGGTTCTTTGGTAATGCTTTCTTCTGAGATGATGACGCCCTCCATGTAATTACCGTGCACGGGGATATTGTCCGCATAAAGGAGAATACCCTTAAAATCATCATTGAATACTTTTTCTTTTATACCTACGCTGGCCTTTTTCTTAGCGATGGTAAAAAGCAGATTCTTCGTTGCGTATTGACTATGGGGAACGAAGAAGATGCTCATCACGGCTGTCAATATAAAGGCGATGAATGTTGCGAAGGCAACAGGAGGGATGAGTTTGTATAAACTTATGCCGGATGCCTTTAAAATTGTTATTTCATTGTCACCTGATAACCTGCCTAAGCCGATCAGTATCGATATCAGCAGCGATATGGGAATGGTTAATATCAAAAAGGATGGTGTTAACAAGAGAAATAGTTTCGATATATCGATGAAACTCACGCCCTTATTAACCATCAGATCCATTAACTGGAGAATTTTCCCCATAAGCAGGACAAAGGTCAAAACAAAAACGATCATGAGGAACGGATAAGAAATTTCTCTCAGAATGTAACGGTTGATAATTTTTGGCATGACTCTTACATACACTTGAAAATTTATTCCGGCATTCAGACTACCATGGTTTTGAAGATATTTGTCAAGAAAAAGATGGGAAGGACCTCTTGTATGCATGATCATTCATGATCACACTACCGGACATTTTTCAAAGGTTTCTCACATTGGTAGTGAAAGGCTATTATGAAAGTTGTTTTGCTTCGTCAATCAGCATGATCGGGATATCGTCTTTAATCTCATAGAGAAGCTTGCATTTCTCACAGATCAACCCGTCCTCTCCCTGGTTCAGGTAAATGTCCCCCTTGCACTTGGGGCATGCTAAAATAGCCAGGAGTTTTTTACTGATCCCCACTTCTATTCCTCCTTTTCCTTTTCTTTATTAATCTCCGCTAATTTTTCTTTTACCACGTTGAAAACCTCTTCTACGATAATATCCCGCATGCATTTCTTTGTGTCGCACTTTTTCAGGAAGCAGGGACTGCATGAGAACTCTTTACGTATGACTTTATGCCCTTTCCCGTAAGGTCCCGTTCGCATCGGATCGGTAGGACCGAAAATAGCGACGACGGGAGTTCCAGCCGCCGCCGCGATGTGCATCGGACCGGAGTCAGTTGTGATCATGAGAGAAGCCAAGCGATATACATAGGCCAGGTCTCTCAGCGTTGTTTTACCTCCCAGGTTGATGGAAGAAACACTCATCATGGATTGAACATGTTCCAGCTTTCCGCGGTCGCTACCGGTAAAAACCACCCGGACATTTAACTCTTCCGTGATCCGGTTACACAACAGAGCGAATTTTTTATCTTCCCATAGTTTTGTGTCCCATAACGCTACGGGGCTTACTGTCACAAACCTGTCTTGTTTGCTAATACCGTTAATCAATAAAAGTCTTTCCACTCTAGTTCTGTGTTCTTCTCCTATGGGAATCAAAAATTCCGGTTCGTTCACATGGGCGCCTAAATAACGGGGGAAATCGAGGTACCGGTCAACGGCATGTTTCCCCATATCCTCTGGAATTTTTTCATTGAGAAACAAACCGCTCAATTCCTGCATGCTGTCGTAGCCAAGCTTTCTTTTCCCGGAACTGAGGAAAACAATCATGGCGCTTTTGAAGAGCCCGTGGAAATCAATCACCAGATCGTAGGGACGCCCTTTAAGATCGTGGATGAAGGATTTCATTTCACGCAGAGGTGTATCGATCCGTCCCTGTTTCAACTCATCCACCCATCTTTTTCGACGAGAAACAATAACCCTGTCCAGATACGGGTGGTCCTGAATAAGGTCTGATGATGCCTCTTCAATGACCCACGTGATATGCGCATCGGGGTAGAGCTTTCTGAGCGCGGCTAAGGAAGGAAGTGTGTGGACAACATCTCCTATAGCGCTTAATTTTACGATAAGGATGTTCACACTCTCAACCTGTCTTCCATAATCCACGTCACCGCATCCAATATATCTTCGGCGATGTAGTGGGGCCGGATGATTCCCGCTGATTCCGGTGGTAATTCTTTCTCGATAGTGTTCACACCATAGCCTGTTTTTACCAGCACGCCTTTTGCTTTGACCTTATATGCCGCCTGAATGTCCTTGAGCATATCCCCTACTGTGTAAGAGCGTGCAAGGTCGATGTCCATATCCGCCGATGCTGCGAAGAGCATTCCTGCCTCAGGTTTTCTGCACGTGCAGTACTGGAGATACACCCCGACGCCTTCCGTCTGGTGATGGGGGCAGTAATAGAAGGCATCAATGAATGCGCCTTTCTCTTGAAGGGTCTTCTGAATGCATGCATGAACCGTCCTGACGAATTCCTCTGTGAAGTATCCCCTTGCGACTCCGGACTGATTGGTAATCACCACGGCTTTCATACCGCTTTTGTTGATCAACTTGATGGCTTCGGCGGTGTTGGCAAACAGGTTCAGTTTGTCCATACTGTCTAAGTACCCTACCTCTTCGTTTATTGTCCCATCCCTGTCGAGAAAAACCGCCGTATTTTTTTTCAAAGAGTCATTGCGAGCAGAGCGAAGCAATCTCTCATAATTCTTCATACAGGTCTATCCATTTTCTATTTATACTGTTAACCAAATTAATTTTCTTCTGTCTTGACCCAGCACCCAATTTTTCTTTATGTTCGTAAACTCTTTTTTTCAGATTATAGGTTACACCAGTGTATAAAACATTGTTATCCTTGTTGGTCATGATGTAAACGTAATATTCCTTTTTCATTATCTTTGAGATTGCCACGTCAGCCTTCGGCTTCCTCGCAATGACGGGCCACAATGTTCGTTCCCTCGCAACAGGGTTATTAACTCAATAGCCTCTTGGCTGTTTCATACACTTCCTCTACAGTAACCATTTCCATGCATCGGAAATCCGTCGGGCATGTCTCCTTGAGGCATGGACTGCATGAAGCTCCTTTATAGACAACCACGCTTTTATCTCCCGCAGGGGAGGTGGTAATGGGATTTGTTGAACCAAAAATAGCCACCGTGGGAATATGTAAGGCGCCGGCGACATGCATTAAACCGGAGTCGTTGGAGATGAAAAGGTTACACCTCGCAATCATGGCAATGGTTTCCTTCAGATTCGTTTTCCCTGCCAGATTGATCAACGGGTGAGTGGCATTGCGCTGCACCGCGTCGGTGCTTTTCCTGTCCGCGGAACTTCCGAAGAGAAGTGCCTGTGCGGAAAAATCATCCATCAATCTGTCGGCTACGGCAGCAAAACTTTCCGGGAACCATCTCTTTGCCGGGCCATACGCAGCCCCGGGGGCTATACCAATGAAAAAGGTATCTCTTCCGATTCCGTGCTCATCAAATAACGTTTCCGATAAAGTTTCATATTCCTTCCCCGGCTTAAGATGGACGTTCGTTTCTGCCGATTGACATCCTAACGCTTTGACCATTTCCAGATAATATTTGGTCTGGTGTACTTTTCTGATTGCTGTCGTCCTTTGGACGGAGTGGGTCAATAACAGCCCCCTTCCGTCGGAATTGTATCCCGCCCTGATGGGGATTCCCGCCCACCATGTGATGATAGCCGCCTCGATGGCGTTTTGCAGCAGGATTGCTGCGTCGAATTTTAATTTTCTCAGTTCATTGCCCAGTTTGATTTTTCCCGTGATGCCTGAATGAAAACCTGGATCGTGAAAAAGGATAATCTCGTCCAGGGAGGGACAAAGCCGGTACACTTCGGCAAGCCAGGGTTTGGCAAGTATGCAAATTCTGGCTTGCGGGAAGGTATTCCTGACGGCGTTGACAGCGGGGATGGTCATGACGGCGTCGCCGATCCAGTTTGTTCCGCGAATGAGTATATTCTTCGCCCCGGTGAAATTCCGGCGCGTGGAGATCCTTACTTTCATGAGTTCATAAGCCTGTTTCGTTAAGCGCCCTTGAGTCTGTCAGGGTTTTGTCTTCCATCTTTGATGCAGCCAGAACCACTGCTCCGGGTATTCTCTGACTATGTCTTCGACGACCCGTGTAAAATTCTGGGTATTGACATGCACGTCTTTATCTTCATTGCCAGTGTGGACGATTTGTATCGCCTCTCTGATAATCAGCTTGTACCTTCCATTTTCCAGTCTTACTATATACGCTGGGATCACCGGTGTTTCCGTATGCAGGGAAATAAGCGCGAGGCCGGTGGTGGTACAGGCGGGCCGGCCAAAAAAATCGACAAACACCCCCTCCCGCCGGGACATGTTCTGATCAATCATGGTTGCAACAATCTCGTTATGTGCAAGACTCCTGAGCATTTTTCTCATTGCGCGTTTCTTGTCTATAAGGATGTTACCACTGGATGATCTTACCCATAATACCAGATTATCGAGAGTGGGACTGTCCAGAGGACGATAGGTAATAACGGCGGGTTTAAACACCAGTGAAAACGCTGCCGCAGCAAGTTCCCAGTTGCCGAAGTGGGCGCCAAGCATCAGCATTCCCCTGTTCTTTTCCAGGGCCTTTGTGCAGTGTTCGAGTCCTTCAACATCCACGAAATCGCCGATGTTGTCCTTTGTTAAAGAGGGGATTTCAAAGAAGTCCGCCGATGATATGCCCAGGGTAATGTATGCGCCCTTGGCGATCTTTTTGATTTCCGTCATGCTTTTTTCCGGGAAGGCGCATCTGAGGTTGTGTAGCGTAATCAATCTCCGTTTCGGGGAAAGATAGTAAAAAAGGCGAAACATGCCGACAAAAAAGCCTCTTCTCAGTGTGCGGGGAACGGCGCCAACGCATTTCAATATAATGTCTGTCGTTACCGTTTTCTTCATTTCTTTAATCTATCAATGATTAGTGCCGCAAATTTCTCCTGGGAAGGAAGCATATCCATTTCTACCCTTAAAATGAGAACGTCTTTCAGAAAGTCCGGGAAGTCGTTCAGGCGTATACCATCTTTTTCCGTCGTCAGGATGCATTCAGCGCCTGATGCCGACATCTCTCTGCGTATCTCGGCGATGTCGTCCTGTGTGTAGCGGTGGTGGTCAGGGAAGGGTAAAAAACTGACAAGTGTTCCGCCGAGCGACGCGATGGTTTCTTCGAAGTTTTCCGGTGAACCGACCCCCGCAAAGGCGCAGATTTTCTTTCCGCGAATGTGTTCTGTTGGAAGGAAAGTTCCCGTGCTTCCCTGGAGAATATCTTTGGGTCTCAGGTATCCGGACAGCACCGGAAAAAACGTGCCTATGCCCTGCTCGCAGTATTTCGGGAAGCGACCGTCAACGGCAGCGTCTTTCCAGATCTGGAAATGAGCCCGATTCAGCGCGTCCGGGGGTTCACGGAGAGGTCCCATGGGCAGCAGGTATCCGTTTCCAAAGGGCTTCTCCCGATTTAGAAGGACAATATCGATATCCCGGAAAATGCTTCTGTGCTGAAAGGCGTCATCCAGAATCAGAATATCGGCACCAAGATTTTTCACAGCATAATCACCCGTGCGGGTTCTTTCGGGACCCGTAATCACCGGTATCCCTTCAACGGATTGAGCGATAAGAATCGGCTCGTCTCCTGCTTCGGCGTGTCCCACCCTGATTTTGAGACCGTCCGACACGATAGTAATGGGAGATTTTGCGTTCCCGCCATATCCCCTGCTCAGTATGGCCGGTTTGTATGCTTTTTGTTTCAGCAATTTTGCTAACATTATCACCATAGGCGTCTTCCCTGTTCCGCCCACGGTTATATTGCCGATACTGATCACTTTACAGGGTAATTTATTCTGCCTGAAAATACCGTGATCGTACATCCTGTTTCTCACGCTGACCACTGCACGATAGATCCAGGATGACAGGAATAAAATCAGGTTCACGGGGTTTATGAAGGAGACGTCTGCCTCAGCATACCAGATTTTTCTCAATTTACTGGTCAGTCTTTTCAATGCTGTTCTTGTTTTCATCTTTAAACTGCATGGTGTAGTATTTGAAGTACTCGCCCTTTTTTCCCATAAGAGATTCGTGGGTTCCTTCTTCCACAATCTCACCATTTGCCAGTACTATAATACGATGGGCGTTGCGGATAGTAGAGAGCCGGTGGGCGATTATTAATGTTGTTCTTCCCTGCATGAGCTTTTCCAGGGCATCCTGAACCTCGATTTCCGCTTCCGTGTCGAGAGAAGATGTCGCTTCGTCGAGGATGAGAATGGGGGCGTCCTTCAGCAATGCCCGGGCGATAGAAATCCGCTGTCTCTCTCCGCCGGAGAGCTTTGCCCCCTGTTCGCCGATAAGCGTATCGTATCCGTTCGGCAGGTTTGTGATGAAATCATGGGCGTTGGCGGCTTTCGCGGCTTCGATTATTTTTTCTTCGGTATTTTCGATGTTGCCGTAGGCAATGTTGTTCCTCACCGTATCGTTAAAGAGGATAGTCTGCTGGGTAACAATGCCGATCTGACCGCGCAGGGATTCGATTGTGACATCACGGATATCGTGGCCGTCTATCACTATTCTTCCCTCGGCGACATCGTAAAAGCGAGGGATCAAATTGACCATGGTCGTCTTTCCTCCTCCGCTCATGCCCACAAACGCAACGACTTCTCCTGCCTTGATGGTAAGGTTGATGTTTTTGAGGACGGGCGTTTTGTCATAGGAAAAGGTGACGTTCTGGATGTCAATGCTCTTGGAAATATTCGGCAGAGTTATGGCGTTTGCTCGGTTTCTGATGTCAGGCACTATGTCAATAATGCTGAAGACACGCTGCGCGCCGGCGATTCCCTGCTGGATGGTGTTGTTCACATTGGTCAGCCTTTTTACCGGCTCGTAGAGCATGATGAGGGCGGCGAGGAAAGAGAAAAAGTTTCCCGGGGTCGAATTTCCTTTCAAGACTTCGAGTCCGCCGTATAATACGATAGCCGCGATGGCGATACCGCCGAGAAATTCCATTAAAGGGTGGGAAATAGCCTTTATCGATACGGATTTCATGTATAATTTGAAAAGATCCTCGCTTTCTTTCGCAAATCTTTTCCCCTCGTACTCTTCCATTCCGAAAGCCTTGACAATTCTTGTTCCCGATATGGTTTCCTGAAGAAGGCTCGTAAGGCTTCCCATGGTTACCTGTGTCCGGGTTGCCACATTTCTCATCATTCTTCCGAATTTTGCGATGGGATATATCGTCAGCGGAAAGACAAACATCGCAATCACCGCGAGTTTCCAGTCACGATAGAAGATCAGAAAAACAAGGCCTAAAATGGTAAAAGAATCTTTTAAAAGGCTCGTTACGGCCTCTGATACGGCTCCTTGAATAAGGCTTACATCGCTTGTGATGCGTGACATGAGCACCCCAGTCGGATTATTGGAGAAGAAGGAGAGAGACTGCCGCTGGATGTGGTTGTGCAATTCATTTCTCAGATCCGTAACCGCGCGCTGTCCGATGTAGTTCATAATAACGGTTTGACCGTACGAGCAGACCATTTTCACAAAGTAGATTACAAGAATTGCAATAGGTATCAGCGTCAGCATTGCAGCATCTTTTTTGATGAATATATCATCGAGGACCGGTTTCACCAGTGAAGCGAGAGCCGCTGTGGTTGCACCCACGACAAGCATGCAGAACATGGCAAGGACAAATTTCCCCGCATGGGGTTTGGCAAGTTTTAAAAGGCGTTTATAAATATCCATTATTATAACAGTTCGTACGCAATTCGGGCTGCTCGTTCCGCGGCGCCGGGACTTCCCAGCATGCCCCTGATCTTTGACAGTTCTGTTTTGATGCCCTCCATGCGTTCACTATCCGTGAGAATGTCGATAACCTCACTGGCGATTCTCTCCGGGTTTGCCTCATCCTGAATTAATTCGGGGACTATGGTCTTTCCGGCAATGATGTTCACAAGGCCGATATTGTTGACATTGATTATCATCTTTCCGACAGAATAGGAAGTCTTAGATACCTTGTAGACAATGACCATTGGTGTTTCCATTAATGCGGTTTCCAGGGTGGCAGTTCCTGATGCTACAATGGCGATGTCTGCACAGTTGAGGACGTCGTAGGTATCGCCGGGTATTATCTTCACCGTTACGGGTTGTTGTGCAATGATGTGTGCAACAAAATCACTGTCCAGCGTATCCGCCAGGGGCAGCACAAACTGCACAGTTGTTATTTTTTCTTTGATTTTTCCCGCTGCCAGAAGCAGTGCGGGAAGGAGTCTCTGTACCTCTGACTGCCTGCTCCCGGGCAGCACCCCCACCGTTGTCGCTCCCTCACTGAGGCCAAATCGTGCAAGCGCTTCTTTCCGGGTATATTTTGTCTTTACAACATCTAACAGGGGGTGACCGACAAAGACCGCATCCATACCGGCTTCTTTGTAAAGATGTGCTTCAAAGGGGAGAATCACGGCTATTTTGTTGACTATTTTCTTGATTTTGTTAATCCTCCCCTTCCGCCAGGCCCAGACCTGGGGACTGATATAGTAAAAGACTTTTACGCCATGCTTTTTTGCCGCCTCTGCAAGGGGAAGGTTAAAGTCCGGGTAATCGATGAGAATGAGAAGGTCTGGTCTGTCTTCTCTTAATGACGCCTTTAGTGTAGACATAACTTTCCAGATCATCCCCAGCTTAAAGACGACTTCAGTGAGACCCACCACAGCCATATCAGCTGAATCAGCGATGAGTTTGACGCCGGCATCCTTTAAATGTCTGCCTCCTACACCATAGAAGCAAATTGCCGGGTCAATCCGGTGCAGGGCCCGTACCAGATTTCCACCATGAAGGTCACCCGACGCTTCTCCCGCAACGATCATGATCTTCTTGCTGTTTCCGGAATCTTCATCATTGATGTCTTGGTAATGCTCTGTTTCAGGGGGCATCATTGATCACATGACTGATGTAATGAAGTTCTTCTCTTTCCAGTTCGGGGAACATGGGAAGGGATAATACCTCCATGGCGCACTGTTCGCTCTGTGGCAGATTCGCCCCATTGATATTTTGGCGTGTAAATACCTCCTGTTTGTGGAGGGGAATCGGGTAATAAATTGCGGAAGAGAGATTGTTACGTTTCAGGGCATCCATGATCCTGTCTCTGGTTTTGGTACGGAGAGTGAACTGGTGATACACGTGTGTACAGCCGGGCATTTCCGTGGGGAGAGTGACGTCATCCCTCGTTATGAAGCCCCTGTACAGGTCTGCGTTTATCCGGCGTCGCCGATTAAATTCGTCAATCTTTTTCAATTTGACACGTATAATAGCTGCCTGTATTTCATCAAGGCGGCTGTTATAGCCGAACATGGTGTGGTGATATTTGATTGCACTGCCGTGATCCCGGAGCATCCTGATATATTTTGCCGTATCTCCATCTTTGGTTATGATCATGCCCCCGTCACCATAGCCCGCCAGGTTTTTGCTCGGGAAGAAACTGAAACACCCGCAATCCCCAATGGTGCCGACTTTTTTACCAATGTATGTCGCGCCGAATGCCTGGGCACAATCCTCTATTATTTTAAGATTATATTTCCGGGCTATATCGACAACGGGATCCATATCCGTGGGATGACCGAAGAGGTGAACGGGAATGATCGCTTTTGTCTTTTTCGTCACCTTCTCTTCTATTTTGCGAGGATCGATGTTGAAAGTTTCCGGCACAATATCGACGAAGACGGGTGTTGCACAAAGAAGTGAGATTACTTCCGCCGTGGCAAAGAAGGTAAAGGGTGTCGTAATAACCTCGTCTCCGGCTTTGATCCCGCAGGCGCGAAGGGAAAGGAGCAGTGCGTCGGTTCCGCTTGCTACACCAATGGCATGAGAGACGTTATGGTAGAGGGAAATTTCTTTTTCCAATTCCGCCACATTCGATCCCAGGATAAACTGGGCGCTGTCCAGGACACCCTGAATCGCGCGATCAATTTCGGTCTTGAGGGTTTTATATTGTCTCTGCAAGTCGACCATGGGTATCATGGAAGCGTCTCCTGTGCTTTCCTGGCCTTTTCAGCAATAAGAAGGGCCAGTTCTAATGCATTCCGCCCGTCTTTGCCTGAAACAGGAGGAGACTTTCTGCTGATCACGGAATCGAGAAATGCACGGATCTCTTCTTCCAGGGGATCACGCAATTTGATTTCCACGGGATTCCCATATATTTCAATCTTCCCGTCTGCTCCTGCTCTCTTGCTCAGTGAGATCAGTTCGCGTTTTTCATAATCCACTGCATGATATCCCTCCAACCCGAAGAAGCGTATCTTCTGCATGGTTTTACCCGTTACTCTGCTTGCGGTTATATTGGCGACACAACCGGAAGAGAAGGTGATTCTGGCGTTCGCAATATCCACCTTATCAGAGAGTACCGATACACCGACGGCTTCGACACTTTGTATGGGGGATTTGACAAAGTGGAGAATAATGTCGAGATCATGGATCATGAGATCAAGAATCACATCCACATCTGTGCCGCGTTCGAAAAAAGGATGGAGGCGATGGGTTTCAATGAAAAGGGGTTTCCCCATTACTGTAGTGAGCGCAACGATTGCCGGATTAAAGCGTTCAAGAAATCCTATTTGAAAAATTATTCCCTTTTCTTCTGCAATCGCCACGAGATCGTCAGCCTCTTTAATGGAAGTTGCGATGGGCTTTTCCAACAATACATCGATTCCTGCCTCTAAGAAATCTTTCGCGACACTGTGGTGGGATATGGTAGGAACGGCAATGCTTACGGCATCGACCGAGCCGATAAGTTTCCGGTGATCGGACACGGCCGAACAGCCATATGTTTCTGCTGCTTTTTGCGCCCGATCCACGCTGATGTCAGCTACGCCTACAATTTTACAGTTCGGTATTTTATGGTATTTTTGCAGGTGGTAATTACCTAAATGGCCGATACCCACCACGCCGACTTTCACGGTGTCCATCACCTGCAGATGCCTCTCTCAGACTTTTCTATAAAATTAATAAACTGTTTGATTTCAGGCAAATTTTCAACCTCGTTTTTGACTTTTTCAATGGCGACGTTTAATAGCAACGAAGATCTGAATACAATCTGATATACTTTCTTAAGAGACTGGAGGGTATCTTCCTTGAAGCCTCTGCGCTTCAGGCCGACCATATTCAAACCGTACGGTTTTGCATAATTGCCGGAAACCAGGACGAAAGGCGGGACATCTTTGGAAACAGCGGAAGCTCCGCCGATAAACGCATGTGCCCCGATCCTGGTAAACTGGTGGATGCCCGTCATCCCTCCAATGATAACGTAGTCTTCGACGTGGATATGCCCGGCCAGATTAACGGCATTGGACATGACGATATTGTTCCCAAGTTTACAGTTGTGAGCCACGTGGGTGTAAGCCATCAGAAGATTGCGATCTCCGATGGCGGTAACTCCGATGTCTGCAGAAGTTGCGCGGTGGATCGTGGCGAACTCCCGTATAGTGTTGTAATTCCCGATAATAACGCGAGTTGCTTCTCCCCGGAATTTCAGGTCCTGAGGAACTGCTCCAATGGAAGCGAATTGAAATATGCGGCAACCCTCCCCGATATCGGTATGGGCGTCAATTACTACATGGGGGCCGACGATCGTATTTTTCCCGATATTCACATCCGGGCCAATGATAGTGTAAGGGCCGATCTCGGCACCTTCCGAGACATTCGCCTCGGGAGATACAACAGCGGTGGGATGAATTTTCATTATGTAATTCCTTTTGTTTTTATTTCCAGTTCCAGTTCTGTCACTCGTTTCAAAAGCGAGGCAACCGCTTTTCGCATTTCCGGGAGTTGGGCAACACAGGCCTCAACGCGCAGCCACTGCCGGTGCGGTAAATGGGGTGAACCAGAAACCACCTGATTCGGCGGAACATCATCATGAACACCGGACTGGGCGCCTATCATGACATGGTCTCCTACGGTAATGTGTCCTACCAGTCCTGCCTGGCCTCCTATAATGACGCTCTTTCCGAGCCTGGTACTTCCCGAAATGCCTACCTGTGACACTATGACTGAGTGTTCTCCAATTACTACGTTATGGGCAACCTGGACCAGATTGTCGATTTTTACCCCCCTCTGTATCCAGGTCTTTCCAGGGTTGCCCCGGTCGATGGTGGTGTTGGCACCCACCTCGACATCATCGTCTATTTGCACGATGCCAACCTGGGGGATCTTTATATTGTCTATACCGGGTCTGGCAAAACCAAACCCGTCACCTCCTACGATTACCCCCGCATGAAGAATGACCCTCTTTCCGATAATGCATTTTCTGTATACCGTAACATTCGGATAGAGAATACTATCCTCACCGATAAAAACATGACGGCCAATCGTGACGCCGGGATAGAGTATAACCCCCCGTTCGATATTTGCTCCACGGCCGATATACACACCCGGGTAAATCTTCGCATCCTTTGAAACAAGGGCACCATCTTCAATATATGTAGTACCGCTTATTCCGGGTGGATCATGGTCTTCGGGATAAAATAAACCCAGAACTTTGCCGAAGGCGACATAAGGGTCGTCAACAATAATCATGTTTTTATCGTATCTTGCAGTACCGGGAGGAACGATAATGGCGGAAGCATTGGTTGTCTCGAGGTTTTTCAGGTATTTGGGGTTTGCAATGAAAGTGAGATCACCCTTTCCAGCGTCATCAATGCCCCGGACATTTTCAATGATTACCTGTGGGTCTCCGACTATTTCACCACACAGAAACAATGCGATTTCACTAAGCGTTTGTTTCAATAGACTATACCTGTTGTAATAAATCTAAGGCTTATGGGTTTTGTTGAATTCTTCGACAACCTTATTTGTCAATTCATTTTCTTGTGCATGGTACACAACTCCTGGTGTGCTGACATCGATTATTGCCGTATATTTTTCTCTTTCTCCGATTTTTTTAACTATCTTAATTATGTCGGGTATCAACTTCTTGGAGAGTTCCTGATCTCTTCTCTGGAGCTCTTCATTGGCATCCTTGACTACCAGCTGATAGTCTCTGAATTTTTTTTGATACGCTGCTTCCTTTTCTTTCATGGCGTCTTCTTTGAGAACCGTGCGCTGTTTTTCGAGCTCATCTTTAAGCCTTTTCAATTCCGTTTCTTTTGCCTGTATCATTGATTTGTTTTTTTCATAGACCTTGGAAATTTCCTCAGAAGCTTTTTTCCCTTCCATTGATTTGACCATAATTGCGCGGATGTCGACAAAACCCGTTTTTTCAGCGGCAATTACGTGCGAACCATACAAAAAAAGCAACAGAACTATTAAAAGTACCATAGAAATTTTTTTCATAAACAAATCCCCCTTATTGATGATTGAAGTTTTATTATAAAATCTTTGCACGCTGTGTAAAATCTCATTGCGGGCAATGGTGAAACAACTTCTCGCTCACCGTGATCAATAAAGAATGCCATGGCCATCCACGGATTCTCCCCTTGCCTTTATACTCATTCATCACACTCTCTGATGAGATAATTATGCAGATATCTCATGGAGTAGGTTACATGAACATACCGATACTAAATTCCCAACGGCCCGCCGATTCATCCTCTTTTCTGTCAAGGACATAGCCATATTCGAGCCTTAAAGGCCCGATAGGTGAGTACCAGCGTATGCCCACCCCCGCCGTTTGTCGCAAATCGTTAAAATGATACCCGCTTTCCCATGCATTACCGGTATCATAAAATAAAACCCCTTTCATCCCGGCATTTTTTATAAGGGGGAATATAAACTCGAAACTAAAACTCAACATTGTCAAGCCGCCGATAACATCCCCCGTTGCCGGGTCTTTTGGACCTACATCTCGAAGTCCCCGGAGGCTATTCATGCCCCCCAGGATATAGCGTTCGTAAATTGGTACCTCTTCACCCTCGTTCGCATGTATATACCCACCTTTTCCGTACAATCCTATCACCGTTTCCATGGGCAAGGGAAAAAACCATGCCGATCTCACTCCATATCTGGTAAAGCTTGTGTCACCCTGAAGGATTCCTCCTGCATAATCAATGGTAGCGGTAATTTTGGAGCCCTTTGATGGAAACATGAGGTCATCCGTGACATCCCGCGCGAGCGTAAGGGAGAGCATGCTTGTTGTTGTTTCCCCTTCTTGTTCCTTGACATAATAGGACGCTGTGGGCTTGATATCTGTCACGTCATTCGTAACGAGTTTGTACCCTATATAGCCGATTATGCGCTCCCAGAGAGGGTAGCCAAAAGTCACTCCAACGCCCTGCGAGGCTAAATCATAGCTATCATATTCCCTCTCATAATTCCATACCTCGAATTTACTCCATAGTGGTATATCAAATAGCCATGGTTCTATGAATGAGAGTTCGTACATGCTTGATACTTCTCCAAGGTTTGCCTTGAGGCTAAGAATCTGTCCTCTGCCGAACAGATTGTGTTGTGAAATCTGTGCGATAAGCATGGCGTGGTCCACTGCGCTGTATCCTGCGCCGATACTGAACATGCCTGTTGGCTTTTCCTTTATATTAATATTGACATCGGTAAGTGTTTCGTCAGGACCTTTCTCAGTTTGAAAATTAATTTCTTCAAAGTACCGGAGTCGAGTGAGATCCGTATAACTTTTTTTGAGTTTGGTGCTGCTGTATAAATCTCCTTCAACAATGGCCAACTGTCTCCGAATTACCTTATCTCTTGTTTTTGTATTGCCTGTGATGGTTATCCGATGGAAATAAACCTGGTTTCCTTTCTTAATATTGTAGATTACATCTACCGTCTGAGTCTTTTCTTGAGGGAGAGTGCGGGGGGAAACGTCAGCATAGGCATACCCATCATCATTACAGACCTGGGTGAGATACTCCATATCTTTGATGATCGCTTCCCGGTCATAAAATATTTTTTTGTTGATCTTCAATTTATTCAGAAGTTCCGAGGTGGGCACCGTTAATGTGTCACCCGTGATATCGACTTTGCCGACTTTAAATTGTTTCCCTTCCACTATGGGTATCTTTACATAAATCCCCTTCTTGTCGTAGGTTATTTCTGGATCGCCAACCTGGGCGTTGATAAAGCCATGGTTAAGGTAAAATGCGTTTAATTTACCGGTATCCTGTTTCAACTGGTCTTTCTTCAGAAGACCCGAATCCGTGAAGATGTGGAAGATGCCCCATTCTTTAGTGGTCATCATATTTTTTAGTTCTTTATCGGTAAATGCCCGGTTTCCCTCAAAAGAAATAGTTTTGATATACAACCTCTCATTTTCTGTAATATCGATGGTGACACGGATATCTTTTTCCCTAACTTTCTCAACGGTATGCGTAATCTCAGCATTATAGTATCCCTTATTGTCATAAAGGGATTTGATTTTTTCTATGCTGGTCACAATTTTTTCCGGATTCAGAATCTGACGAACTTTAAATGTAAGCGCACCTTCGATCTCCCCCCTGTCGATAGCCTTATTTCCCTTGAATTTTATTTCTGCTATGAGGGGTTTTTCCTTAACTATAAAAGTAATGATCTGCCCCTCGGGCGTACTGACGACATCTGCGGCAACATCGTCGAAATAGCCCATTTTGTATATCGCTTTTATATCAGAGGAGAGATCGGCTTCGGAAAAGAGATTTCCTCTGGCGCTTTTTATGACCTGGCTGATGGCGCTGCTTTCAATTTTCCGGTTATCCTTAAATTCAATTTTTGCAATTCTCATATCAGCGGCGATCTTTATTAGAATGTTGGTCCTAATCTGGGCGGATATGGAACCAATACTTTCTATGCCCCTACCCTGGGCGAAGATGCCGGGCAATGTTCTTTCCGCCTTTACATCGATAACCCTTACATCGACACTGAGTTGCTTTCCGAATTCAGAAAGACTGCCGATGATGACATAATTGGCGCCAGTTTCTTTACCCACGTGAAAGGCAAGTTTTTCATCGATCACTCTGCCCTCAATAGATTTGGCAAAGACGCTTCTTTCAATGAGCTGAATACTTTTCGCTTTGGCAAGCTCCCCGGCTATTCCTTTATAGATAGCATTCTGAAGATTCTCTGCATCTGTCCTGCTGTACACATCAAAGGGAAGAAGGACAATTTTTTTCAAATCTTCTGCGAAGGCCTGCTGACAGAGTATCAACAGAAGTGATGCGAGCAGGAAGACGGCAGCTTTTATTAGAATAACTATTTTACTCATAGTTATAAATCTTTCCATCTTTTAAGCCGATTTTTTGAGACATCCTATCTGCCAAGGACTTGTTGTGGGTTACCACAACCAGGGTAATGTGTTTGCTTTTATTGAGGTCTACCAGGATATCTTCTATCTTCTTCCCTGTTTCGCTATCAAGATTGCCGGTAGGCTCATCAGCAAGAATGATTTCGGGTTCCATGATAAGTGCCCTTGCCACGGCTACTCGCTGCTGCTCCCCCCCGGAGAGTTCTCCTGGTTTGTGGTTCAGCCTGTCACCAAGTCCCACTTCCTGCAATAAAGTTTCTGCCCGTTCCCTCGCTTTCCTGGGAGATAGACCGTGTATCAAGGCTGGCATCATAGTGTTTTCCAGACCGTTAAATTCAGGAAGGAGGTTATGAAATTGAAACACAAAACCAATAGTTTTATTTCTGAACTCTGCCAGCTTCTTCCTCTCCCATTCGAAAATATTAATGTCATCATACAACACGCACCCCGATGTGGGGTGATCCAATGTTCCCAAAATATGGATCAGGGTGCTTTTCCCCGCGCCGGAAACGCCAAGAATGGCCAATGACTGGCCCCTGGGGATAGCAAGATTCAAGTCTTTTAAGACTTCTATCTTGTTGCCGTCTTTCACGAATGTTTTGCTGAGATTTTCAATTTTTATCATTAATCATATCTCAGGGCCTCCGCAGGGTCTAGTTTGGAAGCCCTTCGGGACGGGTAAATGGTTGATAGGAAACATATCAGCATGGTACCCACAATGATGATGAGTACATCGATGTAATTGACCTGAGAAGGCAACTGGCTCAGATAATAGACATCTCCGGGCAGTATTTTAAATCCGAAAAGATTTTCTATAAATACGGAAATCTTCTCCAGGTTGAATGCGACAGACAGGCCTCCGAGACATCCAAGAAGGGTACCAATCACGCCAATCGTCATGCCCTGGTAAATGAAAATTTTCATGACGCTTTCCGAAGTAGCCCCCATGGTTTTCAAAATGGCAATGTCCTTGTTCTTCTCCATGACGATCATAATCAGGGTGCATATTATGTTGAATGCCGCAACGAGAACAATGAGGCTGAGGATGATAAACATGACCCTTTTCTCAAGTTTCAGCGCGGCGAAAAGGTTTTTGTTCATTTCCATCCAGTGTCTTGCCCAAAAGGGAAATCCAAGTTTTCTCTCTACAGATTTCGCGATGACATCCGCCTTATAGATATCGTTTACTTTGATCTCCAGGCCAGTCACGTCTTCTCCCAGATTGAGAAACTCCTGGCAGTCTTTCAGGGATATGTACGCCAAAGTCGAATCATACTCATAAAATCCGGAATCAAAAATGCCAACTACGATAAACTTTTTCATTCTGGGAACCATGCCCATAGGGGTAGAGATTCCCATGGGAGATATGATGCTCACGGGCTCGAAAAGAAAAAGCCCCATGTTCTTCGCCAGTTCTTTGCCGATTACAATTCCTGGAAGTGTGGAGGCATCCCTGTCGAGCCCGGGAATTTCACGATGCGTATCTGAAAGATAATGGATGTTGCCCTCCTTCATCTTTCCCAGGTTGATAACATTAAGGGCAGAGTCTACCGACATCCCCCGCAAGACTACACCGCTTGTATGATTTCCATTTTTCAGCATGGCCTGACTGTATATGAATGGTGTGGCGGCGACGACGCCGTCAACCTCCGTAATCTCTCGCATGACCTTTGTATAATCCTTTATGGCGCCACTGTATTTCATCAGGACAACATGAGAATTGATCCCCAGGATCTTATTCCTGAGGTCGGTTTCAAAACCGTTCATTACTGCTAAGACAATGATGAGTGCGGCAACGCCTAAAAAAATGCCGGCAATGGATATGAAGGTGATAATGGAAACGAAGACCTGTTTTCGCTTAGCCCGGAGGTATCGGAGACTGATAAAAAGTTCGAAGGACATGGCAGATTTTATTCTTCCCTGGTTCTTAAAAGAGGGAAAAGGATCACATCCCTTATGGAGGCAGAGTTTGTGAAGAGCATGACCAGCCTGTCTATACCGATTCCTTCTCCTGCGGTAGGCGGCATTCCATACTCAAGGGTCCGTATATAATCCTCATCCATTTCATGAGCTTCATCATCCCCGGCTTCTCTTTCCCTGAGTTGCATCATGAACCGTTCCCGTTGATCGACGGGGTCGTTAAGTTCCGAGAAGGCGTTCGCAATTTCTTTTCCATAAATATAAAGTTCAAATCGATCGGTTACCTCGGGGTGAAGAGGATTTTTTCTCGAAAGAGGTGATACCTCAATGGGATAATGCGTTATGAATGTAGGTTGAATGAGTTCTGACTCCACCTTTTCTTCGAATATAGCCATCATGACTTTGCCGGGGGATTCGTTGTCCTTGATGTTCATCCCCAGATCTCTCGCGCTGGCCACCAACCTGGCAGGATCATCCACGACATCGCTTGATATCTTGCCGTATCTGGTAATTGCATCTTTCAGAGTAATGCGCGGCCACGGGGGCGTCAGGTCAATGTCTGTTTCCTGATATGAAAACGTCAGGGAACCCAGAAGTTCTCGGGCAATAAAGGTAAACATTTCTTCTGTCATTACCATCAGATCATCATAGGTGGCGTACGCTTGATAAAATTCCAGCATCGTAAATTCTGGGTTATGGATGGTGGAAATGCCTTCGTTCCGGAAATTTCTGTTTATTTCGTATACCCTTTCAAAACCTCCCGTAATCAATCTTTTCAGATACAGTTCCGGGGCAATCCTCAGGTAGAAATCCATGCCTAAGGCGTTATGATAGGTCTTAAAAGGGCGCGCCATGGCTCCGCCCGCTTTGGGCTGCATCATAGGCGTTTCCACTTCGAGAAAATCACGCTCTTCCAGGAAACTGCGTATGAGTTGAATAATTCTGCTCCGCTTTTGGAACACCTCTTTCACATGGGGGTTCACGATAAGATCAAGATGCCGCTGGCGGTACCTGGTTTCGATATCCGTGAGACCATGCCATTTTTCCGGGAGGGGTCTCATTGCCTTTGACAAGAGCCTCAGTTCATCGGCGTCAATCGTAAGTTCGTTTGTCCTGGTTCTGAATATTTTCCCGCCGACAAACAGTATATCCCCTATATCGAGTCTTTTAAACAAGGAATAGGTGGATTCACCTACCTGATTCTTCCTTACAAAAGTCTGAATTCTTCCTGTCCTGTCCTGAACCATAATAAATGACCCCTTGCCAAAGTCACGAACAGCCATCAATCTACCCGCGATTGTAAACCTTTCATCGATTGTGGCAAGGGCGTCATGGTCCAAATGGGAAAAACGGGAAATGAGTGACGTAGCAGTGTCCTTCACCCGGACGTCATTTGGATACAATTCAATACCGTCGGCCTTGAGGGACTCTATCTTTTCTTTTTTCTTTCTTAAGAGTTCGCTGTCTTCCATAATAAGTTTGTCCAGTTTATATAAATCGAATTTGACTATATTTTTTTTAGTGATTAGTCAAGCATGATTTGAACATTGTGAAACCGGTCTGAAAAAATGTGCTGTCTGTAGGGTTCGAGGGGCCAAGGATTCGAGGTGTCAAGTGATTGGTGGTAATTATACAACAAAATATAAATGCTTCTATTGTACTATACAAGCTGTGTGTATACTAAGACTGTGAAATATACGGGAAAAGTATATATGATAATAGGCGACGATTGCTGATGTACTGATAAAATTATTAAAGTGGGCGCATTAGCCCTGGGATCCTTGAACCCTTATTTCTTATGAGCACTGGCTTTCCCCAGTTTGATGGCGCAAAGCTCTCCGCACATGGTACAGCCTTCATCTTCTGCACTTTTGCTCTTCTCAAGAAGTTTTTCTGTCTTTTCCTGATCGATGGAGACGTCTACCTGGCCTTGCCAGTTGAATTCCTTTCTGTATTTCGCCATCATGCTGTCTTTGTTCATGGCGCCGGGGATTTCCTTCGCAATATCGGCAATATGAGCAGCAATCTTAGAAGCTATGACGCCGTCTCTTACATCTTCAAGTGTAGGAAGTCGCAGGTGTTCTGAGGGTGTTACGTAGCAGAGAAAGTCTGCCCCTGCCGATCCGGCGATTGCCCCGCCGATTGCTGAAGTGATGTGATCATAACCGGGAGCGATGTCTGTCGGCAACGGCCCCAGGACATAGAAAGGTGCGCCATCACACAGGCTTTTTTGTAACTGTATGTTTGCCTTGATCTCATTGATGGGCACGTGCCCGGGGCCTTCGATCATAACCTGCACCCCAAAATCTTTGGCTCTCTTTGCAAGTTCTCCCAGAAAAATAAGTTCCTGGACCTGTCCCCGGTCCGTAGCATCGGCGAGACATCCCGGACGCAATCCATCACCAAGGCTGAGAACCATATCGTAGCGCCTGGCAATTTCCAACAACCGGTCATATTCTTCGTAGAGGGGATTTTCCCTGTCGTTAAAAGACATCCAGTTTCGCAGGATGGAACCGCCCCTGCTCACAATACCCAAAATGCGCCCTTCCTCTTCTATGCAGGAAACACTTCTCCTGGTAACACCACAATGAACCGTGATGAAATCAACGCCATCCTCACCGTTTTCTTCAATAACCCGGAACATGTCTTCACCGGTCATCTCAACGATAGCTTTTTCCGCCTCAATCATATCGGCGGCAGCCTGATAGATAGGTACTGTTCCCACGGGGAGGGGTGATGCCTTGATGATTGCTTGTCTGATCTTTCTGATATCGCCGCCTGTAGATAGATCCATAATTGTATCTGCCCCTGCGGCGGCAGAAATTCTCACTTTTTCGAGCTCCAAATCAAGATCCACGCGGTCCTTTGATGTCCCAATGTTGGCATTGATCTTTGTTCTGAGTCCCTTGCCTATGGCAAGAGGTGCTATGACTGTGTGTTGTATATTACGCGTTACTACGATGGTGCCTTTTTCAATGCCCTCTCGAATGAATTCAGGAGATATTCCTTCCGCTTCGGCACATCGTTTCATCTCTTCGGTTAGTATGCCTTTTCTTGCCGCATCTAATTGTGTCATTGTAAAAATGCTCCTGCAAATGTCGAATTATGAATAAAATATGGGGCATACCCTTTTGCCTCCAAAGATATGCCCCAAAAGAAATTCGTTACAGATTCAGTTTCCTCCGCTGGCATTACCCAGATCAGGTTCAAAGGGTATCTTCTCAGCCTGGTTGGCACCCCTGCATAGTTTCTCTATACATTTCTTTCTACTTTAATTTTTTTATAAAATCAAGTACAAATTCATAATCCCCAATTTGAGATTGCCAAGGCCTGTAAAGTTTTGTATGATCCTGCAACTATCGAGATTCAAGAAGGGGGCGGGGATGGTGAATAGAGTTTTATTAATCGGCAGGCTTGGAAAAGATCCAGAAGTTCGTTACACACCGGATGGAATGATGGTTACCAACTTTACTATGGCAACCGATGAACAAAGAAAAGATAAAAACGGACAAAAGATACAAAGAACGGAGTGGCATCGAATTGTCACCTTTGGGAAGCTGGCAGAGATCTGCAGCAATTATCTATCAAAAGGGAAATTGATATTCATTGAGGGGAGAATCCAGACAAAATCGTGGGAAGATAAAGACGGCAACAAACGAACAACTACAGAAATTATTGCGAACAATATGCAGATGCTGGATTCAAAAGGAATGACAAAGAGTCAGGATACAACTGAAGATAACCAGTTTCAGCAATACTCTGGGGCGGATCAAATACCGGAAGAGGATGTTCCCTTTTAATTTCCACCCCCCTTATTTTTTTTCATCGATCTTTTTGGAGTTAGATGTCACATCTATCTCATCCTGATCGCGATCACGGACGGATTTTTTGAAGTTTTTAATACCCTTTCCGATGGCGCCGCCGATTTCCGGAAGCTTGCCGGCGCCAAAGATGATCAAAACAATGACAAGAATGATAATTAACTCAGGCATGCCTATTCCAAACATGTTTCCATGACCTCTTTAAATGTTAGGGGATCTGCAAATTACAATCGTTTCTCGAATGCAAACCAATATTTTATCTATAAAAAACAGGAGTATTTTGCACATTCCATTATATGTTACTTTTGTAAGCTTAGAACATTAAGGCATCTTTGTCAAACTTATAATCTCTCAACTTTGAATATCTTTCAGATCTCTATATCTGCCGAAGACACATTTTTTTTAAACTATTATGATATCAACAAATCCTGTGGATAGACCGGATGAGTATTCCATGGGAAAGAACCCTGTTTCAAGGATCCTATGGTAGCTTTAAGCGGACAACTTCTCCCTGCTTCCCCAGAATTCCCAGGGATTTCCCCTGAAACACAATGTCAATGCCGCCGGCGTTACCAATATCAAGTATGAAATTTGATGCCGACTTCTCAATCTTTTCACCCGGTTGAAGCATTATTTCATATGGCTGATTATCATCTGATGTGATCCTCACCCAGGTCCGCTCCCGGGCTTGCATCGTGATGGGGTATTGTTCCTTTACCTCTCTTTGCGTGCTCACGAGTTGCTGAGATGCGATAATCTGCTGTTGTTGTACGTCCGGCGTATGTTCGGCGTCCTTAGCTGGTTGTTGTGCCTGAGTATCGGTAGTTGATTGGGCAGTGTTTTCTGGATCTTTCATAGCTGCCTCTGTCGGATCGGGAATATTGCTTTTAATATCTCTTTTATTATCATCGGCAGGTTGGATAGTGTTATCCTTCAAAATATCGATTGCCGATTTGTAAGAAGAGAACAAAAAAACAGTAGCGACGATGACAACGAGAATCAATGAAACCCACGCCAGCCTTCGGTAATTTACCCGAGCGGGTGCAGGGGGTTTTTTTATTTCCTCAACTTTCAAAGCAGTGTTCAGTGATTCTAAGTATTGTTCGTAGCGGGCAAGCGTTGAGGCGCTTTCAACACCTAAGGTGTTCGCGTATATTTTTATGAAGGATTTAGTGAAAACCGGTGGTGGAAGAAGATGAAAATCGCTGTTTTCGATGGCCGCGAGATTGGCTATACTGATTCGCGTATTTTTGTATATATCCTTTAAAGTGAGCCCTTTGGATTCCCTGACGGATTTAAAATTAACTGCGGGTGGATTTAAATCTTTATCATCATTTCCCGAACTGCTTTCATTTTTAATAGTATCAACCATCCCGTATGTCTCAATTTCGTAGAAAACTGAAGAATACTAATATTTTCTCAGCATAATGTTTTTTATAAGATATTTTTCGGATAATTACCACCAATTTCATAGTCACGCAACAGAAAGATGTAACTTCCCAAAAAAGAAAATACTTGATATACATCCCTGGATTAATAGAATGATAAACGCAGTGCTGGTATCTTGAATGGTATAAGGAGTCCGTAGGGTATGGATGATGTCAGGGAATGTATGATATCTATAGCAAGGGAAGCAGGCGTATTTCTTAAGGAAAGACTCAACAATAAGCATGTAATAGCATACAAGGGTGACATCAATATTGTCACTGATGCAGACCGCCTCTCGGAAGAGATAATTACGTCCAAGATTTCCCAAAAATACCCGAGCCATGATATTCTCGCAGAGGAATCAACAGGAACATACAAAGGTTCAGACTTCCGATGGATAATCGATCCTCTCGACGGGACGACAAATTATGCCCATGGTTATCCCGTATTTTGTGTATCGATTGCCTTGGAACGAAAGGGAGAAATCTGCCTTGGGGTCATCTACAACCCCATGCTGGAGGAGATGTTCGTGGCAGAAAGAGGCAAAGGAGCTTTCTTGAATGGCAGGAAGATTTCTGTATCGAGTACTGCCGACCTTACAAGAAGTCTCCTGGCGACTGGTTTTCCCTATGATATCAGGGATGATGAGAATAACAACATTAATTACTTTAGCGGGATGGCTAAAAAGGCCCGGGCCATTCGGCGCGCCGGTTCTGCGGCTCTTGACATGGCGTATATCGCGATGGGTCGTTTTGATGGCTTCTGGGAACTGAAACTCATGCCCTGGGATACGGCTGCAGGGTGGCTTTTAATCCATGAAGCAGGTGGAGTAGTTACGGACATCTTTGGCGATGCCTTTTCCCTTACATCGCCCCATATTTTGGCTACGAACGGTAAAATACACAGGGAAATGGTCAACGTGTTGCATAACATTAATTCTTTCGGTTCAAATACATAAATAAACCTGCCGATTCTCCCTTTATATGGAGCGATTTGAGATTTTAAACGTACCTCCAACTATCCGCGTGTTGTACTTTCTGACGTTACACATCATGTAAACGGATCCGTCTTTCCTGGTCTTGACAACCTGAATTTTGTGAATATATTATGTCAAAAGTCAGTGAAGTGCCTGATATAATATAGTTTTATGGATCTTGTTTCCATTTAACTATATGCGAGTGCACATACAACAAATAATAAAATTTAGAGAAAAAGGAAAAGCATAAAACAAGGAAAAGGAGGTATGCATTATGTTCGGACCAGGATTTTGGAGAGTTGGAAGGATGGTGAATCAGCTGTCAGACATGCAGAACCTGCAGAGAGAGATGAACAGGCTCTTTTCTGGATTCACCCAGCCGTTGAGCCATGAATTTCCCGCTATCAACGTCTGGCTTGGCAAAGACGATGCGATTGTAAGCGCCGAATTGCCGGGCATAGATCCGGGTAAGATTGACATTTCTGTTGTCGCTGATACCATCACGCTGAGCGGATCACGCGACAAGGATGAACTGAAGGAGGGTGAGAGCTATCACCGTCAGGAAAGAAATTACGGAAACTATACGAGAACGCTGCAAATTCCCTTCCAGGTCGATGCGGCTAAGGTAGATGCGAAGTACGAGAAAGGTGTTCTTCGAATTACTCTTCCCCGGTCGGAAGCGGCGAAGCCAAAGAAGATTAGCATAAAGTCTGAGTAAGGAAGGAGGTTGATAGTTATGGCAGACGATAAAAAGGAACTGCAAAAGAAAGAGGCCCAGAGTTCAATTGAGACTGAACGGACCAGAAGCAGGAGAGTCTATGTGCCGAAAGTGGACATATATGAAGCGAAGGATGCCATCATGCTGGTTGCCGATATGCCCGGTGTTGATGAGAAGTCCGTTGATATTACCCTTGAAAAGAATGTTCTTACCATTGCGGGGACGGTTGAACCAGAGGCATATAAAAATCACAGCATAACGTATTCTGAATATGATACAGGTGATTATGAACGTTCATTTACGATTTCAGATGAAGTTGACCGAAATAAGATTGAAGCGTCGGTGAAACAGGGGGTGTTGCGTGTCACACTTCCCAAAGTTGAGCCTGTAAAGGCAAAGAAGATTACCATAAAGACGGGATAAATTAAGAAAAGGAGGTATGGAGTATGCCTTTCAAAGATTTGTTACCCTCACGCTGGAGGAGGACAGATGTTCCAGTAAGGTATGAGGAGGAGCATCCTCTCTCTCTCGTTCAGAAAGAGATGAATCGGTTGTTTGACGATTTTTCCCGGGGCTTTGATGTTGCGCCTTTTAGCGCCATGAGGGAACGTCTTGGGACTTTCTCGCCTTCCCTTGATGTAAAGGAAGATGATAAGGCGATAACTGTGAAAGCTGAACTTCCGGGTATGGATGAGAAGGATGTCGAGGTGCTCCTTACGGATGATACCCTCACATTAAAAGGGGAAAAAAAGGAGGATAAAGAAGAAAAAAAAGAAAACTATCACTATGTGGAACGGACATACGGATCCTTTCATCGAGTGATCCCTCTGGCGGCGGCCATTGATGCGAAAAAAGTCAACGCGACATTTAAAAATGGTGTTCTGGTTGTCACACTGCCGAAAACAGAGGAAGCAAAAATGAAAGGGAAGAAGATACCCGTAAACGTTGAATAATTAATGCGGCGAGACTGCGAGAACCGTCACTTCATCATCCTGAAAAGGGAAGATGGGTGACGGTTTTTTAATGTGCCTCTCGGGTATTGGAGAAAACCATTATCTTTGTGCGAAGACATCGGTTGGATCTTTTGTGCCAAGAGGGTTCGAGGAGTAAGGGATTCTATGATTCCGGAATTTATGATCAGGAAAGGAAAGATGGTTCACCGTGATGGCTAAAAGTAAAATGGCGAAAGTGACGTATTGACATACCACTACATATTGTTTATAAATTTGACGCGGTATATAGGGCGCTGAGCCGGGCAAAGGAGAGAGGCTGGATTTGTATTGATGTGTGATAGAGCAGAAAGACATCAGAAAAGGACGCGCGGTTTCATTATATAATGCTTCTTATCCACCCACCGGTTGTCAAAACCTGTGAACCTCCCGCAGGATTGGCGAAACTTGCAGGTGTCATGAATGACCACAATCTTCCCTGCAGGGTAATTGATGCCAATGCCGAAGGTATTGCGAGTCTTCTAAGGCAGAACAGGAGGCTAAACGATCTTCCACCCAGAGACATCAAGGAAACCCTCACAAAAAACAGTGTTAAACCTTCGATGGATACCTGGACGAGACGCGCCTGCCGAGATTTGGAAATCAACATTTCTGCGTTAACCTCCACCAGGGCCTTTACCAATATTGATCGCTATAGGCGGGCAGTAATGGACGTTAACCGAGTACTGCAGGTGTCAGACTGTTATCGTGACGTACGTCTGAATTTGTCTAACTATCTTGATCGAAATCTGTCACCGGTGCGAAGCGCGGATTTGATACATGCTTCGGAAGCACCTGAACGCAATCCCTTCTATCCGTATTTCAGAGAAAAGATTGCCGCTGCTATAGAGCAGGAAGAGCCTGCTGTTATCGGGTTTTCATTAAATTATTTGAGTCAGGCGTTATGTACGTTTGCGATGATCGGTTTTCTGAGACGGGTGTACCCCGGCATCAGGGTAATTTTAGGCGGTGGTTTGGTGACATCATGGGTACGGCAACCAGGATGGTCGAACCCATTCAAGGGACTTGTCGATGAACTGATTGCCGGTCCTGGGGAGAGACATCTCCTTTCCATGTCCGGTATGGCTTATCAGGAAGGGCATACTATTCCTGATTATACCGTATTTCCCATGAAAGGGTATCTGTCTCCCGGTCCCATACTTCCTTATAGCGCGTCGAGTGGATGTTACTGGAGCAAATGTGCGTTCTGTCCGGAAAGAGCGGAAGGAAATCCGTATCGTCAGGTACCCACCGAAATGGTCATTTCAGACCTGCGTACACTGACAGAAACAGTAAAACCTGTCCTTATACATTTTCTGGATAATGCGCTTAGTCCAGTGCTTCTGAAAAGCATCGCGGAAACATCTTTCGGTACTCCCTGGTATGGATTCGCCAGAATATCCTCGCATCTGACGGATCTGGATTTTTGCCTGGCATTGAGAAGATCTGGGTGTGTCATGCTACAGATCGGCGTGGAATCAGGTGATCAAAACGTCCTCGATAGTATGCGAAAAGGATTCGATCTGGAAACGTCTTCTGCGGTTCTAAAAACATTAAAAAAGGCAGGAATCGCGACCTATGTCTACCTGCTATTCGGAACTCCGTCGGAAACAATTCATGAAGCACGTAAAACCCTCAAATTCACAAGTAACCACAGCGATCAGATAGAGTATCTGAATCTCGCTGTCTTCAATCTTCCGGCGTATGGTCCCGAGGCCAGGGAACTTGACACCGGTGATTTTTATGAAGGAGACCTTTCTCTTTACAGGAGTTTCTTTCATCCCCGGGGTTGGAACAGGAATGACGTAAGGCAATTTCTGAATAAGGAATTCAAGAGACATCCTGCCGTTGCCGCGATAGTGAGGAGAGCCCCGCCGTTCTTTACCTCCAATCATGCCCCTTTCTTTGTTGCGCGTGAGGAGGGACAGGGTGTCAAAAAATAAATCCCCTCGTGAATGTTCTCACTTTTGTATTGATTTCTCTCAGACCGTCGATTAAGATTGCATGTACATAATGGGAAGTATGGGGTATCGCGTCTTTAAAGGTTCATGGGTCGTGCTGTGTCGTTGAGGGGATAAAAAAATATGTATTATGATTACTGGGGCCTCAAGAAACCGCCTTTTGATAATGTGCCTGATCCCACGATGTATGCGGAATGTCATACTTCGATGGAGAATGCCATAGCGGAAACTCTTTTTGCGATCGAAGAAGGGAATGAATGCGTTGCCGTTATTGTAGGTGATGTGGGTCTGGGTAAAACCTTGTCGCTACGAATCATTATTGATTCTCTGGATCATGATAAATACAAAATCGCCATGGTTGCGAATCCCGACATGTCTTTTATTGAGCTTTTAAGAGAAATAGTCGGTCAGCTTACCGGAAAGCAGTGTGAAGAACGACGAAAAAATAATCTGCTGGAAATATTTAACAAAATATTATTCGAGACGATAGATTCGGGGAAAAAGATATTGATTTTTGTTGATGAGGCGAATGCAATGTCTCCTGCCAATTTAGAAAGTTTAAGGTTGCTTACCAATATGCAGGACGCTCAAAGCAATCTATTCACCATAGTTCTCGCGGGTCAGCTTGAACTGGCCAGGAGATTGGAGCATCCCAAGCGGGCGAACCTGTTACAAAGGATCGGTACATTTTGCAGGATTGATAAAATAGAAACTAAGGATTTGATCCGGGCGTATGTGGAAACACGGCTCAGTCTTGCTGGGGGATCACGGACTATTTTTACCGACGATGCATACGGCTTTTTGTGGGAATATTCTGATAACGGTGTACCACGTCTCATTAATAAGATCTGTAAATTGTCCTTGAAGGCAGGGGAGACAAATCAGTTTTCTCTCATTTCCGGAGAAGTCATTCGTCAGATTGGTGAGCGCTTCCATCACCTTGCCGGACCCGCAGTCCAGATGAGAAGACCGAGAAGAAGAGCCGAGAGGAAAGCGCCGGAAGACCTCTCTCCGGATGAAAGAACAGCAGATTATGTCGATACTTCACACTTGTCCGTAGAACCTTTTATGGATCGACGACATTACTCGGGAATCTATGAACCAGGCGAGTCGGAACCCAAGGGTCGCACGGGAGTTGAGCAACAAATTTCCAAAGGTATGGACGCACCGGAGCTGGGTACTGAGGAAGCTTCAGTTACAGAAACGCCAAAACCGCTGAAAGAAGCATCTGTAGCCGTGGTAGTGCAGGAACTTTCTGAAGAGCCTGCAGGCAAGAAAGAAATCATAGAAGAATTGGAAATGCTTGATGTAAAGGTTACAATAAATATACCTTGTCACGTCATTGAAAAGGCGCGGTCCTCCAGTCATGAGCATCGGCTTAAGGTCGCGGGATCCATGGCAGCACAGGTTCTGAAAAAATACCCGGAACTGGTGGCTGCTTCCCTGGATGATCCGATTTCTGTGTGGAATGACATACGGGAATTTGTACTAGATAAACTGAGATGAGATTTTTCAGGAATCGTCTTTTGTAAGTTCTTCCAGCAGGTTTTTTGCTCTTGTCTTTTGCGGATGTATGGAAAGGACAAAGTGAAGCCTGAGAATGATTTCCTCCCTTTTTTCACTATCCGGATTTGCACGATACTGCTTAAACTGAATGTGAGCAAGGTTTACGTTCGCTTCTTCTTGAAATGGGTTTAACGCCAAAGATCTCCGGTAGGCTGTGATGGCTGCTTCATCCTGTTCCGTGATTTCGTAAATGGAGCCTATGTTATTCCATGCGTCTGCGTTATCAGGATCGGATGCGATTACGCGTTCAAAGAATTCTGTGGCCTTCTTATAGTCGCCTAACTGTACATAAAGGTTTCCCATATTAAAGAGGGCTTTCACATGGTTTTGCTTTTTTTCCAAGACGCCTTGATATTCCTGAATCGCTTCATCAAACATGTCGTGCCGATCGTATAGGTGAGCCAACAAGAAACGTGGTGATACGGCGTGAGGGTCTGCTTCAATAGCTCTTTTGTACTGTCGCTGGGCGCCGTGATAGTCACCTTCCAGTTCGGAGATATGTCCTATGTTATATATTGCTTCAATGTTGCTCGAATTAAGGGTTAATGCCTTTTCATACATTTGCCGTGCGCTTCCCAGCCTCCCCATCTTTTCATAGACATAGCCGAGGTTGTTATATGCCTCCGGATTTTTTGGCTCCAGTTCGGTCGCCCTTTTTAAACATATCAGCGCCCATTCATAGTCTTCCCTCTGGAGGTAAATGAAGCCCAGGTTTACATATGCGGCGGTAAATGTTGGGTCAAGGACAATACTTTTTTTGTATGCTTCTATTGCTTCTTCGGATTTGGGATCAATAAGGTCATCGCGACACCCTTTCATAAACCAGTCCTTAGCGCTCATTTTTTGATCCATTGAAAAAAGCCTGCGTTAGATTGAATTTTGAATTATGGCTGAAATTAAGTATCAGCCATAATCATTTTTTGTCAAGTGAAATGGCGCTTACGTGACTCATATCACATTCGTTTTTCAATCTGGCGATTTCCCTTTTCGCCTGCCTGAGTTCTTCCTGCGTCTCCTTGAATCTGCTCGATAAGATTTCTTTCATTACCTGTTAATGCGCAATTTTCACTTTGCAATTTCTACTTCCGTCAAATAACATGCCGGGTCAGAGGCCCAAATATCCCCCGTCACCGCTTCCGCTCTGGCGCGGAAATTTCCACCACACACATCGAGCCAGCGGCAGGTAGAGCATCTTCCTTTTACATGTTTCTTTTTGTCTTTCATCCTTGCCATCAGTTCATTGGATGTGTCTGTCCATATCTCGCTGAAAGGACGCTCTCTAACATTGCCGAATGATATGCCTCTCCAGAACTGGTCGGCGTGAACTTCGCCATCCCAGCTGATACAGCCTATACCGTTGCCGGAACTGTTACCCTCATTGACCAGAAGGAGCGACATAACCTCCTTCGCCTTCACAGGATCTTCCTTCTGCATACGCATGAACACATAAGGCCCATCAGCATGGTTATCCACGGTGAGGATCTCTTTCGGTTTCCCCCGATCGAAAAGATCGCGAGTTCTATCCATGATAATGTCAATTACTTTTCGCGTTTCTCCGTGGGACAGGTCTTCGTTAATCAGTTTAGACCCGCGCCCGGAGTAGACCAGATGATAAAAACATGCACGAGGAATATTTTCCTTTTCAATGAGGTTAAAAATAGCGGGGATGTCGGGGGAGTTTTTTTTGTTCATAGTGAGACGAACGCCTACTTTAATTCCTTCCTCGAGGCAGGTTCTAATTCCTTTTATGGTCATGTCAAAGGCGCCCTCCACGCCCCGGAACCGGTCGTGCGTGTTTTCCATCCCGTCAAGACTTACGCCGATGTAGGAAATCCCGATTTTTTTTAAGACATTCACTGTTTTTTTTGTCAGCAACGTTCCATTGGTTGATATGACGGCCCTCATACCCTTATCCACGGCGTACCGTACAAGTTCGGAAAGGTCTTCTCGCATCAGGGGTTCACCACCCGAAAAAAGAATCACAGGGGATCTGAACGCAGCAAGGTCGGAGATCAGTGTTTTTCCCTCATCTGTGGTTAATTCATTTTCGTAGATCATGTTACGTGAATTGGAGTAACAGTGGATACATTTAAGGTTGCACCTCCTGGTCATATTCCAGACTACTACAGGCCGTTTATGCTTTTCGCTTCCATAGCGGAGCGCGTCCATAGGCTCTGCTCCGCCACAGTACAATTTTGAAATACTTATCATGTAATTACCCTTTATATCATAGTATGCGACGTATATTACAATATCGACACAATAGTTACAACAAGTCTTTATCGTGTGCCGTGTGTTTCATGATAATAACTAGTAAATCGCTTTTATTGGCATAGCCTCTGTGATAAGATTCGCGTTCAACGTGAGAAAGTTCTTTGTGTGAGGACGAAAACTATGCGAAAAACCAAAATAGTATGTACCATAGGGCCCGCGAGCGCCAGGGAAGAGGTCATCGAAGCGATGATAAAAAGCGGCATGAACGTGGCCCGGTTGAATTTTTCCCATGGAGAACACAAGGATCACGCGGAGAAGATAACAATGATCCGGGCTCTCTCTGAAAAGTTGAACACCCCCGTAGCGATCCTGCAGGATCTCGCGGGGCCGAAGATAAGAGTAGGTTTTATTCCCGACCCCGGTGTACTACTGGAAGCCGGGCAGGACTTTATTCTTACTGCCCGTGATATTAGGGGCAGCAGGGAAATGGTTTCTGTCTCCTACCCGGATCTTCCTAAGGATGTCCGAAAGGACGACAGGCTTCTCCTTGCGGATGGCGTAATGGAACTGGTAGTAGTGGAGACAAGCGCCACAGAAATTACATGCCGGGTCATTACCGGGGGCAGACTCACTTCCCACAAGGGGATTAACCTGCCGACAGGGACGATTAAGGCTCCTTCCCTTACGGTGAAAGACCGGAAGGATCTTCTCTTTGGCTTACAGCATGATGTTGACTATGTCGCGTTGTCATTTGTAAAAACAGCAAACGATATTGGAGCGGTCAAAGATATTATTCGGAAACAAGGAAAGGATACCCCTGTAATTGCAAAGATAGAAAAGCATGAAGCGCTTGAGAATTTGGAAGCCATCGTCGATATCTCAGATGGCATCATGGTGGCACGGGGGGATTTGGGTGTGGAAATACCGTTGGAAGAGGTACCGCTTATCCAGAAAAGACTCATCCAGAAGGCGAATGCAGCCGGCAAACCGGTGATCACAGCGACCCAGATGCTCCGTTCCATGGTAAATTCGCCTCGACCAACCCGTGCAGAAGCGGCTGATGTAGTGAATGCCGTTCTGGATGGTACAGATGCGGTGATGCTCTCTGAAGAGACAGCTTCCGGTGAGTATCCTGTAGAGGCTGTAAGCATCATGCACCGCCTGGCCATGAATGCGGAAGCAGGGTTCTCTTATGAAGCATATCTGAATGTGATTCCTCAAAAAGGCATTGCCGAATCTATTGCCAATGCCTCCTGCATCCTGGCGGATCATCTCGACGCACAGGCTATTGTTACCTATACCACAACAGGATTGACAGCGATGCGAATATCGCGTTTCCGGCCTAAACACCCCATAATTGCCCTGTCTGCTGACATTAAGACGGTGCGGAGGTTAGCCCTTTTCTGGGGTTGTCGCCCCCGTCTGTTAAACGCACCTCTGAGCACGGACGACATGATTGAGGGGGCAGCGATGGAAGCGGGCGAGGTCTCTCAGGGAGGGCTTGTGGTGATCGTTGCCGGCCATCCGCTGCTTAAAGCCGGTGCTACTAATATGCTACGGGTAAAGAAACTCTGATAGTTGCCTCTTCGGGGCATGTCTGAAAAGGTCAGAGAAGGTTTTCATGAGGATTTCCCGTATAATATTGCAATCACTGTTCTTTTTGCTTCATAGTGCCCGGAAGGCAATAACTCGATTGCAAGGACTTCTGTATGGTAAATAACTCCCGCTGTGGTTCGCGATAAACGATGTGAATAAAAGGCGGATTAAAAGTGTAGGAAATCGGCAGGGTGAGTCAAGAGCAAACGAAGTGAGAATTCCGTTGAAAAGGTATGGTGTATCCTGTAAGTAACCTGTCATGAGAATAATTACCTCTATCATTTTCGTAACGTTCATCGCCGTTGCTATTTCACTTTCCGGGTGCAGTGAAAAAAAACAGGAGAGTACGGTGAGAAACCTCTCCGATTCCGGACCTGCCTACGGGGACATTATTGTTGAGGGCTCCATCGGTGACGCCAGCAATCTGATTCCTTTGCTCTCTTCCGACAGTACCTCCCATGGCATTTCGTCTCTGGTGTTCAACGGTCTCGTCAAGTATGACAAAGACATCAATATTGTAGGAGACCTGGCCGAATCGTGGAAAATTTCCGGAGACGGGCTGGTGATTACTTTCTACCTCAGGAAAGGCGTCACATGGCATGACGGCCATCCTTTTACAGCCCACGATATTCTGTTTACGTATCGAGCCACCATCGATCCCAAAACACCTACTGCCTACGCGGGTGATTTTCTTAAAGTGAAGAAAGCGGAAGTTCTGGATGACTATACCTTCCGTGTCACCTATGACAAGCCTTTCGCGCCTGCGCTCATGAGCTGGGGGAGCGCCGTACTGCCGAAGCATCTCCTGGAGGGGAAAGATATCACCACGGCGCCTTTGGCGCGCCATCCCGTCGGCACGGGACCTTATATATTCAAAGAGTGGGTGCCGGGGCAGAAGATCGTACTCATCTCCAACCCGGATTATTTTGAGAGCCGGCCCTATATTGATGGGTACATCATGCGCATCATTCCCGACGATGCCACGATGTTTCTTGAATTGCGCGCTAACGGCATTGACCGTAAGAATCTGACCCCACTTCAATACACAAGACAGACAGAAAATAATCTCTTTCGAAAGAACTTCAACAAGTACCGGTATCTTTCATTTTCCTATACATATATGGGGTACAATCTCAAAAATCCGTTGTTTGCTGATAAGAGAGTTCGACAGGCAATCGCGTACGGAATCAATAAGGATGAGATTATCCGGGGAGTCTTGCTGGGCTTGGGCAAGGAAGCCACGGGACCTTTCAAACCGGGCACCTGGGTCTACAACCCCCATGTAAAGGCGTACCCTTACGATCCCGATAAAGCGAGGGAGCTTCTGGCAGATGCGGGGTGGAAAGATAACGATGGTGACGGTATACTGGACAAAGACGGTCAACCCTTTGTGTTTGAGATTATCACAAACCAGGGAAACGAGATCAGGGCAAAGTGCGCTGAAATCATACAGCGACGCCTGGGTGAGATAGGCATCACGGTAAAAATCAGAATTCTGGAATGGGCCGCGTTTGTGAACGACTTTATCAATAAACGGCGTTTTGACGCAACAATCCTTGGATGGACCGTACCCCTTGATCCCGATATCTATGACGTATGGCATTCGAGCAAAATGGGACCTCAGGAACTAAACTTCATATCCTATAAAAATGAAGAAGTTGATACGCTGATTGAGAGGGGGAGGAGTACCTTCAACCAGAAGGAAAGAAAAAAATATTACGACAGGATCCAGGAGATATTAGCGGAAGAACAACCCTATCTGTTTCTGTACGTTCCCGATGCCTTGCCTATAATCCATGCACGGTTTCGTGGTGTAGAACCGGCGCCCCTCGGGATTGGACACAATTTTATCAAGTGGTACGTTCCCAAGGAGGAACAGAAACTGGTTATGGTGAGGTAGGCTATACAATCTCTTACGGATGTTGTAGCTTTTTCATTGTATTCTACGAGTATTTTCTAGTATTTCCCTCATGGTTTTTTCATATTGCCATTTTTCATATTCATATTTTATATAATCCGCACATCATAAATTGTACTTGACCACGCATACAATCAATTTCTTGAAAATCGAATAGGCCAATCAATGCAACAAATACGGTCTTTCCGTTGGTGCTCACCGCATCGCGAATGACATATTACATTACACTGATGGGAGGCTATAATGAAATTGAAAAAAGGATTTACACTTGTTGAACTGGTCATCGCTATTGCCCTTGTGGCAATCATAAGTGCCATTGCGGGATTAAATTTATATGCGTTCACATTGAACAGAAATCTCAAATCTGCGGCAAGGGCTATTGCTTCTGATTTCTTTCTATGCAAGGGAAAAGCGATTTCAGAGAATACAAAATATCAAATTGCTTTTGATGTCGCGAATGGAAGCTATACCATCCAACCTGGCACGCCTGCCGCTGTCACCAAACATCTATCAGAATTCGGACCGGATATTGAGGTGGTGAACGCCAGTTTTGGTAAAGGGCATACCATTAATTTTTATACGCGAGGCACTACAGCACCCGGGAATATTAAACTGAAGAACAGCAGGCAATCTGAGGCGACCATAAAAGTCAATATAACGGGAAGGACGCATGTCGCATTCGATATTCAATAAGCCGGGGAATTAGCTTACAGCCTCGACGAGGACGAAAGGCACGCAGAAGAGAGGGTGCGGCCAAGCAAACTGGTTCATAAATTTACTTATGTAGTATCATTTCGAACGCAGTGAAAAATCTTCATTGATATGTGATGCTGAAAGATATCTCCCTTCGGTCGATATGACACAGAATTTACAAAATGATACACGAGGCAACGCTGATTGAGACAAATATCCTTGTTATGACCTCACCTTGAGGTTGGTGTGTAAATATGCGCTAAACTCTTTGTAGCTTCCGGAAATCTCAAAGGGCTCTCCACTCCTCTGATCAATGTCCTTCATGCTTTGCGGAAGGTCGGGGGTGATGTTAAGGAGCTCTTTAATTTCATCAGGAAATTTGGCGGGGTGAGCCGTCTCAAGGGATACACATAATGGGAAATCACCGAACTGTTCGAGATAGAGTTCGAGCCCCCTCCAGCCCACGGCCCCGTGTGGTTCCAGGATGACTTGATACGTATCATAAACCCTCTTGATTGTTTTCTTTGTCTCCTCATCAGAAATGCTCACGGAGAATATGAATCGCCGCATTTCTTCTCTATCGGGGTATTTGTGAACAGTGCCGCTGCGATCTACCGTTCCGGAGTATAAATCAAAGAACCGGGCAAGGTTGCTGGGGTGGCCCACGTTCATTGCATTGGAAAGGCATGCTTTAGAAGGGGATATCTTCTCATAGATTCCTGCAGTAAGAAACCGGGGGAATTCGTCATTTTCATTGGTGGGCATGATGAGCATCTTTACAGGGAGCCCCATTCTTCTTGCGTATTCACAGCCGAGGGCATCGCCGAAGTTCCCGGAAGGAACAGAAAACATAATTTCTTCACCTTCTTCCGCGAGTTGTGAGTAAGCATACACGTAGTACACGATCTGAGGAAGAATCCTGCCGAAATTAATGGAATTCGCTGACGTTAAATTAAAGCGAGTGAGAGACGGATCGGAAAACGCCTGCTTTACCAGATTTTGGCAATCATCAAATTTCCCGACCACTGAAATGGCCTGTACATTTTGACCGATGGTATCCAGCTGCTTTTTTTGTCTGCCGCTGACTTCTCCGGCTGGATAGAGGATATAGACATCGATTCCCTCGACACCCTTGAAGGCATCCCCTACGGCGCTGCCTGTATCGCCCGAGGTGGCAACCAGAACATTCAGCCTTTTCCCCGGGTCACGGAAGTGGCTCATCAGGCGAGCCATCATCCGTGCGGCAAAATCCTTGAAAGAGGCGGTCGGCCCCTGATCAAGTCTCATGATGTATTTGCGGCCTGCCACTTTTTCCAGCGGGACCGGATAGTTGTAAGAGTCATAAATAATTTTCTCGAGGATCTCCGTGGATATTTCGTCTCCTAAGAATGCTTTTGTCACGATCATCGCCGCTGCGGTATAAGGCTTTCCTCGCAACTCCACGATACTCTGGAGAGAAAGTTTTGGGATAGGGTCCGGCATGAAAAGTCCTTCGTCAGGCGCCTGGCCTTGCAGGAGAGCCACTTTAAAGGAAACATGTTCCTTGAACGGGATAATACCCTTGACGTCCTTAAGATTCCTGTTGGTGCTGTAATAGAGTATTTTTTGTGACATGATCAGAATACTGTCCTTTAAATTTTTCTCGCCATAGTCGGCGATATGTACGTATCATAACTATCATATTCAATTTAGCCTATCAATTCAAAGAATCAGCTAAAAAAAATTCTTGGTGCTCCATGCAGAGATCGCAGAATCAATATAGTCGGAAACGGCAAGTACATTGGTTACTGCATTGGCAAATCTAAGCACGATGCATGATTTTGGTGGATCCCCGCGCTTTATAAGATGAAAGGTCCCACTCCAAGTTTTGCGGAGTAATATAACCATGTGATCCTGAAATTCGGAAATTGGCTGCTTCCCGCACTATACGGGGAGAGTTTTTTTAAGATGTTGCGGGGTGGGAGTAAAAAATAATTGATTCTGATGTAAGTTTTTGCTTGCAATTTCTGTTACTCTTTTTAATAATCCCGCAAACAGTAAAGCGGTTAGAGTATTCCATGCTATTAGTTGCTGTAACCAAAGAAAGCATTATTACCGCCTTTTGCGGAGAAAACTAATACTTAAAAAAAGGGAGGATGAAGGAATGAACAAACAAGATCTGGTTGCTGAAGTTGCAAAATTTACCTGCACGAAGGCAGAGGCGGGGAACGCCCTGGATGCAGTCCTTGCGGCTATTAAGAAGTCGCTGAAGAAGGGAGAAAGTGTGACTCTCGTCGGCTTCGGGACATTTTCTGTCACGAAAAGATCTGCCAGAAAGGGGAGGAATCCCCAAACAGGTGCCCCGATCAAGATTGCGGCCAAGAAAGTTCCCAAGTTTACTGCCGGCAAGGCATTGAAGGATGCAGTGAAATAATCCGCGGCAATGAAACCAAGGATGTATAGGTAGTGAGTCATAATAGATTAGGCGAGAGAGGGTGGGAGAAGTTCCCACCTTCTCTCATTTTAAGGTGTTATGAGAATATTTGTCCATCATAAAAAGACCCTGTGATGATGTCGCAAGTTGCCAAAAAATTTTCTCTGTTTTTCCATTGATGCCAGTACATGTGGTTCCTCTATCTCTATCCCGATAAAATATACTTTTTCTTGACACTTTAGCTTGTTGAAAATCTTTCTTCGGAGATTAACAGCATGCGGAAAATGCATGAGAATGATTATGCTTCCTGTTCCCGCCTTTAAATGTCTTAATTTTTTCTTGACAACATAAATCGGATACGTTAATTACTACCGAAACGATAGTAATGATAGTAATTATACTTGAGGGGTGCTATGAAACTTTCCACGAGAGCCCGATATGGAGTCAGGTTGATGGTTGCTCTGGCCCTAAGTTATGGCAAAGGCCCTGTATTCTTAAAAGATATTGCCAAAGGTGAGAACATTTCCGAGAAGTACTTGAGTTTGATCATCATACCTCTTAGAGGGATCGGTCTTTTGAATTCGAGCCGGGGCGCCTATGGAGGATACAGTCTTGCAAGAGATCCGTCACAAATCACCATGAAAGAGATTGTTGATGTTTTAGAAGGGGATTGCTCCCTTGTAGACTGTGTCAAGGATCCTTCCACGTGTCCAAGGGTTCCCATCTGCGCGAGCCATGACATCTGGGCGATTATCGGCGGGAAAATTTCTGAGACCTTAAGTTCTATCACCCTGGATATTTTGGTCAAAATGAATCAGGAAAAAACGGGAAAGGCGATGATGCATACTGTATAAATGGGGGCAAGAGACTTTCTCTTTCAATCCTTTTATACAGGAGAAGGAGGGAGAAAAAACCCAATGGAAATGTTAAATCCTGTAGTGAACACATTCTTCGTCCATTATACGGGGAATACCTGGTCTGTCATGGACCGCCGCATTCGCAGGGGCAGCGTCATGATTCCGGGAGAATAATGGTAAAAACTTTTTGTATAGTAAAGGAAGCAAGTGGGTAAAAAAGTTCTGGTAGCCATGAGCGGCGGTGTCGATTCGTCCGTCGCGGCCATGCTGCTCAAAAATGAAGGGTATGATGTTTCGGGTGTGACCATGTGCTTCGGCATTGCGGGAGAAGATGAGCGTGTACGATGCTTAGGTTCTACTGCGGTCGATGATGCGAAAAGGGTCTGTAACCGGCTGAAAATACCTCACTATGCTTTTGATTATGCGGGTGAACTGGAAGAGAGGGTTATTGCCAAGTTCGTCAGTGTATATAAAAAAGGAAGAACGCCGAATCCCTGTGTGGATTGCAACCGCTATTTGAAATTCGGGAGTCTTCTGGACAAGGCGAAGGTGCTCGGTTTTGATTTCCTGGCAACAGGACATTATGCCGCAATCGGACGAAATGAAGAGGGTTACTGCCTGAGAAGGCCGAAGGACAAAAAGAAAGATCAGACATATTTTCTCTATGCCATTCCCTACGAGGGTCTGGGAAAAATACTGTTCCCCCTCTCCTCACTGACCAAGGAGCAAGTACGGGAAATAGCGAAAAAAGCCTCCTTGCCCGTTGCGGAAAAGCAGGAGAGCCAGGATATCTGTTTTGTGACACAGAAAAACGCTCAGGAGTTTCTCTCAAAGAGGGCAGGAGAATTACATCCGGGTCCCATTGTGGATATGGAGGGGAACATTCTTGGCACCCATCGGGGAATTATATTTCATACTATCGGTCAGCGGGGGGGTCTGGGTATCAGCCATACAACACCATTGTATGTCGTTTCCATTGATCCCGAAACAAACCGTATTGTCGTCGGTGAAAAGAAGGACTTAAAGGCAAAGGGACTTTTCGCGGGTGATGTGAATATGCTTGCTGAATCCTGGCCCCGGCATGTGAATGCAAAGATCAGATACCGGAAAAAAGAGGCGCCCTGCGAGGTGACGACCGAAAACGACAGGCTCAGAGTATTATTTATCGAGGAACAGGAAGCGATCACCCCAGGGCAGTCTGTGGTTTTTTATGCGAATGACCGTGTTCTGGGAGGAGGAGTCATCGAAGAGATTTTACATGGAACTTGCTGAAAATATAAATGGACCTGATGAAGTCCTGAAATGAAGGAGGGTATTATGGCGAACATATTTTCAGATAT